>NZ_JBSXPP010000017.1:0-142112 GCF_054073305.1 Mycolicibacterium sp. CBM1 | reverse complement strand
TCACCGGGCGTGGTGGGTCGTAGATGCCGTCGACGTAGGTGCTGCGGAACTTGATCGGGGCGGCGCCGGGAGCGGGTACCAGAAAGCCGATGCCCTTGTGTTCCTTGCCTGATTCGACGTGATAGGCGTCTTCGACGCCGATGATCTGCCGGGAAGCCGCCGGACTGGCCACCTTCAGCCCGATGCGATACGAGGTGTTCTTGTCGATGTCGCGGATCCGGCCGATGTCGAGGGTCTGCGAGGCGAACAGGATGTGGATCCGAAACGACCGCCCCTTGCGGGCGACGTAGTCGAACAGGTCGGCGTACTCGGGATGTTCGGCCAGCATCAGGGTGAACTCGTCGGCAACCACGAACAGCGTCGGCAGCGGCGGAAGATCGATTCCAGCAGCTTCGGCGGCAGGCCGTGCGGCCTCGTATTCGGTGACCGAGTTGAAGGCGCTGCCCTGCACGCGGCGACCGGCGTCCCGCAGCACGTTCTCCCGGCGGGCGACCTCACCGCGCAGCGTGTCGGCGAACCGGTCGGCCAATGACTTCTTCTCGGCCATGTTCGAGATAACCGCGACGACCTGCGGGAAATGCCGGAAAATATCGGCGCCGGCCTCCCCCTTGAAATCCACGTAGATGACGATGAGCCGATCCGCCGAGTGAGTGGTCAACAGCGACAGCAGGATCGACATCAACATCTGCGACTTACCCGAGCCGGTCATGCCGATCATCAAGCCGTGCGGCCCCATACCACCCTCGGCCTCGTCCTTGAGGTCGAAATACATCGGGACACCGGTGGCCGTCACGCCGATCGGCACCCGCAGCTCCCGGTCCCGTTCTCGTGGGGCCCACAGCGCGGGCACATCCAGGTCGGTGGCGTCGTCGATGCCGAGCAGTGCGGTGAACGTCGCGCCGCTCACCGCCGCGGATCGCAATCCGGTATGAGCGGGATTGGAGTCCCAGCGTGCCAGGCGGCGGGCCAGATGGGCGGCTTCGGCGGCGGTCATCCGGTCGGCGCACCCCACATACGGTTGCCAGCCGCCCGTCTCCCAGCGCTCGATCGCTCCGCCCGCGACCTTCAACACGGGCCTTTCAGGGTCGGGGTACTGCTCCCGGTGCGGTTGTGCTTCGGTCAGATGCACCACGGTGACCCCGGCCCATCCGGCCGACAACACCGACGTCGACAGATCGAAGTTCGGGACATCGACAACGATGACCAGATGGCGCATGTCGCCGCCATTCCCGCCACCGAAACCGGGACGTCCTGCGAGCGCAGGACCGAGACGCGTCAGGAGATCGTCAGGGTCCCGGCTGAGCTGGCGAGCTGGACCCAGTGCGTCCACAAATCCCGGGAGATCGACGTGCGGAAGCCATTTGAGCCACGACCAGTCTGGCGCCTCGAGATCGGGGCTGGCCAAGGCAACTCCTAGAACAGCTGGGTCGTGCCACGTCACAGCTTGCGCAAGCCAGGCCCGCACCGCTGCACGTGCGTCCCCCGTGACACCGACCAGAGTCAACCTCGCACTCACCGACAGGTCGATCCCTTTGGGCGCGCTGCGAACGGTTCGTTGGATGTCGAGCAGGCTTCGCAACGCAGTGTGCGCCACGGGTTCCAGATCGACGTCGTCGGTGGCGTCGGTGACCCGCAGCATGGTTCCTAGCGGCACGTCGTGCAGCCCGGCGCGCAACACCAGGAAGTCTCGGTCGGCCGGATCGCGTTCCCACTGCCGCCGCGTCCCCGGGATCGTTGCCAGCGCCGCGGGGTCTGGATGCGACCACTCAAGATCGGCGCGCTGATCGGCGGCCTGGGCACGGATGTTGTCGCGCACCACCGACAAGTAGCGCAGGTAGTCCGCGCGTTCGGCGTCGACCTCTTCGGTCCGTGTCTTGGTCTCGTTCCCGCGATACAGCGCCGTGGCGGCCAGCAACACGACGAAGGGAAAAAAGAGGGTCTGCGGCGAGAGGAGCCCGGCTCCGGTCGCGAACAGCGCGACAATCATGCCCACAATCAACAGGACGATCAAGATCGGCAGTGCCCGGCGCAGCAGCGATGCGGGCACTGCCCGTGGTAGCGCCGGAGGCGGCTCGATCGTGATGGCGCCCTGCCGGACCGGCGGTCCGGGGAGCCGCCGGTGAGCCTCGAAGATGAGCCTGCTCAACGCTTCTCCGTTCCCGTGAACACCAGCAATGCGGCCCCGCTCGACAACGCGGGGCCCGGCGCCAGCAAGGCCAGCACCGACCACGGGGCCGCCGTGGCGGGCATCGTCAACCCGAGCGCCGCGACGGTTGCGGCCAGCTCGTCCGAATTGGCGGCTTCGATCCCGTACCGCACGCCGGTATCGGACACCCAGAACAGAGCGCCGGCCGGTGGAGATGGCGGCTGCTGAGCGACGGTCTGGACGAAGTAACCCGTACCGATGGGCAACACCACGCGCGTAGCGGTTAGCGAGCTCTCTGCCGCGGCGAGTTCGACCGGATGCGCGCTGTCGGCGATCGGCAACACTGCGCCCGTCATGATCGTCAGTGAGCTTGACGGTGCGCCGGCGCGTTGCGACCACTGCACACAGGTGACCGGTGCGCTCATCGTGTCCGTCAAACTGATCGGCTGATCGGGATACGTCGCGGCGGCGAGCACCCGCGACACCGGCAGGTGAGCGATCTCGTCCGCGGCGAGTCGGGGTGGCTGCGCCAACCCATAGGAATTGCTGTTGCGCAACAGCGCTGCCAACACCGCCGATATCGGCTGCAGGCCGTCAGGCAAGACGGCGTAGTAGAACAATGTGTCGTCAATACCGAGCGCCGACACCACCGACCCGACAGGCACGAGCACCGACATCGGGAACAGGGGCATGGTGCCCGCTCCCGGGATGGCGGGTGCCACTAGTGGTGCGCTTTCAGGGATCGCATTGAACAGTCCCAACGCGACGGGACGTGGCGCGGGAAGCGGAACCGGCAGACCCAGTGCGTCGGTGACCGCGCGGTCGGACAGATCGATGCGGCTGCGCCGGCCGTCCCACAACAGCCAGGTCGTAGGCGCATCGGGAGATCCGCCGGCGACCAACACTGCCTTGTCTCGGGGTAAGGCGGACGCGCGCGCGCCGCCCTGAACCAGAGGGCCGCCGATCACCGTGGTCCCGGAATACATCCCGTCCAGACGGTCGCAGACCGTCCACTCGGCATCGCGGGAAGTATTTTGCACCATGCGTTCCGGTGCACCAGGGATGCCTACCACCGGCCCGCGAGGGAGGGTGTCCAGAGCGGAGCTATTCACCACTTTCGGTGTGGCTGGCCGACCGGTGATGAGCCGAGCCGAGATCAGATTGAGCACAGGGTGCAGGCGGTCGTCGACACGGACATAGAGCGCCGACGTGTCACGATCGGCCAGTATGGGGTTGCTCCCCGCCGTCCCGTTGGGACGGAGCACCGAGAAGACGAAACAACCGACCAGGCCGGTGATGACGATGAGTCCACCCATCGTCACCGCGCGCGATTGGCTGCGCAGTGGGTCCACCAGCATGCGGGTGTCATGCAGGGCAATCCCGGAAGCTATGCGACGCAGGACAAATCGCCATCCGGTGACCTGATGACGGGTGATGAAACCACGTCGGTAGCCGAGCCCGTCGGAGTTGTCGTTGGACGGGGTGCGTGAGGCGAACGCGCGGCGTTCTTGGGTGGGTCTCACGCCGGCGCCGTAAGGCCCAGACCGCGCAGCAGCGGCACGACGCAGCCGCGGACGTCGGCGGCGGTGATGGTCATGAGTTGGGTGTCGCTGAGCTCCTGCGCGCCAGGCGGATCGGTGTGATCCAGCCGGAATTCCCGTTCCTCCTCTGATCGTTCGACGACGTTTCGCACGAAGCGACCGTTACCGGCGATGTCGAGACTGCGGCGCGCGACGCCGGCGGAGTCCGGTGTCGCCGCCGCCGCCAGCCAGCCGAACAGTTCCTCGAGGTCGCCGAGCGCCTCGGGCTCGAAGACACTGTCGCGTTTGGCGGCCATCGCCGCGGCGATGTCGACCAACTCCCCGGCCGAATAAGACGGGAACTCGATGCTGCGGCTGAACCGCGACCGCAGTCCCTCGTTGGTGTCCAAGAACCGGTCGAGGTCAGCCCGGTAGCCGGCGACGATGACCACCAATCGATCCCGGTCGTTCTCCATCCGAGCGAGCAGGGTGTCGATGGCCACCAGACCGAAGTCGTTCTTGGCCCCGGTGGCGACCAGCGCGTAGGCCTCGTCGAGGAACAGCACGCCGTCCAGCGCACTGTCGATGACCGCGTTGGTCTTGGCCTCGGTCTCCCCGATGTGCTGACCGATCAGGTCGGCCCGATGCACCTCGCGGACATTCTCTTTCTTCAACAATCCCAGGCCGCAATAGATCTTGGCCACAACCCGGGCAATGGTCGTTTTACCGGTGCCCGGCGGGCCAGCGAAGACCAGGTGGTGGCTGCGTTGCGCTACCGCCAACCCGCGCTGCTCGCGGCGGATGCCCATCGCGACCGAACTTTTCAATCGCGACACCTGATTCTTCACCTCCTCCAGGCCGATGAACTCATCGAGTTCACGTTCGGCCTCCTCGAGCAGGGCCGTCTTCCGCTCACGTGAGTCGGGGTCGACGAATTCGTCCGCGCCCGGCTCGGTCTCGGGATCCCAGGGATCGGTTCGGGCCGCGATGCGGCCAGCCGTGGTCGTGGCGATACCGAACGTTGGATCCGACAGCGCCTGCTCGACCTGATCGTTGGCCGGATCGGCGACATAGAGCTCCTGTAGGACCGCGATCGCGTCGTCCTCATTCCCACACGCCCGCAACGACAGCGCCTTGACCAGCGCCCCGTCCGACGCCGCCAACCCCACCGGACCCGCAGGCGCCTCCACATACGACAGTGCCGCAGTGAACATCCCGAGTCGCGCCAACGCCACTCCGAGGGCGATCTTGACCGCGTGGGCGAACACCACGTCCAGGGCAGGGTCGTTGGCAAGTGGCGTCAGCAGCGTCACCACGTCCGCCCAGCGGCGAGCACGCGAACACAACGCTGCGTCGACCCAGCGCGCTTCACGCCACGCCGGCCTGCGGTCCCTCAACTCCGCGACGATGCCCGCCGCTCGACCACAATCACCCTCGAGAGCCAGAGCCGCGGCGTACGCGAGATGGAACTCATCGGGGTCACTGGCCCGAAACCGAAGATAGAGTCCACTGTCGTAGTCGAATCCCAAGGCGCGGGTGGCGAGTTCGGCGCGCCGCTGCAAGATCCCACTGCTCGCCGAGGTGCGCGCAACGGCCGCCAGGACCCCGATGGTGGTCTCGCCAGATGCTGCCAAACCCGCCCACGCGTCGCAATGATCGTGGGCGATCCGGGTCAGCTCGGCGAAACCCCGGCGTGCCGCCGACAGGTCGGCGGGCCTGCGCCGGTCGTGGACCGCCAACCCCAGCGCCCGGCAGCACGTCGCAAAGCGGCTGACCAGCTCGGCATCGACGCGGTCGGCCACGCTGCCGGTCACGGCTCACACAGCGGCCGCGCACAAGATCTCTGCCGGCGGTCGTCTGATTCTTCAGCCCGACAACGGTCAATCGCATCCCTCACGCCGCAGTAGTCGGCTAGGCAGTTTCACTAGTTCCCAGGGCACCCTCGACTTCCCGTCCCGGCGCCGATCGGATCCCCGCCGGCCCGGCCTTCGACGGTTCACAGCACATTGGCAGCCGCCGGGAGGAACCCACAGCGTCCCCCGGCCGACTGTTGTCAGCGGACCGACCGGACGGCGGCGGGCCAGGAGGAAAGGACATCGGAAATACTGATGATGAGAGCATCTCTGCGCGCAACGTTCATCGCAACAGCCGTGGCGGCCCTCGGCATCGCCGTCGCCGGACCGGCGTGGGCCCACGTCGAAGTATCCGGAACTGACGCCACACAGGGCGGCTACGGCGTCCTCACCTTCCGCGTGCCGAGCGAGTCGGACACCGCCGCAACCACGGACCTCCTCGTGACGCTGCCCGATGATCAACCGATCATCTCGGTCGACACGCAGCCCAAGCCGGGATGGACGGCGACGGTGACGAAGAAGAAGCTGGCGACGCCCAGCAAGGATGACGATGGAAACGAGATCACCGACTACGTCTCCACTGTCGAGTGGAAAGCCACCGGTCCTCAGGCCGGCATCCCGCCCAACCAGTTCGACATGTTCAGCATCTCCGCGGGCCCGCTGCCCAAGGAGCCGATGATCTACCTGCCTGCCGTGCAGACGTACACCGACGGCACGATCGTCCGCTGGGACGAGAAGGCGAAGATCGGCACAGCAGAACCTGAGCATCCCGCTCCCATGCTGATGCTCCCGGCCGGCAGCGGCCACGGATCCATGTCCCCCGCCTCCGCTGCCAGCCCCACCCCCGGCGGGGCGGCAGCACTGGGTTGGCCCGCCCTCACCGCTCTGGGGCTCGCCACCGTGGCTGTTCTGCTGGGCATCGTCAATCTCGCACTTGCGCGGCGCAAATCGTCGTGAGCGGCCCGCCGCTACGTCTACCCGAACCGCGACATCGGCATCGGCCCGGCGAGACGCTCGCCTTCGATGCGCCGGCGCAGGACACGACGCGCCCGCCACGACAACATCGAGCGGGTGTTGAGAACCTCGAAATGCGCCATCGACAACGCCGACGGCGAACCGTCCGAGGAACGCGCCGCCACGAGCACGGGACCGTAGAGCAGCGGGACCTCGGCGGCCGACCACCGCGACGTCGCGAGCAACAGTTGCGTCGCCAGCCGGTTGACGTCAGTGCGCCTGCGGCCGTTGGTCGTGAACCAGAACACCACGCCGTGGCGGCTGCTCATCGTCTCCCACTGCGGGCCGCCCACCACGGCGGCGATCGCATCGGGCGTCCCGGCAACCACATTGATGCCTCCGTCGGGATGCACCATGGCCGCGGCCGGACCGGTCGGCCGGAGATGGGCCGCGGCGGCTGTCGACAACACACGCTTCCTCACGTCGACCTCCGATGCGAATCCCCGTGCGTCAGTATTGCGCGCTACGCAGGTCAACTCCAGTGTCCAATGCGTGACCGGGGGCTCGGGGTGACCTAGCGACGGTCCTCGCCAAGGAACTCGTCCTGCAGCGGAGTCTCGGCGACGACCGGGTAGTCGCCGGTGTAGCCCACACGTTCGCGGGCCACCTCGAGCACCCGGCCGCGCACCCGGTACCAGCCGAGGACCAACACCGGCACGATGACCAGCAGCGCGATCAGGTTCCAGACGTTCTCGAAACACATCAGGCCGGTGACGGCGGCGAGGAAGACCAGGGTGGCGTAGCTCGTGTAGGGCGTACCCCACAGCCGGAACGCCGGGCGACTCAGAATGCCCTTCTGCGACCAGCGGTACAGCTGGATCTGGCAGATGACGATGGTGCCCCACGAGGCGATGATGCCCAGCGCCGACAGGTCCAGTGCGATGTTGAATGCCTCGGCCGGCACCACCAGATTCAGGAAGACACCCACGACGGTGAAGCATGCGGTCAGCGCGATTCCCGCGAACGGGACGCCGCGCTTGGTCATCCGCGTGGTGAACTGCGGTGCGCTGCCGTTCATCGCCATCGACCGCAGAATGCGTCCGGTCGAGTACAGCCCGGCGTTGAGGCTCGACAGTGCCGCGGTGAGCACCACGAAGTTCATGATCGTGCCCGCGGCGGGGACCCCGATCCGGGAGAAGAAGGTCACGAACGGACTCTCGCCCTGCTTGTAGGTGGTGTAGGGCAGTAGAAGTGCAAGCAGGACCAACGAGCCGACGTAGAAGATCGCGATGCGGAACACCACCGAGTTGATGGCTTTGGGCATCACCTTGTCCGGATTCTCGGTTTCGCCAGCCGCGGTGCCCACCAATTCCACAGCGGCATAAGCGAAGATGACGCCGGAGGTGATGACCACCAGGGCCAGCAGGCCGCTGGGCAGCATGCCCCTGTTGTCCGCGATCACCGACGGCCCGGTCGCCGCACCCTCGATGGTGAATCGACCGGCCAGGAACACGATGCCCACCAGCAAGAACGTCACCAGGGCGACGACCTTGATCAGTGCTGCCCAGAACTCCATCTCGCCGAACACCTTGACCGAGATCATGTTCACAGTCAGCACGATCACCAGAGCGACCAATGCGATCGTCCACTGCGGAATCGCCTTGAATGAGCCCCAGTAATGCATGTAGAGCGCGATCGCGGTGACGTCGACGATCGATGTGCACGCCCAGTTGAAGAAGTACATCCAGCCTGCGACGTAGGCAGCCTTCTCCCCCAAAAACTCTCGCGCGTACGACACGAAGGAGCCCGACGACGGCCGATGCAGGACAAGCTCACCGAGAGCCCGCAGGATGAAGAACACGAACAGCCCGCAGATGGCATAGACGATGAACAGACCGGGGCCCGCGGTGTGGAGGCGCCCTCCGGCGCCCATGAACAGCCCGGTCCCGATCGCTCCCCCGATGGCGATCATCTGCAGCTGCCGGGGCTTGAGCCCCTTGTGGTAGCCGGCCTCTTCGTGGGCCAACGCTGAATTGTCGTAGGCGGTAGGCGCTCCCATCTCCTAGAAGTAGCCAGTGCCGTAACCGCTGAAGCGTCACGGCGGTTAATCTTCTGTTACACAGGATTTGACGTGCTCGTCACTTCAGAACGCGCGTGATGAGGTGGATGAATTCCGCGCAGCTCTGGTAACGCAGCTCTGCGCGTTTGGCCATGGCCTTGGCAAGAATGGAGTCGAAAGCTGTTGGTATCCAGCGCGAGTGGTGCGAAACGCGTGGAGGACGATGGTGCAGGTGCGCGTCAAAAAGGCCCACCGCCGTGGCCGCTCGGAATGGCGTTGCGCCGGTGATTAATTCGACCGCGGTACATGCCAGTTCATACTCATCGGTCGCGGCCGACGGCTGTTCACCGGTCAGCAGCTCGGGAGCCGCATAGGGCAGCGACGCCTGGACGTGGCGCGGCCGGGCAGCTCTCGGCGGTATGGACTCGCCCGCGACGTGCGCGACCCCGAAGTCGATCAGCACCGCGCCGCCGTGGGGAAAGTCTCGGTGGACAAGGATGTTGGCCGGTTTGACATCACAGTGCACGACGCCGCGAGTATGCGCGTAGTCCAGGGCGTCGGCGATCTGGCCGAGCGCCGCCAACTTCTCGGCCAGGGTGGCGAGTCCGGTGCCGTCGCCGCCGTCGACGTACTGCATGGCCAGCCACGTCGGCCCGCGCTCCGCCATCGCGGCAATGTGCGGGTGGTGCAGTTCGGCGGCGATCTCGTACTCTCGCCGCAACTGCTCCAGCGCTTCAAGCGTGGGCGTGCCGTGCAGCACCTTCAGCGCGACCGGCGGCTCGGCGGCCCGGTGCGCCAGGTAGACCGTCCCGTTGCCGCCACGCCCCAACACCCGGTCGACGACATAGCCGCCGAACTCCTCGCCAGGGCGCAACAACACACGACAAGCCTATAGACCGGCCGCCATCTCGTAGATCCTCTTCAACTCAGCCGGACCGGTCTGCTGCGGCAGGATCACCAGTTCGGTCGCTCCGGCGTCCAGGTAGCCGCGCAGCGTCTTGGTGACCGACTCCTCGGTCCCGATCGCGGCGAGATCGACACTGGCCGAGACGCCCTCGCGCGCCAAGGTCTTCTGGTACGACGGGATGGAGTCGTAGAACGCCAGGCGGGGGGCAATCTCGGCCCGGGTCGACTCGACGTCGTCGGTAACGGCGACGCTGACCATGGCAACCACCCGTGGTGCGGACCGCTCCGCACCGATCGCCGCTCGCGTGATCGTCGGTACGACGAACCCCTCGATCGTCCGTGGTCCGGTGTTGGCAACGATTGTGCCGTCGGCCAATTCACCGGTGACCTGTAGGGCACGCGGCCCCATCGCGGCGACCAGGATGGGAAACGGCGCGGACCCGGCCAGCGCGACCGGCAGTACGTCGGGGTCGACGGCCGTCAGGTGCGCACCGTGATGATCGAGGCGGCGCCCGGTCCGGATGGTGTCGAGAATGCCGAGGTATTCCCTTAGCCGCGCCACCGTGTGTGTCCACGACAGCCCGAACACGGACTCTTCCAGAAACGCCACGCCGAGTCCGAGTCCCAGGGTGAAACTACCGTGCGTGGCCGCCTGCGCGGTCTGCACGGCGGCGGCCAGGATCAGCGGATGGCGGGGGTTGATCGGCACCACTGAGGTACCCACTCCGACTCCGGGGTTCGCCGAGCCGACCAATGCAGCCAGCGTGACGGCGTCGAAGTCCAGCTGTTGAGCCACCCAAAGCTGGCGAACCCCCGCACCGGCCGCCGCCCGGGCCTTGGCCAGGACATCGTCGACGACGTTGTCCGCGCCGCGGTCCGGCGCGAGCATGATGCCTGCGGTCATCGCGTTCGTCCTGACACCGTCGCGGCGGACTCAGAGCGCGCCAGGCCCAGTACCTGGTAGCCGGCGCCCAGGAGCTCCGGCACCACCACCGAGCCCACCCACCCCGGTGCGCCCGTCACGAATATCCGCATCTCGACCTCCATGTCAGTCGCTGTCATCTACAGCTAGCGATGATGTCAGCAACTGTCATCCCGGTAATATTCCGCCATGGCTCGCTGGGAACCGGACGCACAGGGCCGCCTACAGGAGGCGGCGCTGGCGCTGTACACCGAGCGCGGGTTCGACCAGACGACGGTCGCCGAGATCGCCGAGCGAGCCGGGCTGACCGAGCGCACCTTCTTCCGGTACTTCGCCGACAAGCGCGAGGTGCTCTTCGGCGGCCAGCGACCGTTGCTGGAGCAGTTGACGAAAGCCGTTGCCGAAGCTCCTGATTCGACCCGTCCCCTGGAAGCGGTCAGTAACGCTTTGCAACAGGCGGCGGCATTCTTCGACGGCCGCCGCGCGGGATCGCGGCTACGACAGGCGGTGATCGCCGCCAACCCCGGACTCCAGGAACGCGAGCTGATCAAGCTGGCCGCCCTCACCGGCGCACTGGCCGACGGATTGCGGCTGCGCGGGGTCGCCGACACGGCGGCCCGGCTGACCGCCGACACCGGCGGCGCGGTGTTCAAGCTGGCGTTCGACCAGTGGGTCGGCGCCGACGACGAGCGCGACCTGGCCCACTACGTGCGCGCGGCGATCACCGAACTCAAGGCGCTGACCGCGGACTGAGCGACGCGCTGGCCTGCGCGAAACAGACCCGCATCCGCTCGATCCACCAATCCCGGCGCGGCGGCGGCGCGGCGAGCGCGGCCAGCCGCGCCGGGTCCGGCGCGACCTCGCCGACAGGGAGGCTGCCGTCGACGGGCATGATCTCGGCGACGTCCTCGACGAACAGTCCGCCGGTACCCAGCCCGCAGGCGTGTTCGAGCTCCGGCAGGGCCGCGGCTGCCACGAGTCCGGCCGCGATGCCGACCGCGGAGTCCAGCGCTGAGGAGATCACCACCGGGATGTCGATCTCGGCGGCGATGTCCAGCAGCGCCGATACTCCGCCCAGCGGTGCGACCTTGAGCACCGCGATGTCGGCGGCGCCGGCTCGCACCACGGCCAGCGGGTCGGCGGCCTTTCGAATGCTCTCGTCGGCGGCGATCGCCACGTCCACCCGCCGGCGCACCTCGGCGAGTTCGGCCACGGTGCGGCACGGCTGCTCGATGTACTCCAGTGCACCGTCCAAGGTGAGTGCAGCCGCGGCCGCGACCGCCTCCTCGACCGTCCAGCCGCCGTTGGCATCCACCCGCACCGTCGGTATCGCCGCACGCACCGCGTCGACCCGGGCGACGTCGTCGGCCAGCGTCTGTCCCGGCTCGGCCACCTTCACCTTCGCGGTGCGCGCGCCGGGGAACCGGGCCAGCACCTCCGGTACCTGCACGGCCGGAACCGCAGGTACCGTCGCGTTGATCGGAATCCGCTCCCGGCGGGGCGACGGCCTTGTGCCGTAAGCCGATTCGATGGCGGATGCCAGCCAGGATGCCGCCTCGGGCGGCTCGTACTCGACGAATGCCCCGAATTCGCCCCACCCCGACGGACCGTCGATCAACGCCACCTCGCGCACCGTGATCCCCCGGAAACGCACCCGCATCGGCAGCGCGACGACGTGCAAGCGCTCCAGCAGATCGTCGATGCGGACTGTCATCAGATCGCGCGGTCGCGGTTCTCCCAATAGGGTCTACGCAGGTCCCGCTTGAGCAATTTGCCGGTGGGGTTGCGGGGCAACGCCTCCGAAATCTCGACACTGCGTGGGCACTTGTAGCGGGCCAGCCGCTCGCGACACCAGGCGATCAGTTCGCTCTCGGAAGTGGTTTGTCCCGAGGACAATTCGACAACCGCTTTGACCGACTCGCCCCACTTCTCGTCCGGGACCCCGAACACCGCGGCGTCGAGCACCGCGGGATGATCGGTGAGCACCCGCTCCACCTCGACGGAATAGATGTTCTCGCCGCCGGAGATGATCATGTCCTTGAGCCGGTCCTCGACGAACACGAAACCGTCCTCATCGACCCGGCCGATGTCACCGGTGCGGAACCAGCCGTCCTCGGTGATGGCCGCTTGGGTCGCGTCCGGCTTGTTGTGGTAGCCCTTCATCAGCTGCGGTGTACGGAACCACAATTCGCCCGGCTGTCCGGTAGGCAGCTCGGTCAGCGTGTCGGGGTCGACCACCCTGACCTCCACTTCACGGGCGGGCTGGCCGGCGCTGATCAGCCGGTCGGGGCGCGAGTCGTCGCGGTGCACCTCCGGGGAAAGCTGGGTGATCGCCCCACATACCTCGGTCAGTCCGTACACCTGGATGAAATCGGTGTCCGGCCACGCCTTCAGGGCCGATTTGAGCAGCGCGGGCGGCATCGGTGACGCACCGTAGACAAAGGTGCGCAGCGCACCGAACAGCTTGACCGCGTCATCGCCGGACTCCAGCACCTTGCCCAGCACGGCGGGCACCAGGAAAGTACGGTTGGCTCCCTGCAGGATCGCTCCCGCCAGCGACGCACCGTCGGCATCGCGGGTCATGATGGTGGGGATGCCGGCATGCAGCCCGTACTGCACATAGGACGAACCACCGACGTGGAACAGCGGCATCGCCACCAGGTTCTTGTCCCCTTGTTCGAACTCGAAGGTGCCCGCATTCAGCGTGTGCGCCAACAGGTTGCGCTGGGTGAGCGTGACCCCCTTGGGGTGGCCGGTGGTGCCCGAGGAGTACATGATCAGGCACACGTCGTCGGGCTGCACCTCGGGCCCGCGCCCGACCGGCGTGGCGGCGGCGAGCATGGCCTCGTACTCGTCGCCCTCATCGCCGTCGGGAGTCACCTCGATGACGTGTTCGAGGTGCGTGAGCCGGTCCCGGATCTTGTCGATGGCCGCCTTCATCTCGCTACCGACGATCAGCAGTTTGGCGCCGGAATCGTTGAGGACGTAGTCCATCTCCGGACCGGACAGCCGGACGTTGATGATGGCGGTGGCGGCGCCCAACGTTGCCGCGGCCAGCGTCAGCTCGACGCAGGCCGGGTGGTTCTTGTCCAGGAAGGCCACCACGTCGCCGTGGCCGACGCCGCGCTTCACCAACGCACCGGCCAGCCGGCGGACCCGATCGTCCCACTGCGCCCAGTTCCAGCTGCGGCTGAGGTAGCTGATGGCTTCCTCGTCGGGCTTGTGCTTGGCCCAATAGGCGGGCCGGTCGTCGAGATAGCGCGGTTCGGGTGGTTGCTGCATACCGGTCAGGGTGCCATGTCAGCGTGCCCGGGTACCAGGCTTCGGTCGAAGCAGGATCCAGGCGAGGACGATCGCCGCCGCGGGCACGACGGCCATGATCAGGCTCAGGTCGTGGATCGCGGCCAGCCAGCTCTGGTTGGCCTCCGAGACCACCCACCGGGCCTTGTCCGGGTCGAGTACCTCCGCACCCGCGGCCGGCCCCGGCACCCCGCCGTGCGCAACGCGCAGCGCGTCGCGCGCCTGTTCCTCGGAGATCCCGGACCCCTCGAGCTTGCGCCGACCGTCGCGCAGGAACAACGTCGTACCCACCAGAGCGAACAACGCGGGCCCCATCGAATAACTTGCCTGGCCGACAGCGGGTTTGACCGCCGAGATCACCCCACCCAGCTCTGCCGGCGCACTGGACATCATGATGGTCGACTGCGGCGTCTGTACCACCGCACCGCCGATGGAATTGAGCGTGACCGCGACGCCCAGGACCAGAATCGGTGTGCTCGCGTCGAGCACCACCAGCATCAACATCCCAGCGAGAAGGATCGCCAGCCCCGCGATTAGCACCGTGCGTTCCCCGAACCGCACCACGGCCCGGCCCGCGGCCGTGGCCGCTAGCGCGGCCAGAAGAACCGCCGGAATGAGTAGGAGCCCCAACAGTTCCGGTGACTCTCCGCGAATGGTGACCAGGTAGTAGGCGAACAGGATGGTCGCGCCGCCCTGCAGGAAGTTGAACGTCGCGCCCGCCGCCACCGCGGCGTTGAAACGTCCGGAGGAGAAAATGCGCATGTCCAAGGCGGGCGCGTCGACGCGCCTCTCCCACACCACGAACGCCACCGCCGAGCCGAGGCCGACCAGGATCTGTACCACCGCGCTGATGTGGAAGCCGCCCTGCAGTTCCGTCAGACCGAGAATGATCAGAACCAGACCCGCCGCAGCCAGCCCGATACCCACCAGGTCGAGCTTGCGTTGCCAGCGCACCGTCTCGGGTACGTAGCGCAAGGTGACGACGAGTGTGACGGCGGCCAGCACGGGTGTCACCAAGAAGCAAGCCCGCCACCCGTATTGGGTCGCCAGCCAGCTGCCGACCGCCGGCTGGAACACACTCAGCGCGTGGCCGGCGCCGAGATATGTCGCGATCGAGGCGGCCCGCCGCCCCGGCGGGAAGACCGCGTTGACGATCGCCAGTGACAGACCGAGGACGAAGGCGAAGGCGACCCCGATACCGGCGCGGGCGAACGTCAGCACAGCCACGTTAGGTGCCGCCGCTGCCAGCACCCCGAACCCGATCGAGCCGTAGGTGCCGATGACGAACATCCGCTTCATGCCATAGCGGTCGCCGAGCGCGCCGGCACCCAGGACCGCGGCGGCCAGCGTCAGAGTCGCCAGGCACGCCAGGAAACTCGCGGTGCTCGGGCTGAACTCCAGGCCGCGTCGGACTTCGGCGAGATTGGCGGACAGGATCGTCGGATCACCCGCCGTGATGCTGTATCCCAGGCCCATGGCCACCACGGTCATGGTCGCCGCCAGGCCGGTGACCTCCTGCTGCTGCGGCATTGCCAGATGCTAGCCCCGCTGGCGGCCCGAGACGGCGAAAAGCCGCTGCGCGTCGGCGAGGCAGACGCACGGCTTCTATGCGGGGAACGCCTCGACCGGAACAGGCGTCGTGACAGCGCCCGCACACAGGGCACAGGTCTCGAAAGCGCAACGCTGCTGCCATCGGCGGGTCCAGCAAGACAGCGGCGGGTATCAGCCATCGACCACCCCGTCCGCGACCGTACGGACACGGTGTTTGCCAACAGGAATACGTCGCCGCCAAGCTGTCCCGCACGGTCGCGGGGCGTGTGGTGGTCACCGCCAGCCCAAGCGTGCTCATGATCGGCGGGGAGATCGATCACGACGCGATCCGCCGGGAACGCATCAGCGTCGCCGACCTCTGGCAAGCGGTTCGTTCCTCCGGCCATGGGGATCTTCGGGGGTCGGCGCGATGGTGCTGGAATCGGACGGGTCCTTGAGCGTCATCGGCGCCGACAAGATGGGCGATGGATCCGCGTTGAACGCATCCAGATCTGGAGTCAGGTCGACGGACTCCACCGCCGGTTGAGTGCCTCGTCGACGTCACGAGCCGCGCACTCGAGTTCGCCCCGCTCGGCGGCGTCGAAGTTCTGCGCGGCGATGCCACGCCGCAGCTGAGCGCAGCGCTGCGCGATTGCCTCCCGTTGCCCGGGAAGGCGCACGACCCAGGCCACATCGCGCAACAACCCCAACAATGCGCGCATCACCTGAGGGTCTTGCGCGCCGTAGAGCTGTGGCTGGCCGCACACCAGATCGAGGAGTTCGGGGAAGTCCGGCTGGCGCAGCACCACCCGGGCCGCCTCATCGCCGTCCAGCAGAACCCGCGTTCCCAGTCGGTAACCCACCAACTCACACAGAACGGCGGTACACGAGTTCAACGCGTGAATAGCCGTGGTGGGGTCGTTGATCCCCGGCGATAGTGCTCGGACGACAACATCGACCATCTGCCGCAGCCCATATCCGATGTCCTGGGTCGCGGTCCGCTCGACGCCGGTGTGGAGTGCCGCGACAACGCAATCGCGTAACGCGTCGCGCTCCCGTTCGTTTGGCGCCTTCCCGGCGTCGGGAGTCCAGAAGAAGGCAACTGGCGCGCCGGCCACCACGTTGGCACCGACCGGCCGGTCGATCCACACCACCGCATCGGCGTCGACGGCCGCGGCGACCAGAGCGCGCTCGTCGACCTGCACCAGGAAGCCCGACGACCGCGCCGTGACGATCTCGCAGTGCGCGGGCGGCACCGGTGTCAAGCCGCTGGCCTCGTCCTCCTCGTCGAGCGGGTGTCCGATACGCCGCACCATGTCGGTGATGTCGGTCGAGACGTGGTCGAGCATCGTCTCGATCCGGATCTGACGCACGAGATGGCCGAGGAAAAGTACCAACGCCAGCACACTGGCCATCGCGAGCAGGTAGGCCACGGTGACCGAGATCCGCGGGACGAACAGACTCGACGCCTCGCTCTCATTACGCACCGTTCGCAACACCGTCAGCGCGTAGGCGAATGTCGCCAGGAACAGCGCCAGCGTGCGCTGGACGAAGGGGTCTGCGGCGAAGGTCCGTAACAGCCGCGGCGAGTACTGGCTACTGGCCAGCTGGAGCGTCACCAAGGTCAGCGAGAACGTCAAAGACGTGACGGTCATGAGTGAGGTGGCAACGGCGCCGAGTACCTCGCGCGCGGCGTCGGCGCTGCCGCCGAACAGATAACGGGCGAGCATCGGTGACATCCTGGCGTCGATCGCCGCGTCGAGTTGCGGAAGCCCGATACCGACGAGAACCGCGGTCACGACGCACAGGGCGGGCACCGGCCACAGTCGGCTGCGTATCGCGTCGACGAACACGGCATGCCGCTGCCGGATTGCGGTCACGACCTCCGGCACCCGAGATCCTTTCGCCGATGTCCGGCGGTGATTGTCCAGATTGACGCTACTTCAAACAATCGCGGCGCACTCGCGGCCGTCAGCGTCGAGATCGTTGTGCGCCGGCCCATGCCAGATCTCGGTCATGAGGACGCCCTTCCTTCAGAACTGGAACACGTTCTAATGTGGACGGCATGACCCAGGCTGTCTCCTCCACGCGCGAGCGCCCATCGGCCGACCTGCTGCGCCATCCCCTTCATTCTGGCCACCTGACCGTCGGCGCACTCAAGCGCAACAAGAACAAGCCGGTGCTGCATCTCGGTGATACCACCCTGACCGGTGGCCAGCTCGCGGAGCGCATCAGCCAGTACATCCAGGCCTTCGAGGCGCTCGGCGCGGGTACCGGCGCGACGGCCGGGCTGCTGTCGCTGAACCGCCCCGAGGTGCTGATGATCATCGGCGCCGGCCAGACGCAGGGCTACCGGCGAGTGGCACTACACCCTCTAGGCTCCCTCGACGATCACGCGTATGTGCTCAACGATGCGGGCGTGACGTCGTTGATCATCGACCCCAACCCGATGTTCGTCGAACGGGCTCAGGGCCTGCTGGAGAAGGTGCCCGGCCTCAAACAGGTGCTGACCCTCGGGCCGGTCCCCGACGCACTGAGCGACGCGGCGGTCGATCTGATCGCCGAGGCCGCGAAGTACCCACCGATGCCGTTGGTGGCGGCTGACCTGCCGCCCGACCACATCGGCGGCATGGCCTACACCGGTGGCACCACCGGCAAGCCCAAGGGTGTGCTGGGCACCGCGCAGTCGATCACCACGATGACGACCATCCAGCTCGCCGAGTGGGAATGGCCGGAGAACCCGCGATTTCTGATGTGCACCCCGCTGTCGCACGCGGGTGCGGCGTTCTTCGTGCCGACCATCATCAAGGGCGGCGAACTCGTGGTGCTCACCAAGTTCGACCCCGCCGAGGTGCTGCGGGTGATCGAGGAGCAGAAGATCACCGCGACGATGCTGGTGCCGTCGATGATCTACGCGCTGATGGACCATCCTGACTCGCACACCCGCGACCTGTCGTCGCTGGAGACGGTCTACTACGGCGCCTCGGCGATGAACCCGGTGCGCCTGGCCGAGGCGATCCGCCGCTTCGGACCGATCTTCGCCCAGTACTACGGGCAGTCCGAGGCGCCGATGGTGATCACCTACCTGTCGAAGAAGGACCACGACGAGAAGCGGCTGACCTCCTGCGGGCGGCCCACGCTGTTCGCCAAGGTCGCCCTGCTCGGCGAGGACGGCAATCCGGTACCCCAGGGCGAGGTCGGCGAGATCTGCGTCGCCGGCCCGCTGCTGTCCGGCGGCTATTGGAATCTCCCCGAAGCCACCGCCGAAACGTTCCGAGACGGCTGGATGCACACCGGCGACCTGGCCCGCGAGGACGAGGACGGCTTCTACTTCATCGTCGACCGCACCAAGGACATGATCGTCACCGGCGGCTTCAACGTCTTCCCCCGCGAGGTCGAAGACGTTGTCGCCGAACACCCCTCGGTCGCCCAGGTATGTGTCATCGGCACTCCCGACGAGAAGTGGGGCGAGGCGGTGACGGCCGTGGTGGTGCTGCGGCCCGACGCGGACACCTCCGAGGGCGCCATCGCCACCATGATCGCCGAGATTCAGGCGTCGGTGAAGGAACGCAAGGGGTCGGTGCAGGTGCCCAAGCAGGTCGTCGTCGCCGATTCGGTACCGATCACCGCGCTCGGGAAGCCCGATAAGAAGGCCGTCCGCGCGCAGTTCTGGCGGGGCGCGGGGCGTTCGGTGGGTTGAGTCCGCACGCGTCTGGGTACAGGCACCGGTGACCTCGGTCAGTTCACCGACAGGACCCACCGCCATGGACGACCGCACGCCCGCACCCGCCACCCGGTCCGAGGCGATGAGCACCTGGGCGCAGAGGATCCCGTCGACGCCTGATCGCGCTAGCGTGACGGAGTGCCGGACAACGATCTGCGCGCCACCGTCGACGCGGTCTGGCGGATGGAAGCCGCCAAGATCGTCGCCACCTTGACCCGCGCGGTCGGCGATATCGGCCTAGCCGAAGACCTGGCGAGTTCATCGCCGCTGCCGCACCGACCGCCAATGAGCGGGAACGCGAGGTGCTGCTGAAAAGGAACGCGCATCCACGGGCGGCCGCACGGTAGACAGGAGCATGTGGTTGACCTGACCCTGCGCACCGTCCGAGACGAAGACGATTACCGAACCTTCAATGCCGCGCTGTACTCGGTGTTCCTGCACGACCCGCAGGCCGACGATATTGCGCTGTCCCGCAAGTTCACCGACCCGGACCGGATGTTCGGGTTCCGCGACGGAACCCGCTGGGCGTCCACCGCCGCCGCGGACTGCTGACCCGGACGATGCGCCGTCAGCTCGACGGCATCCGAGACCGCGGCACCGAGGCGCTGGCCATGCTCTTCGCCTCGGAGACCGAGATCTACGGCCGGTTCGGTTACGGATCGGCCAGCCAGAACGTCGTGCTGTCCGGGCAGGTGCGCGATCTGGGCTTCCGTCCGGAGGTGGACCTGGGCGGCGGTACGGTCTGCGAGACCGATGCCGCGACCCTGCTGGCTGTCGGCCCGGCGATCTACCGGCCGAAATCCGATTGGTCGGCGACCGGGCCGAACGGCGCGCTGCACATCGACGAGGTGCGTGCCACCAATCCGCGCGCCTACGCCCGCATATGGCGTTTTCTGCTGGAGATCGACCTGGTTCGCAGCATCCGGTTCGACGGTGCCGCGATCGACGAGCCGCTGCGGTACCTGATCGCCGATCAGCGGGCACTGCAATGCGCGGTCGTGGACGGCATCTTCGTCCGGCTGGTCGAGGTGGACCGGGCCTCGCGTTGCGCCGCTACGGCGCACCCGTCGATATCGTGGTGGACGTGCGCGACGAATTCTGCCCATGGAACACCGGCGGCTTCCGGCTGCGCGGTGATCTCGATGGCGCCGAATGCGAGCGGACCAGCGCACCCGCCGACCTCACGATCTCCGCGCGCGATCTCGGCGCGGGGTACCTGGGCGGGACCAGCGTGGCGCAGATGGTGGCGGCGGGGCTGGTTCATGAACACACCCCGGGATCGGCACACCGGGCCGCGGCCGCGTTCGGCTGGCCTGTCGCTCCCGCGATCCCTGACCACTTCTAGCAAGGATGGCAGTTTGATACGCGCCGTGCTCTTCGACTTCTCCGGCACCCTGTTCCGCCTTGAAGAGGACGACAGCTGGTTTCACGGCATCACCGTCGACGAGAAGGCGGTCGACGGGCACGTGCAGGCCGAATTGATGCGCCGGGTGACCGCGCCCACCGGCAGCTCGGTGCCGATGTCGGAAGAGCAGCAGCACAATTGGGCCAACCGCGATCTGGAACCGCACTTGCACCGCGAGGCGTATCTGCATGTGCTGCGGGAGTCGGGTCTCACCGGTGACGATGCCGCGGCGCTGTATCCCAAGCTGGTTGACCCGGCGTCCTGGACGCCGTACCCGGACACGGCCGCCGCGTTGAACGGGCTGCGCGGTGCCGGGGTCAAGACCGCGGTGGTGTCGAATATCGCCTTCGATCTGCGTCCGGCACTGGCCGCCGCCGGTACCGCGGCCGACGAGTACGTGCTGTCCTTCGAAGTCGGTGCGGTCAAGCCGAATCCGGCGATCTTCGAAACCGCGCTGGCGCGATTGGGTATCGAGCCCGCCGATGCGCTGATGGTCGGTGACAGCGAGGAGGCCGACGGCGGCGCCCGCGCCGTCGGTTGCGCCTTCGCGCTGGTCGATCCGCTGCCCACCGCGCAGCGATGCGACGGTCTGATCGCGGCGCTGCGGGCACACGGTATCGAGGTTTAGACGGCCGTCCAGGTGTGTGTCTGGCTGCGCGACACCACCGCACCGTCGTGGATCACGATGCGGTCGGCAGGCGCGTTGGCGATCACATCGGTGACACCGGTGCCCCGCACGGCCAACAGTTCGGCGCGGGCTCCCAGCCGCGGGCCCGCCGGCGGGAGTCCGAGGACGGCCCGCGCGTCATCGGTGACCAACGCGAGGGCGCTATCGGGGTCGACGTGCCCCGCGACGACCGCCAGCATCGCCGTCTCCAGTGCGTCGCTGCGGCCGAGCGGGTTGAAGGGATCGCGGACATTGTCGGCGCCGGCGGCCACCGGCACACCGGCGGCGCGCAGCCGCGCGATCGGCGCGATCCCCCGCGGGGTCGCGGGCGCGATATCGCGGGCATGGATGGACAGGTTTGTCAGCGGGTTCGCCACCACCCCGAGCCGCGCCGAAACAACCTGCGGCAGCAGGGCATCGAGTTCGGCCGAGGTCATCATCGACAGCCGGGTGCAGTGGCTGGCGGTGCGGTTGCGATCGGTGGGCCAGTACCGCACCCGTGCGGCGTACCCCGGCAGGGTGTGGTGCTCGCCGACCAAGAACTCGTCGGTGTGCAGATCCGCGCCGACCCCGCGGTCCTCGGCAACACCGAGCAGGCGATCCAGCTCGGCCAGCGGTTCCGGTGCGCTGTGCGGCGAACCGCCCACCAGGTCGGCGCCGGCATCCAATGCACCGTAGAGCAATTCGACATCCGAGTAGGCCTTGATCAGGGCGACGATCTGGATGTCCATCACCCCGCGCAGCTCGCGGCGGACCGCGTCGACAGCCCGGATGCCGCGCAGCGGGTCATCGCCGTAGAGCACGTCGACGTGGGTACGCACTGCCGTGGTCCCGTTGCGCAACAACGACAACGCCGCCGTCCGGGCACGCCGGCGGAACGACTCCTCGTCGAACCGCAGCGAACCCTCCTTCCAGGTGGCGATGGCGTGGTGCAGGTCGCCGGGCTCGGGTCGCAGTTCGTCCCAGGACAGCGCCTTGTCCAGGTGGGCATGCGGCTCGGCGGGCGCGGTGAACAGCACGAAGCCATCCAGATCGAGCACGGACTCACCGTCGGGCTCGGCGCCGGAGGCCGGACGTACCGAGGTCACCACCGTGTGTTCACCGTCACGGCCCAACGCCACGTCCACCACGGAACCGTCTGCCAGCGTCGCATTGGTCAGTGCCGACAGTCGTTGTCCTGCAGGATGTATCGTCACCCTCTGCGCGTCCGCACGTAGAGTCCGGACACATGGGCGCAGGCCGCGGAGCGAGCCCCCTCGGCGTCACCGGCCTCGATGGCCGCCACGATGCGTTCGTGCTCACCCACCGCGAGCCGGCGGTTCAGTTCCGCGGTCCACATGTCGGACCGGTAGAGGTGGGATTGCCCGTCGAGGCGCGCCAGTGCATCGCTGAGCGGCCGGTTGCGCGCGGTGTCGCGGATGAGCGTGTGGAACTCGAGGTCGAGTTTCGCGTCGCGGAACCGGTCCGGGGACTCGTCGAGCATCTCGGTCTGCACCTGAACCATCTTGCGCAGTTGCTCGACAGTGGCCCGACTGGCGTTGAGGGTGGCGTTCTGCGCGGCCAATCCGTCAAGCACCTCTCGGACCTCGAAGACGGACTTGACCGCTTCCTCATCCAGCAGGGTCACCCGGGCGCCGGCGTTGCGGGTGTGGGTGGCCAGCCCCTCGTAGATCAACTGTTGAACGGCCTCGCGTACCGGCGTGCGGCTGACGTTGAGGCGGGCCGCCAATGCGGGCACACTCAGCGGGCTGCCGGGTGGCAACTCGCCGCTGAAGATCAACTCCTGCAAGGAGTTGTGCACCGACTCGGTGAGCAGCGCACCGTCCGAACTGGTCATCGAGGCGCCCTCCTATTCGGCCGCGGCGGACACCCGCGCGGCTTCCCGCAGCGCTATCGGTGGTGCGGCACCGGTGCGCAGTCCGGCGACCTTCATCGCGATGTTCTCCGCGACCGTGATCGGTTCGTAGCCGATCTCACCGTCGGCCACGGTGCCCGGCAGCGGTGCCAGCACCGCGTCGTGATTGCCGTCGAAGAAGAAGGCCGCCGACCGCCTGCGCTGGATGCGGCCGTCGACCACCGGCGGATCGACCCGGTGCACGGTGGACAGCCAGCGGTCGTTGGTCCACCTGGCCATGGCGTCGCCGAGGTTGATCAGCAGGGCGCCGTCGGCGGGTTGCACATCGTGCCAGGTGCCGGTGCGGTCCAGCACCTGCAGGCCGGGAACCTGATCGGCCCACAGGATGGTCAGGATGCCGAAATCGGTGTGCGCACCCATGCCCTGCAGGTCGCCGGTGAAGCGCTCGTCGCCTTCGGGGAGGGCGAAGTTGTTCATCTTCAGCACCTCGATGGAGTGGTCGATCATCGAGTCGAAGTAGTGCCGGGGCAACGCCAGCGCGTCGGTCACGGTGCTCATCAGTGTTCGCGCCAGCACCTGTACCTGGCCGAAATAGTGCTGCACCCGCGGCTGAAAGCCCGGAGCGGCATCCGGCCAGTTGTTCGGCGCGTAACTGGTCTCGGGCAGATTCAGCCCGGGAAAGGACGTGACCTCGGTGCCGACGGTGAAGGCCTCGTAGTAATCGTTCATCTGATTGGCCGAAATGCCCAGGCTCATGCTCAGCGATTCGCTCTTGGGCGGCGAGTAGCCGCGATTGGTCGACGGATCGCGCCGGTAATCCTGCTTGACCGCCAATGGCAGCCCGAAGAATTCGTCCAGCGCCGCGGTCAGCCCCGCGATGGCCTCCAGGTCGATTCCATGCCCGACGATCTGGATGAAGCCGACCTCACGACAGGCGGCGTCGAAGGCGGCGGCCACGGCCGCGCACCCCGGGTCGGAGGCGGCGGTCCCGCCCGCCACGTACGGGCTGACGTCCAGGACCGGAACGACGAAACTGCTCATGACTGACTCCCTGACTCGTGCCAACGTCCCACGGAGACCCGCGAGATCGCGCCCATCACTGCGAACACCAGCACGCCGAACACCGACGCCAGCACGATCGCGGCGACCAAATCCTCCGACTGCAGCCGTGCGCGATACACGTCGAGCAGCGTGCCGATGCCGGGTTGACCCTTCGCGAAGAACATGTCGCCGATGATCGCGCCGACCACCACAAGTCCGGCTCCGGTGCGCATTCCAGCCATGATCGCCGGAAGAGCCGCCGGCAGTTCGAGTTTGACCATCCGGTCCCACCGGGAGGCTCCCGATACGGTGAACAATTCGTGCATACCGCGGTCCACCGACCGGATGCCGAAGTGGGTGTTGGTGATGATGGGGAACACCGCGATCAGCGTGCAGACCAGGGTTCGAGCAGCCATGCCGTATCCCATCCACAGCCCGATCAGCGGCACGATGGCCAGAATCGGGATGACCTGGATGACCACCGCATACGGGTAGATGATCTTCTCCAGCCACTTCGCCTGGCACATCAGCACTCCGGTGCCGACGCCTGCGATGGCGGCCACCGCAAAACCGACGAGCGTGACCTCCGCGGTGACCGCCAATGCATCCAGCATCGGCTTGAGCCGGGTCCAGTCCATCAGCGAGTTGCGCAAGACGTCGATGGGTGGCGGCAGCAGGAACCGGCGGTGGGGTTCGAGGACCAGGTAACTGACCGCAGACCACAACGCCAGACCGAACCCCAGGGACAGCAGCGGGAAAAGCACTGCACCGCTGATCTTCCTGCCCCGCCGGGCTCTCGCCGCCGGTGCGGACGCGCCGGCGGTGTCCCGTCGGGCCAGTAATCTGCCCGGTGCTTCCAGTGCGGTCCCGAGAACGGTCATGCCACCCTCCCGTGCAGAAGTGCCGAGATCTCGGCGGTGTAGTCGATGAACCGCGACTCGAAACGCAGTTCCGGGGAACGGGGATAGTCGAAGCCGATGTCGACGATTCCGGCGATACGTCCCGGCCGCGGTGTCATCACCACGACTCGGCCGGCCAAATACACCGCCTCCGACACCGAGTGCGTGACGAACATTGCGGTGAACCCCCGCTCGGCGTACAGACGCTGCAGTTCCACCTGCATCTCCAGTCGCGTCATCTCATCGAGCGCGCCGAACGGTTCGTCGAGCAGCAGCACCTCGGGTGACAGTGTCAGCGCACGGGCCATCGACACCCGCATCTTCATGCCACCGGACAGTGACTTGGGCAGTTGATCGGCGAAGGCTTCCAACCCGACCGCCGAAATAGATTCCACCGCCCGCCTTTTCGTCTCGGTGCGACCGGCCTTGCTGAGCTCCGCGCAGAGCTCGACATTCGCCCGGACGCTGCGCCACGGCAACAGGGTGGGCTCCTGGAAGATGAAGCCCACCGACGACGTGCCCAGCCGCACCGATCCCGACGTGGGCTGTTCAAGATGCGCCGCCATCCGCAGCAGCGTCGACTTGCCGCACCCGGACGGCCCGACCACGGCGACAAACTCGCCGGGCCGAATCGACAGATCGATACCGTCGAGCGCAACGGTGCCGGTGTCGAACCGTTTGGTGATGTCGCTGAACTCGATCTGTGCGCCGGCGAGGGCTATCCCGCCGGGATCACGAAGGGTCCGGTCCGGTTCCACGAGAACTCCCAAGATTGGCGTTACATGCAGCCCGAGGCTGAATCGATGTCTCCAGCGTCGATTACATGTATTACGTCCACGTTTCCGACGGTAAACCACAGGTAAGGATTCTCGGCCAAAGCCCAGCAAAGTGCCCATGAATCGACGGGAGCACGATTCGTTTACACGACCGCAACAGTGGTCGTGATTGCATGTAATTGCATGCGCAGCACCGAAGCAGCGCACCCGCCTTTCCCTGCCACGTTACTGACGAAGTCACCGAGGAATCCATGAACCGATCAGCCCTGTGGCGTGCAGCCGCCGTCGGCGCCGTCGCCTCCTTCACCTTCACCGCCTGCTCGTCGGCCTCCGAGTCATCCGGCGGGCAGTCCGCCTCCGACCCGGCTTCGTCGCTGGCGCCGGCTCCCGAGGCGCAACAGCTCGCCGACGTTTGCCCCGCCGACATCGGCATCCAACTGCAGTGGCAACCCCAGTCGGACATGGGTGCGGTCTTCGGCATGCTCGGCCCCGGCTATCGGGTCGACACCGAGGACAAGTCGGTGACCGGGCCGCTGGTCGCCGGTGGCCTGGACACCGGCGTCGACATCACCCTGAAGTCCGGCGGGCCCGCCATCGGCTTCCAGTCGGTGCCGTCGCAGCTGTATCTGGATGACTCACTGATCCTCGGCATCGTGCACGGCGACATGCTGGTGGCCGCCGCCGCCAAACAGCCGGTGGTCGGGGTCACCCCGTTGCTGAAGTACAGCCCGACGATCCTGATGTGGGATCCGGCGACCCATCCCGAGTTCAGCTCCGTGGCCGATATCGGCAAGACCGATACCACCGTGGTGACCTCCGAGGGCCAGATCTACCCGGCCTGGCTGGTCGCCAAGGGCCTGCTCAAGGAGTCGCAGATCGATCCCAGCTACGACGGTTCGCCCGCGCGCTTCGTCGGCGATCCCGCCATCGTGCAGCAGGGGTTCGCCAACTCCGAGCCCCACGTCTACGAGCACGACACCCCGGCGTGGGACAAGCCGGTGGGCTATGGGCTGGTCAAGGACGTGGGCTATGACATCTACGCGTCCAACATGTCGGTGCGCGCCGACCGGGTCGACGAGCTCGCACCGTGCCTGGAGAAGCTGGTTCCGATCATCCAGCAATCCGGCGTCGACTACGCCGCCGCGCCCGAGCCGGTGAACTCCGTGATCGTCGACGTCATCTCGCAGGACAGCACCTACTCGCCCTACACCGAAGCTGAGGCGTCCTACGGGGCGCAGACCCTGGTGGACAAGGGCCTGCTGGCCGCCGAGGACGACGGATCGTTCGGCATCTATAACCCCACCCGCACCGCCCGCAATGTCGAGGATCTGCGGGGTGTGCTCGCCAAGACCGGCAATGTGGTGCCCGCGGACATGACCGCCGACGACCTGTTCACCAACCGGTTCAGCGATCCCTCAATCACCATGAACTGACGCGCCGACACAAGGAGACCCTGCCATGATCGAGATGACCGAACTACAGCGCGAACGTGCCATGGGCGCACTGGGCACCGAGAGCGACCGGGAGGTGCGGCGGATATCGCTGGCCGACCTGGCCACCCGACGCGACCAGATCGCCGACCAATTATGGAGCGCGGCAACCGATATCGGGTTCTTTCAGGTGGTCGATCACGGTATCGACCTGGCCGACGTTCGTGCCGCGTTCGCGATGTCCGAACGCTTCTTCGCGCTGCCCGACGAGGTCAAGGCCCGCTGGCCCAAGCGGTACAACTCGGGCTGGGAGCAACTGACCCAGATCCGGCCGTCGGTTGGGGTGCCCGACCAGAAGGAGTCCTATCAGGTCACCCTGTCGAACATGGACGGGTTGTGGCCCAGCGAAGAGGAACTCGCGCAGTTCTCCTCGACGATCCGCGATTTCGAGCGCAAGTGCTGGGTGCTGGCTATGGAACTACTGTCCCTGTTCGCCGGAAAGCTCGGTTTCGACCAAGACTTCTTCACCCGTGCGCACGACCCGTCGTCACCGACCTACCAGAGCACCCTGCGCCTGTTGCACTATTTCGCGCTGCCGGCGGATGCCGACCTCACTGGCGTGTGGCGTGCGGGCGCGCATACCGATTTCGACTGCCTGACACTGCTGTTCCAGCGTGACGGCCAGGGTGGCCTGCAGGTGTGCCCGGGTAAGGAACGCGACGCCCAGGAGTGGACCTCGGTGCATCCGTCGGAAGAGGCCATCACCTGCAACATCGGCGACATGTTGATGCGCTGGAGTGACGACCTGCTGCCGTCGAACTTCCACCGGGTCAGAAGCCCGGGACCCGCAGACCACCGGGGTGCGCGCTACAGCATCGCGTTTTTCGCCCAGGCCAACCATGAAGTGATGATCGCCGGCCCCGAGGGAAAATATCCGCCGATCAGCGCCAAAGACTATCTGCAGCAACGGATCAGCGCGAACTTCGCTCGGTAGCCCACATCAGGACCGACGGAACCAGCAGGCGCGGCTGGCCACCTGATTGACGGTGGGGTGTGCGTTGATCTTCAACCGGATCGAGCCGCGGCAGCGGATCCGGCGGCGTGATCGTCCGCCGGACCCGCTCATGCGGGCGGTTTCTCTGTGTAGTTGTCAAGGTGCGTAACAGGTTTGGTTACGCGGCGGTGGGCAGGGTGGTCATGGCGCGGCGGGCGTGGTGGTCGTGCTGTCGCGGGTGATGAGTTTTGCGGGGTGCTGACCGGCCCGGCGAAGCCCAGGCTGTCCGGCCGAGGATTCCGCGGCAGTCCGGGCGATGGCGTCGGCGAACTCGATACCGATCCCACCGAGACGCTGAGCCCCGGTCAACGCAGGCAACATGTGCGCTGCGCGTCCGACCCGTGCGGCTCGGTGTGCCGCATGTGGTGCCACACCCAACAGGGTGAGCAGGTCGACGCCTGAGCGCAGGTGCCGTCGGGCCGGGATCCCGGCCCGCTCGGCGGCCGCGACCGCGACCGCGACCGCGGAGGCGATCACATGATCAGCCAGGTTGCCCACGGTGACCGCGGCGGCCAGCACCGCCAGCAGCGGCTGCTCATCGAGGACCCGGCGGGGAGCATCGAGCATGACACAACCGGCGATCGCCCTCCTCATCGGGCGCAGGCCTCGGGGTGAGGTCATCGATGAGCGCATCGATGAAGGACTGCAGGCAGGTGGCGTCCATAACGGATACCCAACCTTTCGCCAAAGGTGCACACGGGCAGACAGATTCACACGTGATCAGGCAACCTGGCTCGACACCCCACAAGGGGAACCATCGAACCTCTCAGCGACGCAAAGTCGCGGTCAAAGGCCTCCGGCGAGATCGACGCGGTGTCGTGCTACTGGGATTACGCGCCGCCCTTCGGTCGCGGGCAGTTCCGCAATGCCATCTGCCTTTCGGTCAATGGCGCTGCGCTGCAACGTCTTCCACATGACTACGCACTCCGTGACGGTGACCTGCTGAGCATGGACGTCGCGGTATCCATTGACGGCTGGGTCGCCGCTTCGGCGCGCAGCCTGATCGTCGGGGCGCCCCGATCCGAGGATCTGCGCGTCATCGAGGCCACCGCGCGGTCGCCGACGAATACGGATATCCCGTCAACACCCAATTCGGTGAGCACGGCCTGGGCCGCACCATGCACGAGGACCCACACGTGCCCAACCGCGGACGCGCCGGGCGCGGCCTGACACTCAAACCAGGACTCACACTGACCCTGGAACCCCAGTTCGCCCAGGGCACCCACAACATCGCCGTCACCGGCGGGTCACCCCCCGTGCTGACCCGCCGGGCGGCGTGATCGGCTACAGGTGCGGGGCTTCCTTGATCTTCGACTCCGGGGTACCCGCCGTCTGACACCACGTCTGCACCGCCAGCCGAGTTCCGGTGACCTCCAACTGCGCTGCTTCGGTGCCCTTTTCGTCCTTGAGCATCTTGGCTACCGCTTCGTTCTGCGTCTTCTCGTCCTGGCCGATGAAGTCCTCACACTTGGTGTCACCACCGGTGACCGCCGGCGAGCATCCGACCAGGGCGGCATTCAACGCCATGCCTGCAATCAATAGACCTGCCGAACGCTTCACTGTGCTCTCCAACCTCGTGCGTCCCGTACGCATCGTCGCGCTCTTTGTAGCCGACGCCCCTCCACCCAAACCTGCCCGTGGTCCCCGTCCCCGTCGCGCCTAAAGTCTCAAGCGTGACCACCGCGAACCCGTTCGATCCGTCCCTATGGCAGCCCGTTGCCGGCTTCGAGCTGACCGACATCACCTACCACCGGCACGTCGTCGACGGGGTGCGACGGCCCACCGTCCGGATCGCCTTCGACCGGCCGGACGTGCGCAATGCGTTCCGGCCACACACCGTCGACGAGCTCTACCGGGTGCTCGACCACGCCCGGATGTCCCCGGACGTCGGCGTCATCCTGCTGACCGGCAACGGCCCGTCGGCCAAGGACGGCGGATGGGCGTTCTGCTCGGGCGGCGATCAGCGCATCCGTGGCCGCACCGGCTACCAGTACGCCGACGGTGAGACCGCCGAGACGGTGGACCCGGCCCGAGCCGGGCGGCTGCACATCCTGGAGGTGCAGCGACTCATCCGGTTCATGCCCAAGGTGGTCATCTGCCTCGTCAACGGCTGGGCGGCCGGCGGCGGGCACAGCCTGCACGTGGTGTGCGACCTGACTCTGGCCAGCCGCGAGCATGCCCGCTTCAAGCAGACCGACGCCGACGTCGGCAGCTTCGACGGCGGCTACGGCAGCGCGTACCTGGCCCGTCAGGTCGGGCAGAAGTTCGCCCGGGAGATCTTCTTCCTGGGCCGCACGTACACAGCCGAACAGATGCACCACATGGGCGCGGTCAACGAGGTGGTCGACCACGCCGAGCTGGAGAACGTAGCGGTCCAGTGGGCCAAGGAGATCAACGGCAAATCGCCTCAGGCGCAACGGATGTTGAAGTTCGCGTTCAACCTGCTCGACGACGGGCTGGTGGGTCAGCAACTGTTCGCCGGAGAAGCCACCCGGCTGGCGTACATGACCGACGAGGCGGTGGAGGGGCGGGATGCGTTCCTGGAGAAGCGCGACCCCGACTGGAGCCCGTTCCCCCGCTACTTCTAGCGACTTCGAGGAGTCCAACCGTGAACCCGTTGCGCCGCCGACTGACCGAGGCCATCGCACTGACCGGCATGCGCCCGCCGCTGAGCCTGCCCACCGGGACCAACATCGACCTGCGCGGTAAGCGGGTGCTGGTCACCGGCGCCTCGTCCGGGATCGGCGCCGCCGGTGCCGAAGCGTTCGCGGCCAACGGTTGTGACGTCGTCCTGGTGGCGCGCCGCGCCGAGCAACTCGGCGAGGTCGTCGACCGCATCACCGGCGCAGGCGGATCGGCGGCCGCTGGCCGAATCGCTGGATCGCTGGCACGACGTCGAACGCACCATGACGCTGAACTATCTGTCTCCGTTGCGGCTCATCCGCGGGTTGGCACCGGCGATGATCGAGCGCCGCGACGGTCACGTCATCAACGTCGCCACCTGGGGTGTCTTCAGCGAAGCCTCCCCGCTGTTCGGTGTGTACAACGCCTCCAAGGCGGCGTTGAGCGCTGTCAGCCGGGTCATCGAAACGGAATGGTCGCCCTACGGCGTGCATTCCACGACGCTGTATTACCCGCTGGTGGCCACCCCGATGATCGCCCCGACCAAGGCCTACGACGGGCTTCCGGCATTGACCGCCGACGAGGCAGCCCGCTGGATGATCGACGCCGCGCGGCACCGCCCGGTGCGGATCGCCCCGCGGATGGCCGTCACGGCCCGCGCGATCGACGTCGTCGCCCCCGGCATGCTCAACCGGGTGATGAAGCGTCAGCAAATGCAGCCCAACTGAGGTAGACACGAGGGATGGACATCCTCGTAAGCCGGATACTGCTCCGGCCGGCCGACTACGAACGTTCGGTGGCGTTCTACCGGGATGTGCTGGGCTTGGCGATCGCCCGTGAATACAGCGGCGGCACAGTGTTCTATGCCGGTCAGTCACTCATCGAACTCGCCGGCCACGGCGCCGATTCGGGCAACGGACCGGCCGGACCATTTCCCGGGGCGCTGTGGCTGCAGGTGCGCGACCTCTACGCCACCCAGGACGAGTTACGCGGCTGCGGCGTCGACATCGCCCGCGAAGCCCGCCGCGAACCGTGGGGTCTGCACGAGATGCACGTCAGCGATCCGGACGGGACCACGCTGATCTTCGTGCAGGTACCCGAGGACCATCCGTTGCGCCGCGACCGGCGTTGAGCGCCGACCGGCCTAGTGCGACTCCAGCGGCCAGCCGACCGACGCCAGTCGCGCCGCGACCTGGTTGAGTTCGTCGGCGACCGGCTCCTTCTCGATGGTCTGGCGCACCGCCGCGCGGATCTGCTCCTCGGTGACCGGCGTGTCCATGTCCCCCTCGCGCAGGATCGACCGGGCGGCCTGTACCACCTCGTCCTCCGACAGCGACCTTTTGAGCAGGGCCAGCAGCGGGTAGTAGTCCTTGGGCGGAACGCCCTCGGGGTAGCCCTTGCGAAGCCAGCCGAGAACGCTGTCGAGGAAAGCGGGCTGCTGCTGTTCGACTGTCATATCCGGGCTCACTTCTTGGGCAGCATCGGGAAGAGGTCGACACCGAAGTGATGGATGATCGTCGACCGGGTGATCCAGGCGACGGCCGTCACGATCACCAGGGAGACGAACAGGAACAGCACGATCCCGGCGAACTTCAGGGCCGGGTTCGGCTTGTGCATCACGTGGTCGGCTTCCTCGCCGCCGGCACCGAACGAGTAGGCCAGCATGCCGGTGGCGAACAGCGCCGGCAGTCCGGCACCCAGCACCAAGCCCACCACAAGCACTTTGAGGATCGACTCGAAGTACGTCATCAACGTGTCCTTTGGAGGTAGTTGGGGGTCAGACCGAGGCAGTCGGCTGAGCCGGCTTGGTGTCCTTGGTGGCCGCGCGCACCTCGGCGGGAACCACCGAGTTGGTCGAGGTGTCCCAGTCGGCGTTGACGTTGTTGTGGTCGACCTTCTGCTGCTGGGCGCGCCACCACATATAGCCGGACAGCCCGACCAGGATGAGGAAGATCAGCCCGTCGCCCATCAGCTGCGAGTTGGTGACGTCCTTGACGACATAGGACAGCCAGTAGGCCAGGGCACCGACCAGCGCGGCGGCCGGCAGCGTCACCAGCCAGGCGACGGCCATCCGGCCGGCGACGGCCCAGCGCACCTCGGCGCCCGGCTTGCCGACACCGCTGCCCAGGATCGAGCCGGTGGCGACATGCGTGGTGGACAGCGCCATACCGGCGGCGCTGGAGCTGAGAATGATTGCGGCCGAGGAGGCTTCAGCAGCCAGACCCTGCGGCGACTCGATCTCGACCAGACCCTTGCCGAGCGTGCGGATGACCCGCCAACCGCCGATGTAGGTACCCAGCCCGATGGCCAACGCGCAGCTCAGGATGATCCAGAACGGCAGCCCGTCCTTCTTCACGTCACCGGTGAGGTGGCCGGTGGTGATCAGCGCCAGGGCGATGACGCCCATCGTCTTCTGGGCGTCGTTGGTGCCATGCGAGAGCGCGACCAGCGAGGCGGTGGCAATCTGGCCCCAGCGGAATCCCTCCTCGCGGCGGCGCGCCAGCACCTTGCGGGTGATCCGGTAGACCAGCCAGGTGCCGCAGGCCGCGACGATGCCGGCGATGATCGGAGCCGCGACCGCGGGGATCAGCACCTTTTGCGTGACACCGCTCCAGTTGACGCCCTTGGCGCCCAGCGCGGCCAGGCCGGCGCCGATCAACCCGCCGAACAAGGCGTGCGACGAACTGGACGGGATGCCGAACAGCCACGTCAGCAGGTTCCACAGGATGCCGCCGATCAAGCCGGCGAAGATGATGGTCAGACCCATCGACGCATCGATGCCCGGCAGCAGGTGCCCGGTTTTGCTGTCCTGCACCTTGAGCACCGACGTGGTCACGGTGACCGCGACCTCCACCGAGAGGAAAGCACCGACCAGGTTGAGCACCCCCGCCAGCAACACCGCCGTCTTCGGCTTCAGGGCACCGGTGGCGATCGAGGTCGCCATGGCGTTGCCGGTGTCGTGGAACCCGTTGGTGAAGTCGAACGCCAACGCTGTGGCGATCAGCAACACCAGGATGATCATCTCCGTGCTCATGTCTGAGATTCTGCTGGGTAATGGCGAGCTTTGGGAAGTTGCCAAAGGTCCCTGAGTGGCCGGTTAGCTGGGCATTTGCGAACGCTTCGCAGGTGTTCATCGGTTGTTAACCTGCAATCCGTCAACGGTTTGCCTCCGCAGGCGGAGGGTGGGTACACCGAATCCGCGGGGCGATGGGGCGCCGACTAGGATTTCTACATCCATACGGGCGGCATACGCGTGCGCCCCGGCCAGGGAGATTGCCGCGGTGACCAAGTTCCTCACCAGGATCGTGGCCTGGATCAAGGCCGGCTACCCCGACGGCGTCCCGCATCCGGACCAGGTTCCACTGTTCGCCCTGCTGCGTCGACGACTGGCCGAGGACGAGGTCAAGGCGGTCGCCTCCGCACTCGTCGAGCGCGGAGGCTTCGACCACATCGATATCGGGGTACTCATCACCGAGATCACCGACGCCCTGCCGAGCCCGGAAGACATCGAACGAGTACGGGACAAGCTCAGCGCATACGGCTGGCCCCTGGATGACCCGAGAGACAGCGAGGACGTCGAATAGCCATCCTGCGAACGCTCGCGATCCCGCCCGGCCCCTCAGCGCAGTCACTCATGGCCGCGCTCGAGGGAGTACTCGACGGCCGGGACGCGCCATTGGTTCCCATCCCGGCCGGGGACCTGCGCGAGAGCGAGCTGCTGACAAAGTCGTTGCGCGTCGGTGAGGAGATCGACGACGACGTGGCACTGGTGGTGTCCACCTCGGGCACCACCGGCACCCCCAAGGGGGCGATGCTCACACCGGCCGCCTTGATCGCCAGCGCGGGGGCCACCCATGATCGCCTCGGCGGTCCGGGCACCTGGCTATTGGCCTTGCCCACTCACCACATCGCCGGCATCCAAGTCCTGGTGCGTAGCCTGCAGGCCGGCACGGTACCGGTCGAGCTCAACGTCAGCGCGGGGTTCGACGTGGCCCAATTGCCCACGGCGGTAGCTCAATTGGGCACCGGACGGCGCTACACCAGCCTGGTCGCCACCCAGCTCGCCAAGGTGCTGCTGGATCCCGAAGCCACCGCGGCGCTGTGCGAACTGGACGCGGTGCTGCTCGGCGGGGGCCCCGCCCCGCGCCCGGTGCTCGAGGGTGCGGCGGCCGCGGGCATCGCGGTGGTGCGCACCTACGGGTCCAGCGAGACCGCCGGCGGCTGCGTCTACGACGGCGTCCCGCTGGACGGGGTGACGATCCGCCTGGAAGACAGCGCCGAGCCCGGCGAGGGTCGCATCGTCATCGGCGGTCCGACGCTGGCAAAGGGTTATCGCAATCCGCCGCAGCCGGACCCGTTCGCCGAACCCGGCTGGTTTCGCACCGACGATCTCGGCGCCGCCGACGATGCGGGTGTCCTGACGGTGCTGGGCCGCGTCGACGAGGCGATCAGCACCGGCGGGCTCACGGTGATGCCCGCGCCCGTGGAAGCGGTGCTGTCCCGGCACCCCGCGGTGGCCGACTGTGCGGTGTTCGGACTGGACGACGACCGGCTCGGGCAGCGGGTCGTCGCCGCGATCGTGCCGGCACCCGGCGTGCTCGAACCGACCCTCGACGACATCAGGGAATACCTGGCGCAGTCGCTCGACTCCACGGCGGCCCCGCGTGAGCTGCACCTCGTCGACGAGCTTCCGCGACGCGGAATCGGCAAACTGGACCGTAGAGCGCTGCGACAGCGCTTCGAAAATGGCGGCGACCTGCCCGGTGGGTACGGCTGGTGACTCAACAACACAGACCAACACACAAAGGGGCTTCACGACATGACCGACCTCAAGTATCTGGATCTGCACGGCGACCAGGTGGCCTACCTCGACGAAGGGAAGGGTGAGGCGATCCTGCTGCTGCACGGCATGGCCGGCAGCTCGCAGACCTGGCGATCGGTGATCGGCCCGCTGTCCCGGAAGTATCGGGTGATCGCCCCAGACCTGCTCGGGCACGGCAACTCCGCCAAACCACGCAGCGACTACTCGTTGGGTGCGTTCGCGGTCTGGTTACGCGACCTGCTGGACGAGCTCGGGGTGGCCCAGGCCACGGTGGTCGGGCACTCGCTGGGGGGCGGGGTGGCCATGCAGTTCGTCTACCAGCACCCCGACTACTGCCGGCGGCTGATCCTGATGAGCAGCGGCGGGTTGGGTCCCGACGTGGGCTGGACGCTGCGGTTGCTGTCGGCTCCCGGTGCCGAGCTGATCCTGCCGATCATCGCCCCTTCGCCGGTGCTGGCCGTCGGCGACCGGTTGCGGTCCTGGTTCCGCAAAGCCGGTATCGAGTCGCCGCGCGGCGCTGAGATCTGGAACGCCTACAGCTCGTTCTCCGACGCCCCGACCCGTCAGGCGTTCCTTCGCACCCTGCGATCGGTGGTCGACTACCGCGGTCAGGCGGTGAGCGCTCTCAACCGGCTCAACGTCAAAGAGGACATGCCGACCATGACGATCTGGGGCGATCAGGACAACATCATCCCGGTGGAGCACGCCCACGCCGCCCATGAGGTGCGGCCGGCGACCCGGCTGGAAGTCCTCTCCGGCGTGGGTCACTTCCCCCAGGTGGAGCGACCCATGGAGGTCGTCGACCTGATCGATGACTTCATCGCCACCACCACGGCCGCCGACATCGAGCAGCCCGCCACGCAGGTGTGAGCGAGGTTTCCGAGCGGTTCGCGGCCGCCGCCGTCGCCAGGCTGGCGACCGTCACCCCCGACGGGCCGCCCTGTTCGCGCGGTTACGCGCTACTGCGAGCGAAATATCGCCAATAAGAACAGGTTCCACTGGACGGGCCGGTGATAACCGTCGACGTGGATCGGTGGGCGTCCAAGGGTGGTTGAACCGCCCGTACGCTGGAGAATCGTGAGCATCGGTCGCAAGGAAGCGGTCGCGGTGACCGTCGGTGTGCTGTTGGTGGTTGCCGCATTCGTGATGCCGCACCTGAATCTGGGCATCGTGACCCCGCTGATCAACAGCACCCCCGCCCAGATCAAGAGTTTCGCCGACACCGCGCCGATCTTCGGCTGGTGGAACGCCCACATCGGATGGGGCACGGTGCCGGCGATCGCGATCGGCGCCGCGGCGGTGGTGTGGGGCGCCTCGATCGCCCAGCGACTGTCCTGGCGGTGGTTGACGCTGACGGTGTGGGCGACGTCGTTGTCGTGGGCATTCGCGCTGGCCATGGTCGACGGCTGGCAGCGGGGATTCACCGGCCGGCTGACCGCCCGCCACGAGTACCTGCGCCAAGTGCCGACGATTACCGACATCCCCGAAGCGGTCCGCACGTTCGCCAGCAGAATCCTTGATTTCCAGCCCAACTCCTGGATCACGCACGTGTCCGGTCATCCGCCCGGTGCGCTGTTGACGTTCGTCTGGCTGGACCGCATCGGCCTGGGCGGCGGGGCGTGGGCCGCGCTGTGGTGCGTGCTGTTCGGTTCGTCGGCCGCCGCGGCGGTGCTGGTGGCTGTGCGGGCCCTGAGCGACGAGGCGACGGCCCGACTGGTGGCACCGTTCGTGGCGGTGGCCCCCACCGCCATCTGGATCGCGGTGTCTGCCGACGGCTATTTCACCGGGGTGGCGGCGTGGGGTATTGCGCTGCTGGCGTTAGCAGTTCGTCGCGCAGTGCGCGCTCCTGTTCTCGCGGCGGTGGCCGCAGGCCTAGTGCTGGGCTGGGCGATCTTCCTCAACTACGGCCTCGGTCTGATGGCACTGCCTGCGATCGCGGTGCTGATCTGCGCGGCGTCGCGGCGCGATGCGCTGCGCGCGCTGATCCCGGCGGTTCTCGGGGCGCTGGCCGTGGTGGCGATTTTCGCCGCCGCGGGATTCTGGTGGTTTGACGGTTATACCCTGGTGCAGCAACGCTATTGGCAGGGCATCGCACTGAATCGGCCGTTCCAGTATTGGGGCTGGGCCAATCTGGCTTCGGTGGTGTGCGCGGTCGGGCTGGGCAGCGTAGCCGGTATCGGCCGGGTGTTCGACATCGCTGCGATCAGACGCCGATCGGGCCTGCACCTACTGGTGCTGGCCGCGCTGGTCGCGATCTTGTTCGCTGATCTGTCGATGCTGTCCAAGGCCGAGACCGAACGGATCTGGCTACCGTTCGAAGTCTGGCTGACCGCCGCCGGCGCCTTGCTGCCCATCCGGGCGCAGCGATGGTGGTTGGCCCTCAACGTGATCGGCGCCTTGGCGCTCAACCACCTGATCCTGACGAACTGGTAGCACCCGGTCGCCCACCAGATACAACAGGGCAGCACCCCACACAACGGCGAGCGCGATCCAGAACCCGGTCTGGTAGTCGCGGTCCAGCACCGTCACATTGTCCAGATGCTGTCCGGGCTTGGCGTACACCGGAATCGCCAACAGCACCAGCACCACCGACAGCAGCGCGGCGACCAGGATCGGGGTCCAGCTCCGGTGCGGGAGCAGACGCCGCCCGGCGAATCCCAACGCCAGGCACACCGGGGCGAACACCGCGTCGTGCAGCAGCACCCCGATCAGCGCCCACACCACGATCCGGATGATCACCGCGAGGGAATTGTCCGCGACCAACACTACGCCGTAGCCGCAGAGCGCCACCCCGATGACCGCGAGCAGGACCCGCGCCGCCGTCATCGGACGACCTCGATCCGGATGAGCCATTTCGTCTGCAGCACACCGGGTCTGGTGGGGGCGATCAACCGGCAGGGATAACCGTGGTCGATGTCGAGGGTCTGCCCGTTGAGCTTCAGCGCGATGAGCGTCTGTGAGTCACGAGCGTGTCGCGCCGGCAGCAAGGTACGCGAGTACGGACCCGGCGGCTCGAGCGAGATCATCCGGACGTCGGAATCGGGTCGGCCGCCCACTGCCGCGACCAGATCCGCCAGGACCACACCCGTCCAGTCGGCGGTGGCACTCCAGCCCTCCACGCAGGCGATCGGCAGCCGGTGGGTGGTCTGCGGCATCGCCTCGAGCTCGGCGAGCGTGAACGCCTTGGTGGTGTCCCCGCCGACGACGGTGAGCCGATAGTCAGGTGAGCGCGCGCTGCGCAGCACACCGGCGGCCAGCGCCGAGCGGTTGACCGGAACACCTTGCGGCCCTTCGCCGGACCGCGACGCCAGCACGGAGGCGTGCCGCAACCACGACACCGTTTGCCCGGCGGTGAGCAGTGTCGCGGCACCGACGGCCAGCCAGGCGCCGGCCAGCACCGAGCGCCGGCTGGGCCCCCGCGGCGGCGACTCGCCGGGCAGATGTTGTTCCAGCGGCTCCCCCAACGCGCGGCGGATCACCGGCAGCTTCACGCCGATATGCACCAGCACCGCACCGGCGGCGACGTAGGCCATCGCGTAGTGACTGGTGGTGAAGAAGAACTTGAACACATACCAATGCGCGATGTTCAGCAGGCCGGTGGACAGCTGAAAGATCATGGCGCCGACCAGAACCAGGATCGAGGCTCGTTCCAGTTGACGCGCCAGACCTCCGACGATGGACCGCTCGAACAGCTTCGGATAGACCGACCACAGCTTGACCACCAGTAGCGGGATCGCCGCGATGCCGGCGATGACGTGCACCCCCTGGGTCAGCTGGTAGAGCCAGACCGGGCGGGTGGGCCAGAAGAACCACGGCTGCGGATGCTGGATGAAGTGACTGATCGAACCGGTGCCGAAGCAGATGACCACGGTGCCACCGAGCGCCACCCCGACGCGGGCCGTCACTGCCGTGCTGCGCAAAGAGACCTTGGCGGCAGGCTCCATGCGCGGTGTCACCCCAGAGCCAGGGTGGCGACGACACGCTGGCCGATCGGATGGATCCCGACCAGGGCCAGGCCGACCTGTTCGGCCAGTGCGGCCGCACAGTCGACGCCCACCGATGCCCACCGGAACCAGGGGCCGACGCTGCGCGAGGACTCCAGACGGACCCAGTTGCTGCGGACACCGGCGGTGGTGGCGTCGAATTCGGCGACGCAGCGCCCGCCGCTTCGCAGCAGTTCGGCGGCCCGGCGCAGCACGCGCAGCGGATCGCCGGCCAAGCCGACGTTGCCGTCGGCCAGCAGTACCGTCTGCCAGCGGCCGGTGCCGGGCAGCGGGTCGAAGACATCGCGCAGCAATGCCGGGGCGCCGCTGCGCCGGGCCAGGCGCACAGCCGTCGCAGACTGGTCCACGCCGAGCGCAGGGATGCCCCGCTGGACCAGATGAGCAACCAGACGCCCTGGGCCGCAACCCAAGTCAATCGTCGGCCCTTCGCAGAGCGCCACCACGGCCGCGTCGAACACCTTGTCGGCGTCAGGACCGCCGAGCCAGCTGCGCACCGGCAGCCGGTGTACGTTGCCGTCGTCGTGGCGCAACCAACACCGTTCACCGGTCAGCGCGCGGTCGTAGAGCTGTCCCAGCATCTCAAACTCCTCGCGTGACGTTGGCAAACCGGCTCGATAGCCGGCAGGCCGCGCGGACCGGTGCGACGTCGTCGATGGTGTCGACGTCATGCAGTTCTTCGACGAGGTTCACGCTGATACCCGTGTCCCGCAGGGCGGCGAACGTTACAGCGCCCGTGTTCGGTTGCGACATCGGCACGGTGCGTAGGCAGTGCGCCGACGCCGGGTCGGTCACCCCCAGCACCCACCAGCCGCCGTCGTGAGCCATGCCCAGCAGCGCCGGGCTGCTCAGCAACCGGCGCGCACAGGCGGTGAGCAGTTCGGCGCTGACCTGCGGGGTGTCCATGCCGATCTGCAGGACCGGCTGTCCGCCGCCCGCCGCCGCAGCGTCGACGTGGGCATTGGCCAGCCGATCGGCGAATCCGTCGCCGCGCTGGTCGATCACCTCGAAGCCGCGCAGACGTTCGGTGATGTCGGCGGCCCGGCGGGCGCGGTCGAGCTCACCGGTGAGCGCCACCACCCGATGGGAGACCGGTGCGTCGGCGACCGCGTCAAGGGTATCCAGCAGGGCGGCGGCGGCGACGTCGGCAGCCGCCTCCGGCCCCAGCGTTGCGGCCAGCCTGGTTTTGGCAAGCCCGGGAACCGGCGCTTTGGCGACCACCAGCACGGTGACAGGTACCGGTTCCGGGCTCAGCGTCACGAGATGGCCCTCCAGAAGTCGACTGCGGCGATGAAGCTGCCCCGGACCGACCCGCTGACCTTGGACTTCCCGCCGGTGCGCGGGCCGTAGTCGACCTCGAGTTCGACAACCCGCCATCCCGCGGCCGCGGCACGGACCAGTAGTTCCAGCGGATACCCCGAACGCCGGTCGGCCACGCCGAGCGTCAGCAGTGCGTCACGCTTGGCCACCCGCATCGGGGCGATGTCGTGCACCGGCAGTTTGTGGCGGGTGCGCAGCCGCCAACAGACCGCCGCGGTGCCGAGCCGCGCATGCCAGGGCCATTTCAGTCCCCGCACCGGCCGGCGCCGCCCGGTCACCAGGTCTGCGCCGCGCTCCAACTCCGCGACCAACCGCGGCAGATCGGCCGGATCCAGCGAACCGTCGCCGTCCAGAACCGCGACGAGGGGGGTTCCGGCGGCGACGACACCGGCGTGAACGGCCGATCCGTAACCCGGCCTGGTTTCACACACGACGTCCGCGCCGTGCCGCCGGGCGACCTCGGCGGTGTCGTCGGTGCTGTTGTTGTCAACGACCAGAACGCGATAACCAGCCGGTATGGCAGCGAGGACGGCGGGAAGCGAGGACGCCTCGTTCAGGCAGGGCAGCACCACCGTCACCGGACACTCGGGCACAACTCCCAACCTAGGGCAGGCGCAGCGGCCGAGGACAGCATGGAATGACAAAATGGTGACATCGGCGCTGGTGAGGGCTGGTCTTGGTTACCCTCACAGGTATGACGGCCAGGGTTCTCATCGCCGACGACGACACCGTAGTGCGGGATGTCGTGCGCCGCTACCTGGAACGTGACGGCCTGGAGGTCCTGGTCGCCGGAGACGGTAGCGAGGCGTTGCGGGTGCTGGGGACCCAGCGCGTCGACGTTGCCGTCCTCGACGTGATGATGCCCGGGCCGAACGGCCTGTCGCTGTGCCGCACCCTGCGCCAGGGGGGTGACTTCAGCGTGCCGGTGATCCTGCTGACCGCCCTGAGCGAGGAAGACGACCGCATCGCAGGCTTGGAAGCCGGTGCTGACGACTACCTGACCAAGCCGTTCAGCCCGCGCGAGCTGGCGTTGCGGGTGCGGTCGGTGTTGCGGCGGGCGCCCTCGCCAGTGGCCGCCCTGCCGATGGAGATCAGCATGGGTGATCTGACGGTGTCCACCGCAGCGCGGGCGGTCTACATCGAGGGCCGGCCGGTCGGCCTGACCAACCGGGAATTCGACCTGCTGTTGTTCTTCTTGACCCACACCGACACGGTTTTCTCCCGCGAGGAGTTGCTGCAGAAGGTGTGGCGTTGGGATTTCGGTGACTTGTCGACGGTTACGGTGCACGTGAAGCGGCTTCGGTCCAAGCTTGGCGAGCATCACCGCGTCCAAACGGTCTGGGGCCGTGGATATCTGTGGCGGGGTGAAGCCGGCGGCGGTGACCGTGCCACCGCATGATCTGATCGAGATCGCGGTGCTGGCGCTGGCGTGTTCGTTGCCCGTGGTTCTCGCCGGAGCACTGGTGATCCGGCTGGCCCGGTCCTGGTCGATGACGGTCACGATGGTGGCGCTGGTGCTCATCCCGACCCTGGCCACGCTGACCGGTGTGCTCGGCGCGAGCGGCTTCATGATCGGCGGTACCTTCGCCCCGATCGCCGTCGTACTGCTCATCGTCGCCATCGTGACACTGCCCGCGGCGGTGATGTTGGCTCGCTATCAGGCCCGAAGAACGGTGTGGGAACAGGAGATTCGTGACTCCGAACGGGTCGCCGAGCAGTCCCGGCGCCAGCTGGTGGCGTTCGTCAGCCATGACCTGCGGACACCCCTGGCCGGCATTCGGGCGCTGGCCGAGGCGATCGCCGACGGGGTGGTCAGCGAGGACGAAGTGCGGGTGCAGGCCAAGCACATCGAGCAGGAGTCGGTCCGGCTCTCCGAGATGGTCGACGACCTGTTCGAGATGTCGAAGATCAACGCAGGCGCGGTGTACGCGCCTTACGAGAAGGTGGCACTCGACGAGGTCATCGACGACGTGATGGCCGCCCACAAGATCGCCGCCGAGCGGGCCGGCGTCCATCTCGAGGCGGCGGTGCCGGCCAAGCCGGTTCGGGTGGTCGGCAGTGACCGCGCGCTGGTCCGGGTGCTGTCGAACCTGGTGGCCAACGCGATCGCCCACACGCCCTCGGGCGGCACTGTGAAACTGGCCCTCGGCGCCGACGCCGCGGGAGCATGGGCGCGGGTGGACGACACCGGCGTCGGTATCGACGAGACGGACCTGCCGCGGGTGTTCGACGTGGCCTATCGCGGCTCGAACGGTCGTGTACCGCGCGGAGATTCGTCATTGCCCAGCGGCTCCGGGCTGGGCCTGGCCATCGCCGCAGGCTTGGTGCAGGCCCACCGGGGCACCCTGTCGGCGCGCAACACCGCCCACGGCGCTCGTTTCGAGGTACGGCTACCGCTGGCCGAGTAGCCGGACCCTGTCCTGCCGAGCGCGACGCGACCCACGCCGGTGTCGGCTAGCGTGGACAGCACCGGCGCACCTCGCACCCGAGGTACTGCCCGAAGGGAGTCTCCGTTGTCCGTCGCCCAGCGCGAACGTGCCGCCCTGATCACCACTCTGCGCAGCGTCGGGCCGGACGCGCCCACCCTGTGCGAGGGATGGACCACCCGAGACCTCGCCGCCCACTTGATGATCCGCGAGTATCGCGTCGATGCCGCACCCGGGATCCTCATCCCGGCGCTCGCCGCCCACACCGCCAAGGTGCAGGACCAGGTGGCCGGTGGCACCGACTGGGACGAGCTGGTGGACAAGGTGGCCGCCGGGCCGCCGCTCTACTCACCGCTGAAGATCCTCGACCCGGTGGCCAACGTCGCCGAGATGTTCATCCACCACGAGGATGTGCGGCGCGCCCAGTCGGGCTGGTCGCCGCGGACCGTCGAACCCGCGATGGTCGCCTCGCTGCGCCGCACCCTCGGATTGATGGCCCGCCTGACGCTGGCGAAGATGCCGGCCCGCGTGCAGTTGCGCACCCCGGCGGGCGAGACGGTGCTCACCGCCGGCCGCGGGCCCGCCGTCACCGTCACCGGCACGCCCGAAGAACTCCTGCTGTTCGCGACGGGCCGGCTAGCCCAGGTGGACTACACCGGCGATGAGCAGGCGGTGCAGGCCGTCAAGGACGCCCCGAAGGGTCTGTGATCAGTCCTCGATGGACTGGCACAGCCGCTCCGCGGCGGCCAGGTAGTCCTCGATGAATTCCAGAACCACCTCACGAGCCGGCTTGACCTTGTTCATCAGGCCCACGCCCTGGCCCACGAAGTAGGTCGCCAGCGCCTGGGCACCGGGATGTCCGTTCTCGGCCAGCTTGTCGATCCTGCGCAGTACGGGTTCGGCGAGCATCGACTGCAATGGCAGCGGAAGTGGCTGGCGCCCATCGACATTGGGCAGCCAGGCATCGGTCCAATCCGAGCGCAGCTGGCGCGACGGCTTGCCGGTACGCCCCGCCGAGCGGACGGTGTCCCGCGAGGAGGCCGCCAGCATCTTCTGCACCGTGTACGGGGCGGTCTCGGCTTCCTCGGTGGTCAGCCACACCGAACCTGTCCAGGCACCGGCGGCACCCAGTGCGACCGACGCCGCCATCTGCCGGCCGGTGACGATCCCGCCGGCCGCGAGCACCGGCACCGGCTTGCCGATCGCCTCGATGGCTTCGATCACCTCCGGGATGAGCACCAGCGTCGTCACCTCGCCGCAGTGCCCGCCGGCCTCGGTGCCCTGCGCGATGAGCAGGTCGACGCCGGCGTTGACCTGTTTGATGGCGTGTTCCTTGGCGCCGACCAGCGCCGCGACCGGGATCCCGGTCGCCTTGCCCGCCTCGATCATGTAGTCCGGCGGCACCCCGAGTGCGTTAGCCATCAACTTGATCGGATGGTTCAGAGCGATGTCGAGCAGGTTCTTGCCGGTGTCCCCGGACAGTGACGAGGCGGCCACTCGGGGCCGCTCGTCGAGTTCGATGTCGTGGGCGGCCAGCAGCTCGTTGATGAAGCCGCGGTAGCCCTCCGGGATGCGTTCGGCCAGCTGGCCGAACGACAGGTTCTCACCTTTGCCCTCGAACTTGGCGGGCACGATGATGTCGACACCGTAGGGCTTGCCCTTGACCTGGTCGTCGATCCAGCTGAGTTCTTGGTCGAGCTGTTCGGGGCTAAACGCCGTGCCGCCCAACACGCCGAAGCCGCCGGCATTGGTCACTGCGGCGACGACATCACGACAGTGACTGAACGCGAACAACGGAAATTCGATGCCGAACTGGTCGCAGATTTCGGTCTTCACGCGATCAGTATGCCCCGCAAGCGCTGTCCGACCAACCATTGGGTTGGTCGGACAGCGCTCGACGTCGAATCGCCGGTCAGGCCGTGGTGAGCGCCTGCGCAGTCAGCAGTGCCTGGGCCACACCGGAGACGATCGAAGCCAACCTGATGGCTTCGAAGATCACCGTGCGCGAGACGTCGGCATCGCGGAGTTCCTTCTCGTGGGCGGCCAAGCACTGGTCACACCCGTTGATCGCCGACACGGCCAGCGACCACAGCTCGAAATCGGCCTTGGCCACACCGGGATTGGCGATGATGTTCATCCGCAGCCCCGCCCTCAGGTCGTCATAGCGGCCGTCGAGCTGGTGCTTGGTGCGGTAGAACACATTGTTCATCCCCATGATGGCCGCGGCACCGAGTGCCGCGTGGTACGCCTCCTCCGAGAGCATGTCCAGCGCGTCCTCGGTGACCTCGCGCAGCAGCCGCTCCGACTTCGTCGCCGCGGCGGTCGCCACCAGCGCGCCCCAGAGCTGCTGCTCGGTGAGCTCGGTCGACCGGGTGATGCTGCCCAGGTTGAGCTTGAGGTCCTTGGCGTATTCCGGCAGTGCTTCTTTGACTGCGTCGATGCCCATTCTCAGACAGCCTCGGCAAGCAGCTCGCCGGCGTCGATCGTCGGATCGCCCTTCTTCCAGTTGCAGGCACACAGCTCGTCGGACTGCAGCGCGTCGAGGACCCGCAGCACCTCGTCGACATTGCGGCCCACCGAGCCCGCGGTCACGGACACGAACTGGATCTCGTTGTTCGGGTCGACGATGAACGTCGCGCGGTCGGCCACGCCGTCGGCGTTGAGCACTCCGGTAGCCAGGCCGAGCTCACGCTTGAGATCCGATGCCATCGGGAACGGCAGCTTCTTGAGGTCCTCGTGCTGAGCGCGCCACTGGAAGTGCACGAACTCGTTGTCCACCGAGACGCCGATGACCTGGGCGTCGCGATCCTCGAACTCGTCGTTGAGCTTGCCGAAGGCCGCGATCTCAGTGGGGCACACGAACGTGAAGTCCTTGGGCCAGAAGAAGATAATGCGCCACTTGCCGGGGCTGTCGGAGCTGGTCACCTGAATGAAGTAGTCGTCGGGCTGCTTGGCATCGACCTTGGACAGATCGCCGCCGACGACCGCCTTGAGGTCGTAGGCCGGGAACTGATCACCGATCGTCAATAGCGCCATGATGTGTCACCACTCCTTGAATGTTCACGGAACCTAATTTGGAACCATTCAAGATTGTGCCACCACCGGCGCGGCCCGGCAGCCCCTCGAGCGCTGAAGGTGACCATTGTCACCAACCATAGGGACCGCAGTCATCGTGGCCCAAATAGCCCGTCTCCGAAGGGTTTCCATTTGTGATTCGCAGCACAAACATGTCGAAGGGGCGAGCTGGATCACATCCGCAGCGGCGCGAATGCGAAATCCCGCAACCCCTGCTCGGGGTCGATGGCGGCGCGGAATCCCAATGCCTGCGCTGCCCGCGCCGGATCGGCGACGATGTGGCGGACGTCCCCACTGCGGTACTGGCCGGTGACTACCGGCGCAGGGCCCCCGCGGGCCTCACACAACCGCGTCGCCACGTCCAGGATGGAGACCGGACGGCCCGAACACACGTTGGCGGCGAGGAAACCACTGGCGTCGGAGTTCACCGCGGCGACGTTGGCGGCGGCAACGTCGTCGACGTGGACGAAGTCACGCATCTGTCCACCATCTTCGAAAACCCTTGGCGAATCACCCTTTTCCAGCGATGACCGGAAGATCGCGGCGACCCCGGAATACGGGGTGTCGCGCGGCATGCCGGGGCCGTAGACGTTGTGATAGCGCAACGCCACCACCGAGCCGCCGGTCGACTCCGCCCAGGCGAGCGCGTAATGCTCCTGCGCCGTTTTGCTTGCCGCGTACAGGCTGCGCGGCCGCAACGGCGCATCTTCGTCGACCAGCAGCCAGCGCAGTTCCTCGCCGCCGACCGGGCAGCGGTGCTCGAAGACGCCGGCGTCCAGATCGGCGCGGGTGCGCGCCAGCGGTTCGACCGAGCCGTGCGCCGGGCACTCGAAACGCCCCTGGCCGTACACCACCATCGACGAGGCGAGCACCAGCCGCTGCACGCCGGCAGCGAACATCTGCGCCAGCAGTACCGCGGTCCCGTAATCGTTGTGGCTGGCATAGGACGGCGCGTCGGCAGCATTGACACCCGCGCCCACCACGGCGGCCTGATGGCAGACGACGTCGACTCCGGACAGCAAGGGCGCCAGGGCATCCGCGTCGCGGACATCGATGTGGTGGCAGTCGCCCGGCAACACCGCAGCCGGCCCGTGCGCGGTGTCGAGCATAATGTCGGCCGCCACGACATCGTGTCCGTCGGCCGCCAGGGCCGCGCGGATGCGGCTGCCGATGAACCCGGCCGCACCGGTGAGCAGGACCCTCATGGCAGATCGAACGGCAGCTCGACACCTTCATGGGCGAGACAGTGCGTACAGACCCGTTCGGAGGTCACCTGGTCGATCGCCTCACGCACCAGCTTCTTGAACGGCACCATGTTCTTCTCGAACTCGGCGAACACGTCGATCGCGCGGACACCGGCGCCAACATCGACACCGGCGTCCAGGTCGGTCACCAAAGCGATTGCGGCATAACACATCTCCAACTCACGGGCTAACACCGTCTCCGGGTAACCGGTCATGTTGATCAGCGTGAATCCCTCGCGCGCGAACCATTGACTCTCGGCGCGGGTGGAGAACCGGGGCCCCTGCACCACCACCATGGTGCCGCCGTCGATTACGCCGGGCAGGTCGGCGGCGGCGGCGCGCAGCGTCGGGCAGTACGGGTCGGCGAACCCGACGTGAATGCCGCCGGAGTCGAAGTAGGTGTCGGCGCGCCCGCGCGTGCGGTCGACCAGTTGATCGGGTACCACGATCGCTCCCGGCCCCAGCTGGGGTGTCAGGCTGCCCACCGCGCAGGGCGCGAACACCCGGCGAACGCCGAGCGCGCGCAGCGCCCACATGTTCGCCCGGTACGGCACGGTGTGTGGGGAGAATTCGTGGCTCAGGCCGTGGCGCGGCAGGAACGCCACCTCGTGGGCGCCGACGCGGCCCACGGTAATGGGCGCGCTGGGCTGGCCGTACGGAGTGTCGAGGTTGACCGTGCGCGCATCGGATCCGAAGAACGTGTAGAAGCCGCTGCCGCCGATGACTCCGATCATCCGACCATTGTGGTGTATCGCCTCCGGCCGGCCTGCCCCGCTAGGGTCGGCGCAACTCTGGTGCGGCCTCGGACTGCTTCAGCTTGCCGCTTATCCGACGGCAACTGTCGCCCAGTGCGATCATCTGCCGCCGGTTCAGTTCGTTGAGGAAGTTGGCCTGGATCAGCCGCGAGTAGGTGTGCAGTGCCGCTGCGAGCGATCGGGCACCTTCGAGGGTGAGCATCGCCATGACCCGGCGGCCGTCGTCCTCGCTGGCACGCCTGTGCACCAGCCGGCGGCGTTCGAGACGCTGCGCTTGCTGAGTCAGAGCTCCGGGCGTCACCATCAGGAACTCGGCGAGGGCACCCATCGGGCTGGGACCACGGCTGCGCAGATACGACAGCATCTGCACGTCGGCGAGGCTCAGTTGGTGGTGCTGGACCAGTCCTCGGTTGACGATGTCGTGCAGCAGCATGGCCGCCGACTGGAAACTGACCCATGCATCGTTCTCGAGCTCGTCGAAGCCGAGGCGCTCACGCCGGTCACGAGCGCAGATGGGGCTGGCGTCGTCCGGCAGAAATGTCGACACGGTTTCTCGTTTGCCTCTCGGGACGGAAGGTGGCCCCCGGCCACTTCGACCGGGGGCCATCTGTCACGTCGTCACGACCAGCGGATGCCGACTAGTTGCCGGCGGCGTGGCGAGCGCTGTGACCCTTGCCGGCGCTGCCGCCGGCCGCGTCCTTGGCGCCGGCGGTAGAGGCACCGGCCGGCTTCGAGGAGGCCGCCGCGCTCCGCGCGCCGGCCGCGCCCGAGCCGGTGACCTGGGCGGGTTCGAACTTGTTGCCGTCCTTGACCGTCGAGTCCGAAGCCGAATCCGCGGCGGCGCTGTCCGCCGTCGCATCGTCCGATGCGGCGGTGTCGGCGGCCGGGCTGGCCGCCGCGGTCGGCGACTTCGCCTGGCCCACACCGGATCCGCTCTCGACGGCTGCCGGTGCGTCGGCCGCAACGGCCTCAGCGCTGGGGGCAGCCTGCTTCGCCGCCGCGGTGGCAGTTTCCGGGGCCGGCGCGCCCAGAGCGACGGCGATCGCCTGCGGGATATCGACCAGCAGAGCGTGAACCAGGCCCCCACCGAAGACGCCAGGCGCCGGCGGTAGGGAGAGCAGCCCCGGATAGGTGCCGTCCTGGTAGCCGTTGAGCACCGCTCCGACGACCGCAGGAATGGTGTTGACGGCGTTGTTGAGAGCGGTGACGATCTGACCGGCCGCCGCCGCATCGAGGACACTCTGCGCGCTGTCGCCGAACGCCTGGATGCCGCCCTCGATCGGACCGAGGATGCCGAGAACCAGCGGCAACGCGGTGTTGAGACCGGTCAATGCCTTGACCACGGCGCTGAGGTTGTCGGTGATCTTGCCGGGAATGTCCAGCACCGGGAACAGCGGAAGGCCGATGGAGACGACGGCGCTGCCCAGCGCGTTGTTGATCGTCGATGCGGCACCGGACAGGTCGCCGTCGGCGATCTGCTGGAAGGCCGTGGTGATGGACTCTGGCACGGTCTGGGTGAGGTAGGTCCAGGTGCCGGTGGCGACGCCACCCAGGGCCGTGCCGAAGGTGTCGGCGTAGCCCAACCAGTTGGTGCCGAGCTGACGCAGCGCCGGCAGCGGATCGGCCAGCCATTCTTCACCGATGGTGGTCACGTTGGTGACCGCGGCGGTGATCACGTCGACCCACGGGGTGACGGGGTCGAAGCCACCGGCGGCGGTGAGCTGGATGTTCGAGGCGGAGAAGAGCGCGGGGGCGTGGAGGTTCGAGAGGGTAGACGCGACCGGTTGCATCGGGGCCAGCGCGATGGCACCGGCTCCTATCAGTGCTACCCCGGTGGCGACAGATGACCGGACAGCAATGGGCATGGTTTCTCCTGTCGGGGGACGAGTGCGGACAGGGCAAAAAGTTACCTGAGGGAAACCTGAGAGTTACCGCATTCGCGAAAGAACTTACCGGTCGGTCAGTTCAGTACGGTCGGCCGCAATGCCGATATGGTCCAGGAAGCACTGGTAAAGCGGATTACCCGACGGTTCGGCAAACCTATCTGACGCGTGAAATATTTTAGGAGGCAACTATCAGCGCCCAGATCTGGAACGCGTTCCTGCCAGAATGCTGTTAACCGAGCGAAACCGCGAAGAGCGGTTACACCGGCTCCTGCGGCGTGGCCTTGTTTGCTGGGCGGCCAGAAAGTGGACGCCGCACGATCGATCGGCGTTCATACGCTATCGCGAAGATCAGCTACCCACGCTCGACGTCCATCCGGCAAATCCGCGCGGGCGGCACACGACTCTTCCGATCGAAGCAGATAACCAGGAAGGTCGCCCTTAGCTAACGAATTGTCACACCCCGGCGCAGCTATTTAGCTCACCGATACTTACCGCCGGACGAGCAAACTCGGCCATCGGCCACACCCGATGCCGCGGTGACCAGCTCAGCGGGCGTGCGACGATTGCGGGCATGGCGAGCATCGCGCAGTGGGTGGAAGGCGCCAGACCGAGGACCCTGCCCAACGCGGTGGCGCCGGTGATCGCCGGTACCGGCGCCGCGGCGTGGCTGCACGCGGCCGTCTGGTGGAAGGCGTTGCTCGCACTGGCGGTTTCGCTGGCGCTGATCATCGGCGTCAACTTCGCCAACGACTACTCCGACGGCATCCGCGGCACCGACGACGACCGGGCCGGCCCGCTGCGTCTGGTCGGCTCCAAGCTCGCCTCGCCCCGGGCGGTGCTAACCGCCGCGACGGTCAGCCTCGGCATCGGCGCCGGCGCGGGACTGGCGCTGGCCCTCTGCAGCGCACCCTGGCTGATCGTCGTCGGCGTCGCGTGCATCGCCGGGGCCTGGCTCTACACCGGCGGATCCCGGCCGTACGGCTACGCGGGCTTCGGCGAGATCGCGGTGTTCGTGTTCTTCGGGCTCGTTGCGGTGCTGGGCACGCAGTACACCCAGGCGTTGCGGGTGGACTGGACGGGACTCGTGCTGGCCGTCGCGACCGGAGCGCTGTCGTCGGCGGTGCTGGTGGCCAACAACCTGCGGGACATCCCCACCGACCGGGTGGCGGGAAAGCTGACGCTGGCGGTACGACTCGGCGACACCCGGACCCGATGGCTGTATCAGGCGATGCTGGCGCTGGCCGGAGTGCTCACCGCGGTCCTGATGTTCGCCACCCCGTGGTGTGCAGCCGGTTGGGTGGCCGCGCCGCTGGCCGTGCGGGCAGCCGGCCCGGTGAGCCGCGGACTCGGCGGACGCGATCTCATCCCGGTGCTGCGCGACACCGGGCTGACGATGCTGGTCTGGTCGATCGCCGTCGCGCTCGCGCTGGCGCTCGGCTAACCAGGGCGCCGTGGATTTCCCGGCTCACTTGTCCGGTCGGATGTCCCCGCGCAGCCGGGCCTGCAACTGTTCCCTGTCGCGGCGGCGGCGTTCGTCGACCAGCGCGATGCTGGCGGTCGCACGCTTGCGCAGCGGCGCGAGAACCCAAATACCCAGCGGCAATGCGATCACGATCGCGAACAACAGAGCGATCACGAGTGGAAACTGGTGGATCCCGATCAACTGCGCAACGTAATAGATCACCGCCGTCAGACCGACCACCAGGACGATCCGCGCCAGGGTGTACACGACGACGTCGCGCACCATACGACCGCTCGAACCGGCTGTCGGACCGTCTGAATTCTCCGCCACGGCGCCGAGCCTACCGACGCGCGTATATTCAGACCAAGGAGGTTGACGTGCTGTACCTGCTGCTCGCCCTGATCATCGCGGCCGCCGTCTATGTCGGCTGGCGTGCGGTTCGCGCCCAGGCCAACCGCGCGACCACGCGCGTCATTGGGCCGGACGATGATCCGGACTTCCTGTGGCGGCTCAGCCACGGCGACAAGCCGCGCTAGCCGAACCGATCGGGGACCTCGACGGTGGGGAAACCGTCGGCCACCACGGCAGCCAACTCGACCAGCGCGTCGCGTGTCTTGGGCTTGAGCCGGTTTAGATCGATCTCGGCCCCCTCTTCCAGGTGCGGGTCGAACGGCACCAATCGCACCGCGCGGCAACGCCGGGCGAAGTGGTCGATCACCTTCTGCATGTCGACCTTGCCCGAGCGGGGCCGCACCGCGTTGATCACGCAGACCGACTGGCGCACCAGATCCTGGTGACCGTGGGCGTCGAGCCAGTCCAGCGTCGCCGAGGCACTCCGGGCGCCGTCCACCGATCCCGAACTGACCACGATCAACGTGTCCGCTTTCGTCAGCACAGAAGCCATCACCGAATGCAGAAGCCCTGTGCCGCAATCGGTCAGCACCAGGCTGTAGAAGCGCTCCAGGACGGCCAGCGTGCGGTCGTAGTCCTCGGCGCTGAACGCCTGCGACACCGCGGGATCGCTTTCCGACGCCAGTACCTCCAGTCGGCTGGGCCCCTGCGAGGTGTAACCGCGGACGTCGCTGTAGCGCGCGATGTTCTCGGCGTCGCGTAACAGATGACGCACGGTGGCCGGCGTCTCCATCGGCACCTTCTGACTCAACGTGCCACGGTCGGGGTTGGCGTCGACCGCCACCACCCGGTCGCCCCGAATCGAGGCGAACGTGCCGCCGAGCGCCGCGGTGACCGTGGTCTTGCCCACTCCGCCTTTCAGTGACAGCAGCGCGATCCGGTAGCACCCCTGAAGCGGGCGATTGACCTGTGCGACAAGGTCATTGCGGTGGGTCGAGCGCGGGCTCTCCCCCACGTTGATCAGCTTGCCCGACGCCAGATAGAGCCACTTGCGCCAGCCACCCGAAGGTGGCGGCTTGACCTGCCGCAACAGCGCGCTGGTCGACAGGTCCGGATAGGGTGTCGGCGGCACCGTCGGACGGTAGGACGGCACCGGACGCTCGGTGACGTACTGGTTGTACAGCGGGGCCGCCGCAGGCAGCGGGTCCAGCGGGATACCGATCGGCGGGGTGTTGGCCGCCAGCCAGTCCTGCTCGGACTGCGGCGCAGCGGTGGCAGGATCGTGGAACCGCTGTTCGGTGCGGAACACCGTTGTCGCGTCTATCGATTCGTGGCCCCGGCGGGGTAATTGAGGATCGGGCACGTGCACTTCCCCCTGGCATATCGTTTCGGGTCGAGTGATTCTCGGGGAGTACCCAAACCCTAGCGCAGGCTCGGGTCAGCTCACTCCGGCGTACGAGTGCAGGCCCACAGTCACCAGGTTGATGAAGAACAGATTGAAGACCATCGCGACGAAGCCGACAACGTTGATCCAGGCGGCCTTCTTGTCGCGCCACCCGGCCGTCGAGCGGGCGTGCAGGTAGGCCGCGTAGACCACCCACGCGATGAACGACACCGTCTCCTTGGGGTCCCAGCCCCAATACCGACCCCAGGCCTCCTCGGCCCAGATGGCGCCGAAGATCACACCGAAGCCGAAGATCGGGAACGCGAAAATCGTGGTGCGGTAGGCGATGCGGTCCAGCGTCTGCGCGTCTGGCAGCCGCTGCACGATCCGCGCCGCCGTGCCGTCGCGGCCCGGGTCGGCCAGCGGCGACATCTTGAGCAGGAACAGGATGCTCGCCACCCCGGCCACCAGGAACACCCCGGAGCCCAGGCTGACCACCGACACGTGGATCGGCAGCCAGTAGGACTGCAGCGCGGGCATCACCGGTGCGGCGTTGGTGTAGAGCCATTTGCCCGACACCGTGAGCAGGATCAGCACAGGAACCAGTACGAAGACCCACAGCGCGCGAAACTGCGGTTTGCGCAGCACGACCGCGGCGGCGACCAGGCCGCAGAAGCTGGTCAGGTTGATGAACTCGTACATGTTGCCCCACGGAACCCGCGCGGTGGCCAGGCCGCGCAGCACGATGCAGCCGAACAACAACGCGATGCCGACGTAGACCAGCGCCAGGCCGGCCCTGCCGATGCGTTCGTCGGTCGACAACGTCGGGGCGTCGACGACGATGCCCGGGCGATCGCTGTCGGCGGTGACGGCTCCGGTGCCGGCCGACACCAGCTCGCGTGCCTCGACCTTGCGCCCGCGGCTGTAGGCCAGCTCGACCGCCAGGAGCAGCAGCGCTCCGACCAGGACCACGATCGACGAGGTGAACGCCCAGTCCGAATAGCGGGCCAGGCCGATGTCGATGTGTTCGGTATTCACACTCTCAGACCTTCTCTTGCGACGGTGCCGCGTCCGGCACGTCGGTCAATAACCGCTGGGTGAGCTTCTCGAACTCGCTGCCCCACCCGGAGTTGTCGGTACGGGCCAGACCGCCCAGCTCGATATTCACCGTACCGCTCAGGGTTCCTGGTTCAATCCTGGCCCACACCCGGCGCCGGCGCACGATCAACGACACCAGCAGCCCGCCCATCATCGTCATCGCGAACACCAGCACCCACACCTGGCCGGGGTCGTGGGACACCTGCAGGTTCACGAACGGGGTCGCACTGTCGAACTTCACCACGGTGCCGTCGTCGAGCCGTACTTCCTCGCCCTGCCGCAGGTTGACCCGCTTGACCTTGGTCAGCCGCTTCTGCTCGAGCAGCCGGTGATCGAGGGTGAACAACGACTGCGGTCGCCCGGTGTCCAGTCCGGTGTCGCCGCGGTAGACGTCGATGGCGACCGCGGGGTCGTTGAGTGCGGGGTAGCTCGACGAGAGCAGGGTGCCGTCGAACTCCGCGGTGGGCGCGAACAGGCCCATGATCGCCAGCTGGTGCTTACGCCGCTCGGCAGGATCGGGGTACATGCCGCCAGGCGGGTCGACGCGGATGACGCCTGAGGACAGCAGCGTGCGCGGATCGTCGGGGCGCCACTGCAGGGTCTGCGTGCGTTTCTGCCCGTTGGGGAACGTGACGGTGAACGTCGGGGCATATCCGTGGCCCTGCAGGTAGACCCTGTCCCCACCGATCCGCAGCGGATGGTTCACCTCGAGGCGGTACGGCCGCCAGGTGCCGGTGGCCAGGTCGTCACCGGCTTGGTAGTCGATATTCGACGCAAAGGAGATGGCCTGCCCGCTCGGCAGGTAGCGAGCCTGGAAGTCGTTGACCTTGATGCACATCGGATACAGCGAGGTGCCGTCGACGCTGTTGCCGGCCCGGAACGAGTCGAATGCTGCCGGGGACGCCGAGCAGAACCCCGGACCGCCGTTGGCGACGACGATGACGTTGCCCTCGTAGCCGAACAACTTGCCCGCGGCGATGGCCACCAGCAGCCCGAGCAGCGAGAAGTGGAAAACGATGTTGCCGAACTCGCGCAGGTAGCCCTTCTCGGCCGAGACCTCGACGCTGTCGCCGGTGTGGCTAGTCACCCGCCGCCAGCCACGCAGCCGCTCTGAGATCGCGGCAGCGACCGACTCGGGGGTCCCCGTCACCTGGCCGACGGCGTACTTGGGCAGCCGGGACAGGTTGCGCGGCGCGGGCACCGGTACCGCGCGCAGGCTCTTGACGTGCTCGATCATCCGCGGAGTCAGGCACCCCACCAGCGAGATGAACAGCAGCGCGTAGATGGCGGTGAACCAGAAACTGGAGAACACGTCGAAGAACTGAAACCGGTTCAGCCACGGCCCGATGACCGAGTGCTCGGCGATGTACTGCTCGACTTTGGCCTCGTTGAGGCTGCGTTGCGGCAGCAGGGCACCCGGGACGGCACCGAGGGCCAGCAGGAAGAGCAGCACCAACGCCGTGCCCATGGACGTGAGCGCACGCCAGAGGTTGCGGGGCAGACGCGCGAGCAGACGCAGACTCACCCTCGAACGGGTGGTTTCGCGCGATTCTGTGTCTGTTCGCGGTGAAGTCGCCGTCATCAGATCGGCAACCTCACGTCCGAGACGAACGCGTCGCGCACCCAGGAGATGAAGTCGTTCCACATCCCCGTCACCAGTGCCAGGCCGACGACGATCAGCAGCATGCCGCCAACGATCTGGATGGCCCGGGTGTGGCGGCGCAACCAGCCGAATCCGTTGACCGCCCAGCCGGATCCGAGCGCGAGCACCACGAACGGGATTCCCAGCCCGAGGCAGTAGGCGATCACCAGGGCCACTCCACGCGCGACGCTGGCGCCGTCGGTGGCCGAGGCGACGGTGATGACACCGGTCAGCGTCGGGCCGAGGCACGGTGTCCAGCCCAGCGCGAACACGGCACCGAGCAGAGGCGCGCCGGCAACCCCGGCGAGCTGCCTGGGAGTGAACCGGGCCTGGCGCTGCAGGGCCGGGATGAGGCCGATGAACGCCAGACCCATGACGATGGTCACGATTCCGCCCACTCGTTGCAGCAGAAGCTGATTGGTGATCAGCGCGGTCGTCATGCCCAGCACCGCGACCGTGCCGAGCACGAACACCGCGGTGAAACCGGCGACGAACAACAGCGCCGAGCCCGCCACCCGCCACCGCTGTGCCTTGAGTGCCACCCGGCCGGTGTGGGCATCGAGGTCGTCGACGCCCACGACGGCAGCCAGATACGACAGGTAGCCCGGCACCAGGGGCACCACGCAGGGCGAAGCGAACGACACCAGGCCTGCCAGCACGCACACCCCGAGGGCGAGCAGCAGCGGTCCGGCGGCGGCGGTCTGCGCGAAACCGGTCATGGCGTGGCCTGTTTCGAGGGCTGGACAGGGCCCGGTTCCGCGGCGAGCCGCTGCACCACCGGCAGCAGGTCCTCGGCGAGCAGCTCACGCAGGAAGACCGCGGCGACCCGGTGCTCGCGGTCCAGCACGACGGTGGACGGAATCACGGTGGTGGGGTATTTGCCGCCGAATGCGATCATGGTGCGCATCGGCGGGTCATAGATCGACGGGAACGTGACCTTGCGATCGACAACGAAATCCTGCGGTGCGCTGATATCGTTGTCGCGGACGTCGATACCGAGGAACGCCACCCCGGAGTCACGGGTCTGGTTGTAGACCTCCTCCAGCTGAGTGATCTCCGATCGGCAGGGCCCGCACCACTGACCCCAGACGTTGATCACCACGACTTTTCCCTCGAAGTCCTTGAGCGACAGAGTCTTCGACGGATCCATCAGCTCCGGCCCGGACACCGGGCCCGGTGTTCCGCGGCTGGCCGGCGGATCGTAGAAGATGTCGGTCTTACCGCCGGGCGCAACGAACTCGAAGGTGCCGCCCTGGGCGACGGCGTCGTCACCGGTGGAGCAGCCGACCAACACCGTCGCCGCCACCAGGAGGACCGCCAGGCGCTTCACCGCCCGCCGAGCTCCGCGTATCCCCAGCCGACGCAGTCGGCACCGTCGAAGTAGAACGACGTGACCGACGCCAGGTTGCACAGCCGTTTGGTCGGAAAGTGGTGCAGCTTTTGGCCGTTCATCGATCGGCGCAGCGTCTCGACGGGCAACTGATGGCTGACGCACAGCGCCTCGTGCCCGGTGCCCTTGTCGCGGGCCCGGTGCATGGCGGCCTGCATCCGTGCGGCGACCTCGCGGTAGGGCTCGCCCCACGACGGCGACCGCGGATTGCGCAGGTGCCACCAGTTGCGCGGATCGCGCAGCGCGCCGTCGCCCGGCGACACCTTCTGGCCCTGGAACACGTTGAGCGACTCGAGGAGATCGCTGTCGGTGTCGACGGCAAGGCCGTGCCGGGCGGCGATCGGCGCGGCGGTCTCCTGCGCCCGTTCCAGCGGGGAAGCGACCACATAGACGATGTCGCGCTCGGCAAGCCAGCTCGCGACCGCCTCGGCCTGGGCGCGACCGCGATCGGAGAGGTGGAAGTCGGGCAGTCGGCCGTACAGGATGCCGTCGGGATTGTGCACTTCGCCGTGGCGCATGACGTGGACGACGGTTCTGGAGGTGTCCTCGGTCATGCCGGCTTGGCCTCCGCTGCCGCCCGGGCCGCGCCCGGCAGAGCCTCGGCGATCCGCTGGAATGCGGCGTCGTCGAGAGCGGCTGAGACGAACCAGGTTTCGAATGCACTCGGCGGCGCGTACACCCCGGCGGCGAGCAGGGCGTGGAAGAACGCCGGGAACCGCCAGGTCTCGCTGGCCCGGGCCGAGGCGAAATCCGTCACCGGGGCCTCGGCGAAGAACACCGACACGAAATTGCCTGCACGCGCGATCTGGTGGACCACACTGGCCTCGGTCAGGGCACTGGCGAGCAGGCCTGCGAGCCGGTCGGCGTTGGCGTCAAGCGCGGCATACACTGCGTCGTCGGCGTGCCGCAGCGTCGCCAGCCCGGCGGCCACCGCCACCGGGTTTCCCGACAGCGTTCCGGCCTGATACACCGGCCCGAGCGGGGCGAGCCGTTCCATCACGTCTTTGCGCCCGCCGAAGGCCGCGGCGGGCAACCCGCCGCTCATCACCTTGCCGAAGGTGAACAGGTCCGCGTCGACGGGATCGAGTCCATACCAACCGCTTCGGCTCATCCGAAACCCGGTCATCACCTCGTCGACGATCAGCAGTGCGCCGTGTTCGGCGGTGATCCGACGCAGTTCGGCGTTGTAACCAGGCAACGGCGGGACGGCACCCATGTTGCCCGGGCAGGCCTCGGTGATGACCGCGGCGACGCTGTCGCCGAACGAGGCGAAGGTCTCGTGGACCGCGGCGACGTCGTTGTAGGGCAGCACGATGGTGTCCGCCGCGGTGGCACCGGTGACCCCGGGCGAGGACGGCAGACCGAGCGTGGCCACGCCGGACCCGGCGTCGGCCAGCAGGGCGTCTACATGGCCGTGATAACACCCGGAGAACTTGACCACCTTCGAGCGGCCGGTGTAGCCGCGCGCCAGCCGCACGGCGCTCATGGTGGCCTCGGTGCCAGAGTTCACCAGCCGGACCCGCTGCACGGGTGCGACCCGGTCGATGATCTCGCGGGCCAGTTCCGTCTCGCCGGGCGTCGGCGCCCCGAACGACAGACCGTCTGCGGCGGCTCTCTGCACGGCATCGACGACCGCGGGGTGCGCGTGGCCCAAGATCATCGGGCCCCACGAGCACACCAGGTCGATGTAGCGGTTGCCGTCGGCATCGGTCAGCCAGTAGCCGTTGGCCGAGGTGATGTAGCGCGGGGTCCCGCCGACCGAGTTGAACGCACGCACCGGCGAGTTCACCCCGCCGGGAATCACCTCGCAGGCGTCGGCGAACAGCCTGGCCGATGCCTGGCATGACGTCGACGTCGAGGCGGCCTGATCGGTACTGCTCATGGCCACCAGTGTCCCAGCCCCGGCGGGGTGGTCAACTACAGGGTGTAGCAGCCGCGGGGTCGGTGCGCTACGAGGTCGTCCGGCCTGGTGGCCGCAGCCCGGTGAGCAGCAGGTCGAGCAGATGCTCGTAACTGGCGGCGGGGTCCGGCGTCTGGCCGATCCCAGCGATCTCGATGGTGACGGCGCCGTGCACCGCGCTCCAGACCGCCTGCGCGGCCTGCTCCGGTTGTCTCGCCGGCTCGCCGGTGGCGAATGCGTGGATCAGCTCGACCAGGACCGCGAAGACCGACCGGCCGTACACTGCCGCAGGCGACGACGGGTCCTGCAGCGGGCTGCCGGCGGCGAAGATCAGCCCGTACCGAGCGGGGTGGTTCAGCGCGTACGCGCGGTAACTGCGGCAGGCCTGACAGAACCGCCTGACCGGCTCCAGGTCGCTCGGAGTCGCGATGGCCGCACCCAATTGGTCCAAGGCGCGGATGGCCAGTGCGACGAGCAGGGCGTCCTTGTTGCCGAATCTGTTGTAGACGCTCATCGGCGCGACCGCGGCTTCACCGGCGACGGCACGGATCGTGACGCCGGCCGTTCCGTCGCGGTCCAGCACGGTCTCGGCCGCGTCCAATACCGCCGCCGAGACCTGGTCGCTGGCGGTCCGGCGACGTCGTGGTGCCGCAATCATGCCCGGTCGACCGTCCCCTGGCCGGCCAGCCAGTCCAGCGCGGTGTCGGCGACCTCACGCCAGCCCCGATCGATGGTCAGCGACTGTCCGCGCCCCTCGAAGGCGTGGAAGTCGGTGACGGCACCGGCCTGTGCGGCGGGGTTTTGGCGGGTGGCTTCGATGGTGGCCTGCTCACCCGGCCAGGACGGGGCGACGGCCTGGTGACCGCGGGCTGCGAAGTGGTCGATCCATGGTTGCCAAGCGGTGCTGGCGATCCACAGACCGTCGATGAAGACGACGTTGGTCATGGTGTGGCGCTCCTGTCGGCTCCCCATAGAACGTTGTTATATAGGTGTGCGAACAGTGGAACGCGGACGGGAGAGCGATAAATTCCGGGGCTGTGGGTGCTGGTGGAAACGGCGCGGTGAAGTTGTGGCTGCATGACGACCCGCAGTGGCGTAGCCACCGGCCCTGCGGTCCCCCGGGGAAGTTGGGCGGTCGGTCCAACTGGGCGAAGCCTGCGAGCGCTGCCCGGCCGCAGCGCAGACATTTCCCAGCGGCCGTTAAGCGTTTTCGCACGGCCGGTGTCCGGACCCCGTCGCGCTCGAGGCCCGTGGCGCGCAACTGGACCTGCAACTCACGGATGGGCCCGGGCTGACACTCAGCGCGCCACGGCATAGGTATTCCGGTACTTCTGGGGGGACAGCCCGACCGACCGGCGGAAGTGGCAACGCAGTGAGGCATACGAGCCGAATCCAGCTCGCATGGCGACCTCTTCCATCGGTACTTTCGTAGTCTCGAGCAGTCGCCGAGCGCCGTCGACGCGGATGGCGGTGAGCATTCCCAGGGGCGTCGTGCCGACGTATTCGCGGAACTGGCGGTTGAGAGTCCGCACGCTCACGGCTGCGTGGGTCGCGATGTCCTTCAGCTCCAGTGCCGTCAGTGAATTGTCACGCATCCAGTCGACGGTGCCTTGCAGCGGATGCTCGCCGTCTTCAGAGCCAGGATTCTCCATGTACTGCGCCTGGCCACCGTCCCGCCAGGCCGACACCACCACTCGGCGCGCGGTACGCCGGGCCAACTCGGGCCCACAGTGTTGACGAACGAGGTGCAAACACAGGTCGATTCCCGACGAGACTCCGGCAGAGGTCAGGACCTGGCCTTCATCGATGAACAGCACCCGAGGGTCGACGTCGACATTGGGGTAGCGCCGCGAGAGCTCGCCTGCGAACTGCCAATGCGTGGTGGCTCGACGGCCATCGAGTAAGCCCGCGGCGGCCAGCGTGAATGCTCCCACGCAGAAGGATGCGACCCGCCCTCCCCCGCCTGCAATGTCTGCCAACAGCGAAAGGACCTGTGCTGGGGGCTCTTCGAGGAAGCTTCGTGTTCCCGGAACGATCACGAGATCTGCGTCTGCCAGTGCGTCCAATCCGAAGGGTGCCCGGATTTCCACCACTGCAAAATCGGCGGCGGTGCTGATCGTCGAGCGCTGACCGCAGAGCCGGACCTCGAAGGGGGACATCCGCGGTTCGCCGTCCCCTTCAGGGCGGGCCGATTCGGCCGCGGCGATGTTGGCCATCCCGAAGATCTGGCCGGGAATCATCAGTTCGTAACCGACCACGTTATCGATGGCGAGCACCCCGACGATCATGTGGCCAAATCTCAGCAGTATTGGTCTATCTGGCCACTGGCGTGGATCCTGCGGATGCGGCACTGTCTTGTCAGACCACGACCGAAGGAAGAACCGTGCCCGACTCGTTGAACCACGAACTTGCGCTGCCAGAATCCGATATCTGTTCTGCAGCAATATCTTTCGTTTACGATGTGTCGCCTGAGTTCGTGGCTCATCACTGCGTCCGCGGCTACCTGTTCGCCCGCGACCTCGCTGGCGCGAAGGGATTGTCCCCGGAGGCCGACTACGACGACGAACTGTTGTTTCTCAGCTGCATGCTGCACGATCTCGGCGCCACTGAGTACGGCAACGGCGATCAGCGGTTCGAGGTCGACGGCGCCGACGCGGCCGCTTCATTCCTTCGGCCGGGATTCGCCGATCTGGTCCATGCGTCCTGGCCCCGTCACGACCTGGGCTACGCGCTGGCCTGGATCATCGCACGGCAAGTCGACAACAATCCGGTGAAGGGACCACCGCTGAGTTTCCCCCACCACGTGCACCACCTGTGCCAATCCCAGGCAGCGCCGCTGACCTGGTTCGACCTCGTCCGCCTTGCCGGGTGGAACGATCAGCCGCAGACCAGCACCGATTCCGTCGATTTCAGATCGTGAAACATACTGCAGCGCGGGGCATTTAGTGTTCCCACCGAGGGCAACGTCAACGGCCCCGTCGGGCGTGGCCGCTGGACAGTGCTGGCGGATACCGACGTACCGGGCACCGGACCGAAGACCATGACCGCCCTGGCCGACCGACGGGCGCGACCACACGGACACCACCAAATTAGCCCGCCCAAAATTAGGCTGGCGGGATGGGCGTAGCAGTGCAATTGGGCGCAATTCAAGAGACTCTGCTGATACCGCTGTACGGCCGCGCACTCGATGCGCGGGCTTCGCACAGCGTCCTCTCGGACGTCAAGGACGCGGAATTGGTGGCCGCCATCGACTACGACTTCGCCAAGTTCCGAGGTCCATCGCTGGCCGGGTCGGTGTTGCGTGCCTCGATCTTCGACGAATACGTGCGGTCGTTTCTCGCAGCACACCCCGACGGCACGGTGGTGGACGCCCGTGCCGACAACACGCTGTTCGACGCAAAGATCGACGTCCACCGATTCGCGGCGGCAGAACACATCAACAGTTCACGGCGCGGCAAGACACACGGCCCGATCGACACTGCCCTCGCCGAGCTGGGTTTACGTCGCCGGGTGCGGATCGTCGTGCCGAACCACACCAGTGCCCTGCTGCTAGCCGGCCCCACGGATCTCGTCGCGTTGACGACTGCGCACTGGCAGCAGACAATCGACGGGCTCACCATGCGGACGTTCGCCATCCCGCTGGACCTGCCGCACCTGGACATCGGCATCGCCTGGCATCCGCGCACCGAGCATGACGCCGCGCATCGGTGGTTCCGCCGGCAGGTGGCAACTACGTTCGAGTCGATCATCGCCAGCGCCGACTGAGCTAACACCGGCCGACACCGCTGACGGCGAGTCACCAAGGGTCGAAAGAACTCCTCGCCGAAGCGGTCAAGCCATAGCAGGTCGGCCGCAATGCGCGGACGACGCGTTTCGGGGGCGAAGGCAGATACGCCGAGCCCCTACGGTCGTGGAACTCCGATCGGATTCGGCATCGGAACGGCTCCGCCTTCGACAATGCTGCACGCAACTCTGGTGAGGACGTCCACAGTCCACTCGGCGTCGGGCAGCGCTCGCAGCGCCACCACGGCTAACTCGTCGGTGACGTCCTCGACCCGGTCCCGAAGCAATGCCCCGCTCTTTGTGAGAGATCCTGCGGCGGTGAGGATTCCGCGTCCGACGAGCTCATCGCGCGCCGCAATCCACTCCTCGTCGCCCCAGCCCCGGTTGGGCTGCAGAATGTCGCGATTGACCTGACCGGTCGCGATATGCGTGATCGATGCCTGCAGTCCGGACAGGCCATCTGCCGTGGCGGCGACGACGTGACCGTCGCCACGGTGTTCCCGCAGTATGGTCGTGGCCAGCCACAATCGCCCGAGCAGCGTCGGCGGGCGCGGGACCGATTGCCACGCTGCGGCGAGCGCGCGGCCGTCGAATCCGATCGCGCCGATGGCACGCTCCAGGTTGTCGATGACCCGGCGGAGATCATCGGTGGAACCCGCGGACGTATGCTCGGCCAATACGGTCTCGGCGGCCGCAAAACGCGCCTGGACAGCGTCGCCCGGCGCGATTCGGGTCCAGACCTTCGGGATCGCAGAAGCGACCATTGTCGGCGCGAAGCCGAAGAACAGCGCGGTGACCACCTGCGGCGGGGTCGTCCCCAGCGCGGCGGCGCGGCCCGCGAAATATCCGTTCCACCAGCCCGTCAGGCCCGCTTCGGCCATCGTCGCGGCGAATCGGGGGTGGAAGTAACAGACGGCGTGGAGGGGTTCGTAGGCGCGCCAGAAGCGGCGCACGGGCAGCTCATCTCGGGTCAGGACCGGCATGGACAGCATTGTCTAGACCCGCGCGGGCCGACGGATACAGCCGCCTGCGCTGCCGTGGACCAGTCCAGTTCCGCAGAATTGGACGCTGACACCCGGGATTGGATTCGGGTTGACTGGGTGCGCAGGTGAACAACGGGGGGACGCAACGGGCCCGAGGAGTTCTGGACGGATGACAGCTGTGGCAACGACACAACGTCCACTGGCCCGGGCACACATCGGGGCCAAACAACTCGTCGCGCTGCTGGGGCGGTGGGACAGCGGCACCGCCGCGTACTCGGCGCTCGCGGCACGCATCGCGTTGCTGCTCGACGACGGCAGGATAGCGACCCACACACGGTTGCCGGCCGAACGGGAACTCGCCGAGGCGCTGGGGCGCAGCCGCACCACGATCGTCGCCGCGTACCGGTCGTTACGCGAGAGCGGCCATCTGATCAGCCTGCGCGGGTCAGGCAGCGTCGCCGTTCTCCCTGGCCCGAGCACCACCGGCAAGAGCGCCGGTGAGGTCGACTTCGCCCGCGCTGTGCCGCCTCCGGTGACGGGTCTGGAGCAGATTCTGCGGCGGTTCAACGACGCGATGCCAGAGGCGTTGGCCCACCAGGGCTTCGATCTCGTCGGCGAGTATCTGCTGCGCGAGCAGATCGCTGTTCGGTACACCCAACGCGGCGCCCCCACCAGCCCCGACCAGATCATGGTCACGCTGGGCGCCCAGCACGCCATCGCGCTGCTGACCAGAACCTTGCTCAGGCAGGCCGACCGCGTCGTCGTCGAAGCACCGACCTACCCGCATGCCTACGAAGCCGTCCAGAGCGCCGGCGGCCGGCTGGCGAGCACGCCGGTGTCCCACTCCGGCTGGGACATCGATCACCTGACCAGCATGGTGGAGCGCATCCGCCCGGAACTGATCTACCTGATTCCCGACTTTCACAATCCCACCGGCGCCTCCATGTCGGCTGAAGAACGCGTGCGGGTGCTGACCGCGGCACGGCGAGCGGGGACGCTGGTGCTCGTTGACGAAACAACCGCAGAGCTCGACATCGACCGCCCCGGCTGCCCACCCCTCTTCGCATCGCTTGAGCCGCGACGGTCCTCAAGCACCGTGGTCAGCGTGGGGTCGTTGAGCAAGACGATCTGGGGAGGGATGCGCGTCGGGTGGATCCGCGCCGAACCAGCGCTCATCAACCGGCTCGCCAACAGTCGACCCGCCGGGGATCTCGGTACGCCGGTCATCGAGCAGATGATCGCCGCAGACGTTCTCGCCGACTACGACTCGCTGTTGAGGCGGCGGTCGGAGCAGCTGCGCGAGCGCCGCGACCTCCTCGTCAACGAACTGCGGACCTATCTGTCGGATTGGGAGACACCGTGTGTGCACGGCGGCCTGTCGCTGTGGGTGGGTCTGCGAGCTCCGCTGAGCTCGGCGCTGGCCTCCGCCAGCCAACGCCGCGGCGTCCGGATCACCGCAGGCCCCAAGTTCGGCGTCGACGGCGCCCATGAACGGTTCATCCGGGTGCCGTTCACCGCCGAGCCCGAGCGCCTCAAACGAGGGGTCCAGATCCTGCGCGACACCTGGCAGTCGCTGGACCCGCTCGCCTACCCAGCCGCTGAACAGGCCGTGCCGCACACGCCCTGAACGACCACTCAGAGAGGAATCGAAGATGGATCAGCCCACCGACATCGACGCCGAACTCACCCGGCACATCACCGACAGCTTCGGCCGACAAGGTCTGATGCGTCACCTCGGCGCCACCATCACCGAACTCCGCGCCGGCTTTTGCGAGATCCACGCTCCCTACCGTCCCGAACTCACCCAACAGCACGGCTACTTCCACGCCGGAGTCACCAGTGCGCTGGTGGACACCGCCGGCGGCTACGCCGGGCTGTCCACCTACACGCGAAGCGACTCGGTGCTGACCGTCGATTTCACCGTCAATCTACTGGCCCCCGCGGTCGGTGAGGTGCTGGTGGCGCAGGCAACGGTGATCAAGAGCGGCCGCACCCTGACGGTCTGCGAGCTGCAGGCCTACACCGTCAACGAAAGGGGACGCACACACGTCGCCACTGGCCGACAAACGCTCATTCGGTTGGTCGACACCTCTGACAGCGCACGATGAGTCGCGCCGAGTCACCCAATCGTGCCGACGAACTCGGCCAGCAGCCGCTGCCCCACCGGCCACGCCCCGACTCCGCTGGCGGCGTTGATGTGCCCCCGACGCCCGACGGTTCGCAAGGTGGCGCCGGTGCGTGCCGCCACGCCACGCGAGTACCGCAACGAGCCGTAGGGATCGTTCGCACTTGCCACAATCATCGCAGGCATCACCAGACGGTGCGCCACCACATCACGAAATGTGCTGGCTGCCAGCGGAAAACCTCGCTCGTGCGGATCGGGTACCGCGACCAGGAAGTAGCCGGCGACCCGTCCGACTGCCTGCGGTGTCGCCGCCCACGCGATCGCCGCCAGACAGCCCAGGCTGTGGGCGATCACCACCGGGGCGCTCGGCATGCCCTCCACAGCTCGGGTCAGCGCCTGCAACCAGTCGCCGAGCTCGGGCTCCGCGTACGACGCTGGGGCAATACGAGCTCCACCACTGGCCAACTGCCACAACGATTGCCAGTGATCGGGCCCGGAATCGCCGATCCCGGGCACGAACACCATCGGCATGTCGGGAAGGGCGATGGGCTGCGCACCCGAATCCGCGGTCATGAGGCTGTACCCGTCCAAATTTCCGAGTTGTCAGTCCGAGACGGTTCGACGACGAAGGAAGTTCATCGCCTTGAGCGACATCACGAGTTGGTCGTCCTGATTGAGCATCTCGGCGGTGGTGTGGACGAGTCCGCGGTCTGGCCTGGACTTCGACACGCGCGAGGAATCGATGGTCGCCCTGAACCTCAGCCTGTCGCCAGGACGAACTGGGCGCGGCCAACGCAACTCGTCCATGCCGGGCGACGCCATGCTGGCCACATGGGAAAGGTAATGGTCGACGAACATGCGCATACACAAAGCGGCGGTATGCCAACCACTGGCGATGAGACCCTCGAATGGACCTTCGGCCGCCAACTGTGGATCGGTGTGGAAGGTCTGCGGGTCATATTGGCGCGCAAAGGCGATGATGTCATCGGCACCGACTTCGACGTGGCCGTATTCGTATACCTTGCCTGGGATGTAGTCCTCGAAGTAGCGGTCGTCGACGGCAGTGGCGAAGTCACCCCGGCTGAGGCAACGGGTCGGGTGCTGGCTGTCCATAGGAGCAATGTAGATGCGCGACGCTTTGATAGCTGACGAACTATTCGTCGTATCACACACGCGTAATCCGGCCCGAGACTATGACCTGGCCGGGGTGGCGAAGGTGGTGGGCGAGCCCACCCGAGCGAATATGCTGCTCAGGTTGATGGACGGCCAAGCCCATGCCGCCTCGGAACTCGCTGCTGGAGCGGGTGTCTCCGCCTCGACCGCGTCCACCCACCTCGCGCACCTCCTGGGAGCGCGGCTCGTCGTGGTCCGGACCGAAGGACGCCGCCGGCTTTACGAACTCGCCTCGTCCGAAGTCGCCTCGGCCATCGAGGCATTGGGCTGCATCGCACCGCTTTTGCCGGTCGAATCGTTGCGGCAGGCACAGGCCGGGAGCAAGCTGCAGTTCGCCAGGGTCTGCTACCGCCACCTCGGTGGCGCTCTCGCCGTGCGCCTGACTCGCCGGCTGATCGACGACGGCGCAGTGGTATTGGATCCCGGCGGGCACATGGCGCAGGTCCACACGCTGGATCACCCGCTGCTCCACACGCTGTCGATCACCTCGCTGTCGACGGGGTCCGGACCCGACGTCCGATGCTGTCTGGATTGGACCGAGCGGCAGCCCCACCTGGCAGGGCGAATCGGAGCGGCGTTGCTGGCGGGGCTGCTGCGCGAGGACTGGCTACGACGACGCCGGTCCGACCGCGCCCTCACCGTGACCGCGACCGGTGCGAGTGCACTGCGGAACTACCTGGCGGGTAGAGATATTCCCGCCTAGCCTCTGGCCGCCGGCCATCCGGTGAGCGGCGGTCAGGACACGGGATGCTAGGGCAATCTGTGCTCGCGTTCGCCGCGATCGCTGCCGTCGTGGTCCTCATGCCGGGCGCCGACACCATCCTGGTTCTCGGTACGAGCCTGCGCGACGGTCCCCGCGCCGGGATGACCACCGCACTCGGAGTGGTATGCGGGCCCGTCCTGTGGGGTGCGCTTGCCGGACTCGGTGTGGCGCTCCTACTCGGTCGTCACCCAGTGGCATCGGGCACCGTCGCGGCGGCGGGTGGCCTCTATCTGTGCTATCTCGGCTGGCGTTCCTGCTCGGCCGGGTGGGTGTCCTGGCGATCGCAGGCCGGCCCACAGGGTGCGGCGACACCGATCGTGCGCGGTCGACGGGTGTCCTACGCCCACTTCACAACGGGTCTGATGACGAATGTCCTCAACCCCAAGATCGGCATCTTCTACCTCTCGGTCTTGCCAGGGCTGTTCGCCGGAGAGCAGATCACGGTGTGGCTCGGCATCCTGCTCGGTCTCATCCACGCAGCGCTCGGCGCGACCCAGCTCACCGGCGTCGCGTTGCTGGCCCGCGTGGCCGAGCACCATCTCACCGACCTTCGAACCAGGGCGAGAGTCGACTTTGTCTGTGGGCTTTGCCTTTTCGGCTTCGGCTTGTACGCCCTGACTCGAGCAGCGCCGGTAGTGGGCCTCGGCGGCGTTTAGACCGGGACAGCGCGCAAGGCTTCGGGCAGGCTCGGCAGGAAGTGCTGGGTGGCGAATGCGCGGATCTCCTCGGCGGTCTCGAGGGGTTCGCGACTCGGCAGCAGCAGCACCATCATCGCGTACCGCCAGATGCAGTCGGCCAGATCGTGGACCGCCGGCGCACCGATCCGATCGGCGAATCCGGGCGGGAAGATCACCTGCAAGGCGGCTTCGATGCGCTGAACTGCGGCCGAATAATGCTTGCGCGCCAACTCCAGCGTCAGCGCCGGTTCGTCGAGCACCATCCGGTTGAGCACCCGGTGCTGACGGCCGCGAAGGATCGCCTGGGTGAACGCCTCGACATAGTAATTCGATTGCGGCCGTGCGGCTTTCAGATCATCGGCGATGTCGGCGAACAGCTGCGCGTTTTCACGGTCCATCACCGCGGAGACCAGATCGTCCTTGTTGGCGAAGCGGCGATAGATCGTCGTTCGGCTCACGCCGGCGCGCCGTGCCACGTCGTCGAGCGCGACCCGGCGGATCCCGTGCTGGTCGAATTCGACGAGCGCGGCATCCAGGATCGCTTCGGTCGACGGGTCAGCCATGCCCTGCCCGCGCGAAACCGGCTCGGGCATAGCCGTTGTAGCGCACCTTCATCGGTAGATGATCCCACAGCCAGTTCACCGGCCCGGAGCGCCAGAAGGCGGCGAAGCGCTGATAGTTGCGCTCTTTGCGCTCACTCCACGGCAGGCCGAGCACCTCACGCGTGCGCGGCGGCATGCCGCCGGTGGTTAGGAATGCCGCGAGCGGGTTGAACACCGGCGCGACCAGCCGCCATACCCACGGGTGCACACCCTTGGGCTTGGGAAAGCCCTTCGTGACGTAACCGACCCCGTACTTCGCCGTGGGGTGCGCGACCAGCACCTCGTTGATCATCCGGTCCCAATACCGTTCGAACTCGGCGTAATCGGCGGGCATCGGTCGGTCGCTGACGCCGTACCGGCGGTACCAGGTCTTGGACTCGAGGTACATCTGCTCTTTCTCGGCGCGCGAGAGGCGCTTGACGAAGGTGTCCGCGAAGTACAGGGCCTGATCGAAGAAGGTGGCGTGCGCCCAGTAGTAGGTATCGGGATCCAGGGCGTGGTAGCGAGCTCCCTGGCCGTATTCACTGGGCATCTCGCCCTTGATGTCGTGGTGGAAGTCGCGCACCTGCAGGCCGGCATTGTCGTCCTCGCTGCCGTAGACGGTCCGAAAGATCGGCGGCAGCGAGCGCTTGATCCGCGCGGCGGTGTCGGCGAACCACACCGAATGGTCGAAGACACCCTGGCCCAGTTGCGCCAGCATGTTCTGCAGCACCGCGGGCCGGGGCCCGATCAAAAACATGCGGTTGTCACCGAAGTAGCGCCAGACCAGTGATTGCGGGCCCAGCGGTAGCGCGTCGGTGCCGGATCGGGACTCGGCAAGTTCGGTCATGTGCAACAGTGTTACAGATTCCGAACTTTGTTCCAACGAGTCGTGACGGACGCCACCCGCGCCGAGATCGACGAAATGGCGGCGTCGACTCGCACTTCTTCGGCCAAACCGACGTTTGGGCGAAATCAGCGGAAGCGCTTCAGCCGCAGGCTGTTGGTCACCACCAGCACCGAGGAGAACGCCATCGCGGCGCCGGCGATCATCGGGTTCAGCAGGCCGAGCGCCGCCAGCGGGATGGCCGCGACGTTGTAGCCGAACGCCCAGAACAGGTTCTGCTTGATAATCCGCAGCGTGCGCCCCGACAGCCGCAACGCGGTCGGGACCGTCCGCAGGTCACCGCGGATGAGGGTGATGTCGCCGGCTTCGATCGCGGCGTCGGTACCCGTGCCCATCGCCAGGCCCACATCGGCGGTGGCCAGCGCCACCGAATCGTTCACGCCGTCACCGACCATGGCGACCTTGTGGCCGCCGGCCTGCAAACGCTTGATCACATCGGCCTTCTCCGAGGGCAGCACGCCCGCGATCACGCTGGTCGGCGCAATGCCGACCTCGGCGGCCACCCGGTTGGCCACCGCGGCGTTGTCACCGGTCAGCAGGATCGGGGTGATGCCCATGGACTTGAGCGCGGAGATCGCCTCGGCGCTGGTCGGCTTCACGGAATCGACCAACCGGATCACACCCTGCTGCCGATCACCCCAGCTGACCACCACGCTGGTCCGCCCGTCGTCGTCCGACGCCCGGGCCACGCGTACCGGCACGCCGTCGACGACCCCGCGCACACCGGTACCCGGCTCGTTGACGAAGTCGCGGACCGCCGGAACGGCCAGCCCGCGCTCGCGGGCGGCGGCCACGATCGCGGCCGCGACCGGATGCTCGGAAGCCGACTCGACGGCGGCGGCCCGGGCCAGCGTGGTGTCCGGATCGACGCCTTCGACGTCGGCGACGCTCATGGCGCCCGTCGTCACCGTGCCGGTCTTGTCCAGGACGACGGTGTCGATACCGGTCGCCGTCTCCAGCACGGCCGGCTCCTTGATCAAGACGCCGAGCTGGGCGCCGCGGCCGGTCCCGACCAGGATCGCCGTCGGCGTCGCCAGCCCCAGCGCACAGGGGCAGGCGATGATCAGCACCGCCACCGCGGCAGTGAAGGCGGCCGCCACCGAATGCCCGGACAGCAGCCAAGCGGCCAGCGTCACCGCGGCGATACCGAGCACGATGGGCACGAACACTGCCGACACCCGGTCGGCTAGGCGCTGGATCGAGGCCTTGCCGCTCTGCGCGTCGACCACCATCCGGGCCATCCGCGCCAGCTGGGTGTCCGCGCCCACGCGGCTGGCGCGCACCAGGATCCGGCCGTAGGTGTTGACCGCCCCACCGAGGACATTGTCACCGGACCGGACGTCGGCAGGGACCGATTCACCGGTCATCGCCGAGGTGTCCAGCGCCGAGGCCCCATCGACGACGATGCCGTCGGTGGGCACCCGCTCCCCCGGACGCACCACGATCACGTCGCCAACGCGCAAGTCGGCCACCGGGATCCGCGTTTCGGCGCCCTCGGTATCGTCACGCAGCACGACGGCGTCCTTGGCGCCCAGCGACAACAGTGCGCGTAGCGCCGCACCCGCCGATCGTTTGGCCTTGGCCTCGGCGTAGCGCCCAGCCAGCAGGAACACCGTCACCGCGGCCGCGACCTCGAAATAGACGTGGCCCGCGCCAGTCAGCACCGCGAACAGCGACCAGAGATAGGCGGCCAGCGTGCCGATCGACACCAGGGTGTCCATCGTGGAGGAACCGTGCCGGGCACTGTTGACCGCGGCGCGGTGGAACGGGTAACCGCCCCACAACACGATCGGCGTCGACAGCGCCAGCGCCAGCCACTGCCAGCCGGGAAACTGCCACATCATCACCATCGACAGCGCTACCACCGGTACCGCCAGCACTGCCGAGCCGATCAGCCGCGGGCGAAGCTGCTCGGTCGGGACGTCATGGTCCATGTGCTCGGAGCCGCCGGAGTGGTCGATCACCGATGCGTGATAGCCGCTGGCCGCCACCGCGTGAATCAGATCATCGTCGGAGACGTGCGGACCGTGTTCGACATGCGCACGCTCGACGGCGAAGTTCACTGTGGCGTGCACGCCGTCCAGGCCGTTGAGGCCGCGCTCGATCTTCGCCGCACAGGATGCGCAGCTCATGCCACTCAACTGGAGGTCGGTCGTGGTCATAGTGCCGACTATACCCCTAGGGGGTATGCCGTCAAGGGGCTGCCGGCGAGCACACCGGCCGTAGGGCCGATTACCCACGGTCAACGGAAAGCACCCGCCGAAAGCGTCGCCGTGCGGTGCGTCGATTCCGACGTCCACCTCAGTGACCGGCGTGGAAAGCTGCGAATTTCCCAAGCGCACCCGACTACACGGGTGCCGGTGCTGGAAGGTCAGCCGCGGGTCTTGTGAGCCGCGCGCCGAGTCCTGATCAGGCCGGCCACGCCCAGCACCACCAATACCCCGGCCGCGGTCACCAGCGCCCACGCCAGCGCCATCATCGGCGGGTCGTAGGCCACCGAGGTCGTCGACGGCTGGCCGTCGGTGACCGGCGCGACGTAGACCAGGCTGCGGGCGGCCAGCCCGCTCGCAATGCCGCCGGCCAGTGCAAGAGCCGCCGCTACCAGCTGAACGACGTGCCTCACGATGCGCTCGCCGCCCGGTCCTCAAGCAGGCTGGTCAGGGCGGCGCGCAGTCCGCGGTGGTTGCGCGCCCAGGCCTGCGCCGTGCGCCCACCGGTGAGCTTGACACCGATTCCGGTGCGCCCGCGGGGCACACCGGACAGCTCCCCCAACGCGCGCGACGTCTGCCACTTCTCCAAAGGCTCACGTGATTTCACCGAATGCTCCGGTTCGGGGAAGACCGTGACGATGTCGCTCAGCGGAGTGACCTCCGTGCCCTGGCGCAGGCTCTCGCGGGTGAGTTCGACGCTGGTGTGGATGCGCGCGGCCTTGACCTGCAGGCCCAGGAATCCGGACACCAGGACCAGGAAGATCAACGGTACGACGGGCTGGAACCCCACCCCGCCCTTGAATTGGATGAGCAGCATCGCGACACCCGCGCCTGGGCCGGCCAACAACCAGTACCAACTGGCACCGTTCTCGACGAACAACGTCTCGGGCTGCTGGGGCAGATGCGGCAGATCGTCAGACATCGAGCCCCGTGGCGTCGGCATCGAACCACCCCGCCGCGGCGGGCCGGCTCAGGAACAGCGCACCGACGACGAGCGGCAGTACGGACAACAGCACCAGGATGTGCACCACTCCGAAGGCACTGAGCAGCGACACCAGGACAACCAGCAACAGCGACAGGGCCAGGGTCGCGCGGCGAAACCGGGCGTCGACTCCTCGCCGGACGCGCCCGGCCAGGAAGCCGATCATCACCCCGGCGAGGGCACACACGATGCCGGCGCCGCGGAAGATGGCCGGGATGCTCGCTGTAGCGGCGATCAGCCCGCCCGCCACCAGCATCACCCCGGCGACGAGCAACGACCAGAACGCGACGGTGACGGCGCGGGGCCTGGGCTGGGTTGCGGTCATGGTCGGGCCAGCCTATCGGGTCACTTGGTAAAGAATCCGTGCGCGTCCTGGCGGTGCAGCACGAAGATTCCGCCGACGATCAGCACCGAACCGACGATTCCGGTGATCGCGAAGACCACCGCCTGCACGGGATCGCGCCCAGTACTGAACAGGCTCGCCGCGGTGTAGATGACGGTGGCCACCCCACCGCCGGTCAGGAGGGTTCGGGTCCAGCGATAGCCAGATCGCATCAGGAACAGGAACGTCAGCACCAACGCGCTCATCATGAACGCCACCAGCACCGAGAACCCGATGACGAACGGCGAGGCGTGCTTGCCCGCGGTGAAGAACGCGTCGACCAGGTACCCGATCACCATCAGCGGCAGGGCGATCAGCCAGAGCCAGAATCCGGTGTCGACGTCCTCCGGGCGGGTGGGGGCTCCAGTCGGCGGCTGCTGGGTCACGCCAGCCAGCCCGCGACGTCGGCGGCCCAATAGGTCAGCACGATGTCGGCACCGGCGCGGCGGATGCTGGTCAGCGATTCCATCGCGGCGGCCGGGCCGTCGATCCATCCGTTGCTCGCGGCGGCACTGATCATCGCGTACTCGCCCGACACCTGATAGGCGGCCACCGGCACCGGCGAGATGTCGGCGGCTTCGCGCACCACGTCGAGGTAGGCCATCGCCGGTTTGACCATGATGATGTCGGCCCCCTCGTCCAGGTCGAGTCGGACCTCGCGCAACGCCTCCCGGGCGTTGCCGCTGTCCTGTTGATAGGTCCGCCGGTCACCCTGCAGGCTCGAGGCCACCGCCTCCCGAAAGGGGCCATAGAACGCCGACGCGAACTTTGCCGCGTACGCCAGGATCAGCACATCGGTGAAGCCGGCAGCGTCCAAGCCATCGCGGATGGCAGCCACTTGACCGTCCATCATCCCGCTCGGGGCGACCACGCGTGCTCCCGATTCAGCCTGTGCCACAGCCAGTTTCACGTACTGCCCATTGGTCGCATCGTTATCTACCCGGCCGCGGGCGTCGAGCACACCGCAGTGGCCGTGGTCGGTGAATTCGTCGAGGCAGGTGTCGGCCATCAGTACCGTCTCGTCGCCGAGGTCCTTGGCCAGCTCACGGAGGCCCACGTTGAGAATCCCGTCAGGATCGACCCCACACGAGCCGAGCGGGTCCTTGTCGGTGTCGCGCGGCACACCGAACAACATCAGACCACCGACGCCGGCTTCGACTGCGTCGGCCGCCGCGCGGCGCAACGAGTCGCGGGTGTGCTGGTAGACCCCGGGCATGGACGCTATCGGCCGGGGTTCGTCGATACCGTCGGCGACGAACATCGGCAACACCAGATGCCTTGGCTCCAAAGATGTTTCGGCCACCAACCGACGCAACGCCGAGGTGGAGCGCAACCGGCGCGGACGCTGTCTGGGAAAGCCGGACAAGGTCATGGCTTCTCTCCGCTTCTAGCGGCGCCGGCTCTTCTTGCGCGGCGGCGGCAACGCACCCTCGGCCCGCAACCGGGCGGCGTGCTCGGCCAGCGCGTCCACCAGCGGACCGACAGCGGCCGTCTCGGGCTGAACGTCGACGCGCAATCCGAACTCGGCGGCCGTCTCGGCCGTCTTCGGGCCGATGCACGCCACGATCGTGCGGGCATGCGGCTTGCCCGCGATACCGACGAGGTTGCGCACCGTCGAGCTGGAGGTGAAGCAGACTGCGTCGAACCCGCCGGTCTTGATCATCTCGCGGGTGTCCGCCGGCGGCGGCGCGGCACGCACGGTCCGGTAGGCGGTGACGTCCTCGATCTCCCAGCCGCGGTCGCGCAGCCCCTCGGCCAGCGTCTCGGTGGCGATGTCGGCGCGCGGCAGCAGTACTCGGTTCACCGGGTCGAAAATGCTGTCGTATTCCGGGAATTCGTCGAGCAGACCAAGCGAGGACTGCTCACCGGAGGGCACCAGCTCGGGGCTGACCCCGAAGGCGCGAACCCGGTCGGCGGTCGACTCGCCCACACAGGCGATCTTCACACCCGAGAACGCACGGGCGTCGAGACCGAACTCCCCGAACTTCTCCCATACCGCACGCACCGCGTTGGTGGAGGTGAACACCACCCACTGGTAGCGCCCGTCCACCAAACCCTTGACAGCCCTTTCCATTTGGGCCGGGCTGCGCGGCGGCTCGACGGCGATGGTCGGGACCTCGATGGGTAGTGCGCCGTGACCGACCAGCCGATCGCTCATCTCGCCGGCCTGGTCCTTGGTGCGTGGCACCAGCACGGTCCAGCCGTACAGGGCGCGGCTCTCCCACCAGTTCAGCTTGGCGCGGTGCGCCACGGTCTTGCCGATGGTGACGACCAGGGTGCCGGTCAACGGACCGGCCGGGTCGTTGTTGCAGGCCAGAGTGGCCCGGTCGGTCAGGCCGTGCAGGGTGGTCTCCACCGACCGCTGCGCGCAGGTGGTGCCGTTGGAGGTGACCACGCACGGGGTGTTCTCGGCCAGCCCGTACTCGATCAGGGTGCGGGCGGCGTCGGGCAGGTGCGACACACTCGCGGTCAGGATCAGCGGGCCGGGCGCTGCGGCCAGTGCCGCCCAGTCGACCTCGCCGCGCACATCGGCGACAGTGTGCGCCGAGCCGAGCGGCAGGCCGGCGTAGGTGGGTACCGCGCTGGTCGCGGGCAGGCCGGGAACGATCTCGAACTCGGCATGGGCCCGCGAGACCGCGTTGACCTCGGTGATGACCGAGTCCACCGACAGCGGGTCACCGGCAACCAGGCGCACGACGTCGAAACCGGCCTTGGCCTCGGCGATCAGGATCTTGGCGACTTCGGCGGGGTCGCCAAGCGCGGGACGGATGTCGGGGCCCACGGAGACGACCGGCGGGGCGGTCTCGTCGTGCCCCTCGGCGGGCGCGCTCTTGGGCGCCGGCGCCGGGCCGACAGCGGGCGGCAGGTCGGTACCGACGACTGCCAGTACCTGCTGCGGTACGTCCGGATCGGTGAACACCAGCGCCGCATTGGCCAGAACGGTGCGAGCCCGCGTCGTCAGCAGGTTGGGGTCACCGGGACCCGAGCCGACGAACGTGATGTGTCCCGGCTTCGCCTTACGTCCCCGACCGCTCACATGCCCAGTCATCGCTTCACTCCCGCTCTACCGCGTCGTCATCGCGGAGCTCTTACCGACATGACCTCGCGCGCACCGAGCTCGAACAACTCCGCGGCCACCGAGCGCCCCAGCTCTGCGGACCGGTCGGGAGTGCCGATACCGGACGCACGGATCACATCGGATCCGTCTGCCGCCGCCACGCATGCGCGCAGTGACAGCTCGTCGAAGACGTTGCCGTCCTCATCGATGGACTCGACCACCTCGGCGATCGCGCCCACCGGTGCGGAACAACCCGCCTCCAGTTCGGCCAGCAGGACTCGCTCAGCGGTGACCGCGGCGCGGGTGTCGGGATCGTCGAACTGTCCCAACAGCGCCACGAGCTCGGTGTCGCCGGTGCGGCACTCGACCGCGAGCGCACCTTGAGCCGGCGCTGGCAACATCTGCACCGGCTCCAGCGTCTCGGTGACATCGCCGAGTCGTCCGATGCGAGCCAAGCCCGCCCGGGCAACCACGATGGCGTCGAGATCACCACTACTTACCCTGTTCAACCTGGTATCTAGGTTGCCTCGTAGGGGGCGGATTTCCAAACCGAGACCCAGTGCCTTAAGCTGTGCCGCCCGCCGCACGGAGGATGTGCCGATCACCGAGCCCGCCGGCAACTCCCCCAGCACCATGCCGTCGCGGGCCACCAGGGCGTCGCGCGCGTCCTCGCGGCGCGGGATGGCGGCGATGACGAAACGCTCGTCGTCGGCAGTCGGCAAATCCTTGTACGAGTGCACGGCCATGTCCACGCGGCCGTCGGCGATGGCTTCGCGAAGGGCGGCAGTGAACACGCCCACCCCGATTTCGACGACCGGCTTGTGCGACCGGTCGCCCTCGGTGCTGATGACGACCAGCTCAGCCCGATGGCCGCGTTCGATGATGGCGTCTCTGATGGTGCCGGCCTGCGTGGTCGCCAGCAGGCTGCCTCGGGTGCCGATCCGGATCACCGCGTCGTTACTGCCGGCCAACCGTGCTACCCGGCGCCGTCGGCTCGGCCCTGATCGAATTCCGGTGCCGGCAAGAGCAATTCACCTGCGGCAACGGCGTCGACGGCCTGCGGATCGAGTTCAAAAAGTTCGCGCAACGCCTCGGCGTAGCTGTCGCCGCCCGGGGCGCTGGCCAGCTGCTTGACCCGCACAGTCGGTGCGTGCAGCAGCTTGTCGACCACCCGGCGAACCGTGCGGGCGACCTCGTCGCGCTGGGCGTCGTCAAGGCCCGGCAACCGGTTGTCCAGCCGCAGCAGCTCAGCCTCGACGACATCGGCGGCGCGTTGGCGCAGGGCGGTGACGGTCGGTGTGACCTCGGCCATCCGCTGCCCGGCCAGATAGCTGGCAACTTCAGCGGCGACGATCTGACGGGCCGCCTCAGCGTCGGTGGCCGCCGCCCGCGCCGACGGCTCGCGCTGGACGCGGTCCATGTCGATCACCGTCACACCGGGCAGGCCGGCAACGGCGGGGTCGATGTCGCGCGGCATGCCCAGATCACACAGGACCAACGGGCGGCTGTTCTCGTCGCGGTGCGCCGAAACCAGGGCATGGTGCACGTCGGCCAGCGAGACCACCGGCCGCACCGCCCCGGTGCAGCTGACCACCACGTCGGCGGCGGCCAACGCGGTCGGCATCCCCTCGAGGGCCATTGCGTCAGCACCGACACCCTGCTGGCGGATGTTCTCGGCCAGCCGCTGCGCGCGTGGCAGTGACCGGTTGACGACGTAGATGTGCTCGACCCCGGCGCGAACCAGGTGCGCGACCGACAGTCCGCCCATCGAGCCCGCACCGACCACTGCGGCGGTGCGCCCGGCCAACTGGTCCAAGCGCGATCCCGCGATGTCCAGTGCGACAGAGACCACACTGGAACCGGCCGCATCGATCGCGGTCTCGCTGTGCACGCGCTTGCCGACCGACAGGGCACGCTGAGCCAGATCGTGCAGGATCCGGCCGACGGTCTTGTTGGCCTCCGCGCTGGCGTAGGCGCGGCGAACCTGACCGAGCACCTGCTGCTCGCCGATGACCGCGCTGTCCAGCCCGCTGGTGACGGCGAACAGGTGCTCGACGGCGGCCTCGCTATAGCGGACGTAGGCGTATTTGGTCAGATCACCCATCGGCATGCCGGAGTGTTCGGCCAGTACCTGCCCGATCGCCGACAACCCACCGTGGAAGGCTTCGACCACCGCGTAGACCTCGACTCGGTTGCAGGTCGAGAGCACCATGGCCTCGCTGACCAGCGGCGATTGCAGCATCTGGTCGATGATCTTGAGCTGGTCGGCCTCGTCGGTGGACAGCTGCTCGAGAACCGATACCGGAGCGCTTCGGTGCGACACCCCAAACAGCAGGACGCTCACGGCACGATCACCTGGCCCGCTCCCTCGCTGTACCGGAATGCTCCGTTAGTGAAACTTACTTCCACGGTAATCGCTGCGCAGGCGGCTCACCAAATTCCGGCGCAGTTCACCGCGGATTCAGTCCCGCTGGTGGCGGGCGGCCACATCCGCGCGCAGCCGCGGCACGTCGACGTCCCAATAACTGTGCTCCCGGCCGTCGAGCAGAACCACCGGCAAGCGGTCGCCGAACTCCGCGCGCACGGCGGTGTCGCCGGCCGCCGCCACGGCGTCGACGTCGGTAATCGACAGGTCGAATCCGAGTTCGCCGGCCAGCTCGGCCAACTGGTCGTAGACCTGCTGACAGAGACTGCACCCGGCCCGGGTCATCAGCTCGACGTGTGCGCGACTCACCTGAGGAAGTGTCGCAGTTAGGGTGAACCCATGGGTTCCGGGGACCACGACCAGGAGCTCGCGGGTGACGCCAGCGCCGAGCGCGCCGTCGACGAGTTGGTCGCTGAGCAGGCCAGCGCCGTCGCCCGCGATGCCAGCATCGCCGCGCACCGCGACGTGCCCGCCGAACCGGCGCTCGATCCGGTACCTCCGCCCGCGGATCTGACCGCTGCGGCGTTCTTCGACGTGGACAACACCCTGGTGCAGGGCTCGTCACTGGTGCACTTCGGCCGCGGTCTGGCCGCCCGCAAGTACTTCACCTACGCCGACATGTGGAAGTTCGTCTACGCCCAGGCCAAGTTCCAGCTGACCGGCCGGGAGAACAGCGACGACGTGGCCGAGGGTCGGCGCAAGGCGCTGGCGTTCATCGAGGGCCGCTCCACCGCCGAACTGGTCGGCCTCGGCGAGGAGATCTACGACGACATCCTCGCCGACAAGATCTGGCCCGGTACCCGTGCGCTGGCGCAGATGCATTTGGATGCCGGCCAGCAGGTGTGGCTGGTCACCGCCACGCCCTACGAACTGGCCTCGACGATCGCCAACCGGCTGGGGCTGACCGGCGCGCTGGGCACGGTCGCGGAGTCCGAGAACGGGGTGTTCACCGGACGACTGGTCGGCGACATCCTGCACGGGGTCGGCAAGGCACACGCCGTGCGCCAGCTCGCCGTGCGGGAGGGACTCAACCTCCGGCGCTGCACGGCGTACTCCGACAGCTACAACGACGTGCCGATGCTGTCACTGGTCGGCACCGCGGTGGCGATCAACCCGGACGCCGATCTGCGGGAGTTGGCACGCGAACGGGGCTGGGAGATCCGCGATTTCCGCACCGCGCGCAAGGCCGCCCGGATCGGGGTTCCGTCGGCCCTGGCGCTCGGGGCCGTCGGCGGGGCGCTGGCGGCGGCCGTGTCACGACGCCACGAGCACTAGCAGGGGCGCTGATAGGCTCCCCCGGTGTCCATCGCCAGCGACATCATCGGGACCCACTACCGTTATCCGGACTACTACCTGGTGGGCCGGGAGAAGATCCGGGAGTACGCCAAAGCGATCCAGTCCGACGATCCGCTGCACTACGACGAGGACGCGGCCAAGGCCGCCGGCTACGCCAACGTGGTGGCGCCGCTGACGTTCATCGCCATCGCCGGCCGCCAGGTGCAGCTCGACATCTTCCGCAACTTCGACGTCGGCATCAACATCGCCCGCGTGATCCACCGCGACCAGAAAATCCGGTTCCACCGGCCGATCGTCGCGGGTGACAAATTGTTCTTCGATTCGTGGCTGGATTCGGTGGTCGAATCACACGGCACCGTGATCAGCGAATTGCGCAGCGAAGTCACCGATGAAGACGGCAACCCGGTGATGACGACAATCGTGACGATGATCGGCGAGGCCGGCGGCGCCGAGGAGACCAACGCTCAGGTCGCCGCGATCGCCGCCGCGGCACTGGGTAAGCAAACCACCCGCTGAGGCTGTCCTCAGCCCAGGAAGGTGTTGCGGCGTCTCGTCAGCAACTGATAGAGCGTGGCCTGGATGGTCTCGCGCACCTGGTCGGTGAGCTCGAAGGTGACCATCGGATCGTCGGCCGCGGAATCGTCGTAGTCGGCGGTCTCGATCGGCGTGCCGAATGCGATGTGCCACTTGGACGGAAGCGGCACCAGACCGGCCGGACCGGCCAGCGGGAACAGCGGCGTGATCGGAAAGTACGGCAGCCCGAACACCCGAGCCAGCAGCTTGACGTCGGCGATCATCGGATAGATCTCCTCGGAGCCGACGATCGAGCACGGAATGATCGGCGCCCCGGTGCGCAGTGCGGCCGAAACGAAGCCGCCACGACCGAACCGCTGCAGCTTGTAGCGGTCCCGGAAGTGCTTGCCCAGGCCCTTGTATCCCTCGGGGAAGACCGCCGTCAGTTCCCCGCCGGCCAACAATCGGTGGGCGTCGACGGTGCAGGCCATGGTGTGGCCGGCCTTGCGTGCGATGGGTCCCAGCATCGGCATGTCGAAGACCATGTCGGCGGCCAGCAACCGTAGGTCCCGGTTCGCCGGATGATGATCGTGAACCGCCACAGACAACATGAGTCCGTCCAGCGGCAGGGTTCCGGCGTGGTTGGCGACCACCAGCCCGGCACCGCTTTCGGGCAGGTTCTCGATTCCGCTGACCTCGACCCGGAACCAGTTCTGGAAAAAGAAGCGCAGCAAAGGAAGTACGAGGGTGTCGTTGAATTGTGGATCGAAGCCGAATTCGTCGACGGTGTAATCGCCGCTGAGCCGCTTACGGAGGAAATCAGCGACCGCCGAAATGCGTTGTGCGAGTTCGTTGGGGCCGTCGTCGGTGTGGGCACCGCCCGCCGCGCCGCGACGCTCGTCGATTTCGCGCACGACGGCGGCGATGTCGGCAGCAGAGGCCCCAGTGCCCGGATCGACCAGCAGTGAGGGGTGCCGACGGGCCGCCTCCGAACGCTGCGCGGCGCGCCGAGCCGCCGCCGCACGGCTCGAATTCGAGTGCAGCGGAATCACTTTCGCCTTCGATTCACCCGCCACTTCGGCTACCTTCTCCCCAACATCTGCTCGTCAACCGCCCCATCGCTGTGCAACGGCGACTGCGCGACTCTCCACAGAGCGTACCCATTTCGGGTCGATGATCGGCGTCAAAGCCCGGCCGCGCACGTAGTCGTCGAACGCCTCTATCGTCGTCCATTTCGGCGCAAAGCCCAACTCGGTGCGCATCCTGGTGGTGTCCATGACGCGGCCGTAGCTCAGCCAATCCATCTGTGCACGGTTGAGTTCGGAATTGCGGGTGGCTTTTCGCAACGATTCCAGTAGCGCAACCCCGATGCCGGGTACTGGAAGCGCAAGTCGCCCGGATCGTCGGATCGCCTGCGACATCATGATGATTCCGTCGGCACCGATGTTGAACGTGCCCGGCTTACCCGCCATCGTCGCCCGCTCCAGAGCCCCCAGCGCGTCCTGCTCGTGCAGCAGTTGCAGGCGGGCGTCGTGTCCCAGCACCGTGGGCACCAGCGGTCCGGCCAGGTAGCGCGACAGCGCGGTGTCCATGCCGGGGCCGATCATGTTGGCCAGCCGCAAGATGGTGACGGCGATGTCGGGCCTGCGCCGGCCCAGCCCGCGGGCATAGCCCTCGATGTCGATGCTGTCGCGGGCGAAGCCTTCCGGCGGCGGCCGCCGGCTGCTGCCGTCCTCGGTGTAGGCGACCGGATCGTGCGGATGGGAGCCGTAGACCTCGGAGGTCGACTTGAGGATGACCCGCCGTACCGACGGCGCCTTCTGACAGGCGGCGAACAACTGCATCGCACCCATGACGTTGATTTCCTTCAACGTCGCGCGCCCACCCGACCGGGGAGCATAGGAGGCAGCAGCGGCGTGCACGACGGTATCGACGTCACCGTTGCGGATCACCTTGGCGATGAACGGGTTCCGGATATCGGCACGGACGAACTCGGCGCGCCCCATCCGGCGCAGCAGGTCCTTGCTCGGCGCGATGGCGTCGACCGCGATGACCTTGTTGATCAGCGGGTTCTGGACCAGACGTGCGGTGAGGTAGCCGCCAAGGAAGCGACAGGCACCGGTGACCAACACGACCTTGGGGTAGTGCGGGGCTGCCGAATCAGAGCCGAAATCGCTACCGCCGGGATCCATCTGCACAGCCTATCGGCCGGGCCGGGCCGGGGCCCGGCTCAGCCGAGGCCGGCGACTACTTACCGAGTTTTCTGCGCTGAACCCGGGTACGACGCAGCAGCTTGCGGTGCTTCTTCTTCGACATGCGCTTACGCCGCTTCTTGATGACTGAACCCATGAATTCCGCTACCTAAGTCCTCGCAGTGCCCACACCAGAGCAGGCTTCCCTTGTGTCTGGGACACCTTACCTAAGCCGACAGGCGGAACGGAAAACGGCCGGTCGAAGGCCGGCACGTGAACCCGCCGTGAGTCGCCGGCGCCGACCGAGTTACCCCGCGTCGAAGTAGGAGGTCTCCAGCAGATCATGGACGGCCTTGGCGTGCACCCGGAACGAACGCCCCACCCGCACGGCGGGCAGCTCTCCGTTGTGCACCAAGCGATAAACCGTCATCTTGCTGACTCGCATCAGCGCGGCCACTTCGGCAACCGTGAGAAATTGAGCTCTGGCGGCCGGTGCAGCGTCGGCGCCACCGGCATCGCGCGCCGATTTCCCAGCCGAATCCCGCGCCGATGGCCCGTTCATAGACGTCATCGCAACCCAATCCGTCAGGCACGGGCAGTTCCAGCGGCTTCCCCACCGCTGGCACCCAGCCGTGCATACACGAGGAGAATAGCGTGGCGGGTGGGGTTACTGCGACGGGTGTGGGTCAATCCGTCGGAATTTTCTAAACTACTCTGATGTAATTCCTAGCTGCTCAGAGCGTGTTTTTGCGGCGTCGACGGCAGCAGCGATGGCGGCCCGCACCCCACCACGCTCGAGTTCCCGCAGGCCAGCGGCGGTGGTCCCACCCGGCGAGGTGACCATGGCTCGCAGTCGTCCCGGGGAGGTGTCCAGCCCGCTGTCGACACCCGCCGCGCGCTCGCTGTCGAGGCGTTCGAGCAGCATTGCCGCCGAGCCTGCCATGGTCTGCACCGCCAGATCGGTCGCCACCGCTCGGGACAGCCCGTTGGCGACGGCCGCATCGACGAGCGCCTCGACGAACAGGAAGAAGTACGCCGGCCCCGAACCGGACAGCGCGGTGACGGTGTCCAGCTGGCTCTCCGGGACCGTCAGCACGTCGCCCACACACCGGAACAGCCCTGAGGCGTCAGCGAGCTGCTCAGGGGTCGCGAAACGGCCAGCGGCGAGCGCGCTGACACCGGCACCGACGAGTGCCGGGGCGTTGGGCATGACCCGGATCACCGGCGACCCGGCGGGTAGCCGCGATTCGTAGAACCCGATGGTCACCCCGGCGACGACGGTGATGAAGACTTGCTCGACGGTGTCGCTCTCGGCCTGGGCGGCGGCGTCGGCGATCTCGCCGACCACGCTTTCCGCGTCGGCCGGTTTCACCGCCACCACCACGAAATCGGCGGTCTCGACCGCCTCGGGGATCGTCGCCAGCCGCACCGAGTACTTCTCGGCCAGGTAGCGTCCCCGCTCCGGCATACGTTCGGAGACCACCAGGTCCTTGACTTGCCGGCCGGCGCGCAGCAACCCCGCGAGGATCGCCTCGCCCATGCTGCCGCCGCCAATGATCGCGATTCTGGGCATGGGCACAAACCCTATCGGGGTTCCCCCGCGCTCGGCCTACTCGGTTGGGACCAACGCCAGCTGGCGGGTCTGCACGACGACACGTCCGGCGCTGTCGACGACGGTGTGGTCCTCGTCGAACCAGTCCTGCCCGATCTGGGTGGTGGTGCACAGCACCCGCAGCCACCCGTCCGCGGGCAGGCCCCGCAGGTAGGCGGTCATCTGCACGGTCGGCGCCCAGCCCTGGCGGCCCACGGCGTAGCAGACCGGCAGGGAGATGTCGCCACACATCAGCGCGAACAGAACGTCCACAGGTTCGGCTTTGGGGCGTACCCAGATGGTGAACATCGGGGCAGCGGTGTCGGCGTCCGTGCGGGTGAGGTCGGGGCGAATGTCACAGCCGTGCGCCAGGTGATTGATCTCTGCCGCAGGGTGACCCGGGCCGATCGGCTCGACGTGCGGTGGTGGCTGCACCGCCATCAACGACGTCACCGGGTTGGCCGACAGCAGGGGTTGTACATCGTGTTCGGGCCGCCCGAGGGTGACCGCGGCACGCACGCAGGTCCGCTGCCCCTGTTCCAGGCTTACGTCGACCAGGCCGATGCGGCGGCCCTGCTTGCGGACGGTGGTGACCAGCTGCACCGCGCCGGGGTCAGGGGCGGACAGGAAATCCGCCGAGACCGCGATCGGCTCGAAGCCAGCGGTGCTATCCCCCGAGTCGCTTCGCTCCCGCCCGCCGGGGCCGCCGTACGCCTCGCGGGCGGCCTTGGCACACAGCGCCAGCATCACCCCGCCGTGGATCTTCGGCCCGATGGTCCAGTGCTCGTCGAGGTTCGCCTCGAAACCGTGGTCAATGGGGTCCAGACGCATTGCGTCGGCGAAGCGGGGAGTCATCGGGGCCTCTCTGACGTCAGATGCCGGTCAGCGCAGCAGGTGGGTGCGCGCGAACTGTAGGGATTCGGCCAGCAGCGCCTCGCGCTCGGCCTTGGTGCGGGCACCGGACGTGGTGACCTCGAGGATCACATGCCCGGTGAAGTCACTGGCCGCCAGCATCTGGCACACCTCGGCAGTCGGCTGGGTGCCGTGCCCGGGGACCAGGTGCTCGTCGGTGGATGCCCCGCTGCCGTCGCACAGGTGCAGGTGCACCAGGCCGGCGCCCATCCTGCGGGCCATATCCAGGGCGTCGGTGCCCGCGGTCGCGGTGTGCGACAAGTCCAGCGTGTAGTGGGCGTGGTTGCCGTCCAGCGGGTCGTAGGACGGCGCGAAGGCGGAGATACCGACGCCGGGAAGGCCCCCGCGTTTGCGCATCCGCTCGATCGACGGCTGACCGGAGCCGAAGAACCGGTCGGCGCGGAACGGGAACATGTTCTCCACAGCGACGTGGACGTCGCTGCGGCTCTCCAGCTCGGCGACCTGGTCGCTGAACCCGTCGGCGTAGCGGCGCTGCCACCGGAACGGCGGGTGCACCACCACGGTCTGCGCTCCGAGCCGCTCGGCTGCCTGCACGCTGCGGGTCAGCTTGGGGATCGGGTTGGCGCCCCACACCCGCTGGGAGATGAGCAGACACGGCGCGTGCACCGACAGCACCGGCATGTTGTAGCGACGCGACAGCTTGGCGATCGCACCGATGTCCTGGCTGACGGCCTCGGCCCAGACCATCAGCTCGACGCCGTCGTATCCCAATTCGGCCGCGTATTCGAAGGCGGCCTCGGTCCTCAGCGGATAGACCGAGGCCGTCGACAGACCGACCTTGATGGCTGGGCGCACTGACGAATCAGGTCGATTGCAGCAGTGCCAGCGGCCCGAGTGTGACCAGCGCGCCGACGGCAACCGCGATCAGCGTGCTGGCGATGTCCTCGGTCTTGCGCACGATCCGGACGGCCACCACGAGACCCAGAATGACTAGCACCGACAGCACCAGCGCCACGATGTTGTTCCACCGCCATAGCTGGTCGAAGGCGACGAACAGCCCTGCGCCGAACGCCACGGCGAGGAACGACTGGCCCACGACGATCAGCGCACGCCACAGGGCGGTGAGCTTGCTCTCGCCGGCACGCTCGTCGGCCTCGCCCGCGGCCTCGGTTCGGGTCGCCACCGCCACCGCACCGGCGGCCTGCTCGTCTTCGTCGACGACACCGCGGCGGGCGCGGTCGTCGGCGACGGTCTGCCCGCCGAACAGGACGCCGCCGGAGGATCTCAGGTAAGACTGCAGCTCGGCGACCTCCTGCACCTGTTCTTCGGGTGCGAGGTCCAGTACGGGAGCCGCTTCGTCGAGCGGGTCGAACGCCATCTGCTCGGCATCGGAGCCCGCCGCGGCTTTGGCGGTTCGCGGCTCGGGCCGGCGCCGCGGGCGGGGGTCGTAGCTGCGTTCGGGGCCCGGCTCACGGCGTGGTAGCGGGCTGTCGGCCCGCTGTGGAGGTGCCTCGAAGGGACGTTCCGACGCCTCGGCTTCGGGGATCTCGGGGGTCTCGGGATTCTCCACGGCCTCGACAGCTGCCGCGATGTCCTCGGCTTCGGCCTCGTCGTCAGGCTCCGGGCCGGTCTCGAGGTCGGTCGCGAGGTCGGCCGGAGACTCGTCGGCGTCGCGGGCTACGGGAATCTCACCAGTGCGCACGATCGGCATCTCGCCGGTGCGGTAGATCGGGATCTCACCGGTCAGCTCGGCGACGGTCACCGCGTCGCTGTTGCCGCGACGACGACGACGACGACCGCCTACCGGGGGTGAGCCGATGGTGCCGTTCTTCGCGAGCAGCTCGGCCACAGATATCGGCCGGCTGTTCTCGCTGTCATCTGGTGCAGTCATCGTGTGCCTCTCGATCGGGCGACAGTCGACCCAAATTTCTGGCTTCCAGCATCCCCCACGGCCGTCTCGACCAAGGCGGTTCCGTCAGCTTCACTGTCGAGTCGGCGCAGGATGATGCCCTCGCGCAGGGCCCACGGACAGATGTCGACGTAGTCCAATGACAGTGCTCGCATGCTCGCCTCCGCCACCAGAGCTCCGGCCACGATCTGTGGCGCCCGCTCGGCACTGACTCCTTCCAACTCGGCACGATCAGCCGTGGTCATCCTAGAGATGAAAGATATGAGTTGCCTCAGACCGTTGAGGGTGAGCGTCCTCTTCACCCGCGGTCCGGCGCCCGACGGGGCCGCCCCGGTCAGCCGCGCCAGCGACCGGAACGTCTTCGACGTGGCGACGGCGAGGTCCGGCAGCCCGGCATCGAGGACGAATGCACTGGCTTCGGCCAGCTCGTTGTCGAGCCAGTCCCGCAGCATGGCTACCCGGCGCCGACCAGGCGGGTCGTCGGGCAGCCACTCGCGGGTGAGCCGGCCGGCCCCCAGCGGAAGCGACAACGCCACCTCAGGGGCCTCGTCGACTCCGTTGGACAGCTCCAAGGAGCCGCCGCCGATATCGAGGTTGATGATGCGGCCGGCGCTCCAGCCGTACCAGCGCCGCACCGCCAGGAACGTCAGCCGCGACTCGTTGGCGCCGGAGAGCACCTGAAGGTTGACGCCGGTCTCGGCGAGCACCCGGGCCAGGACGTCCTCGGAGTTCTTGGCGTCGCGGACCGCGGAGGTGGCGAACGCCATCAGGTCGGCACAGCCCGAGCTCGCGGCGATCTTGGCGAACTCGTCGACGGTGTCGATCAACGTGTCGGCGCCACGGCGGGTGAGCTTGCCGGAGTCGTCGATCGCCTCGGCGAGCCGCAGCGCGGCCTTGGTCGAACTCATCGGAGTCGGGTGCCCGCCGCGGTGGGCATCGACCACCAGCAGATGAACCGTGTTGCTGCCCACGTCGAGCACGCCTAGTCGCACGTGAACAAAACTAGCCTGCGCAGCCACGCGGGTTGCGACATGGAGCGAAAGCCGCCGAGAGCACCGCCTGGATTTGCACTACCGTTGTCGGCTGTGACGCATGAGCACCCCGGCGAGGTCGAACTGGACTTCCCCCGTGAATGGGTGGAGTTCTACGACCCGGACAACCCCGAGCATCTGATCGCCGCGGACCTGACCTGGCTGCTGTCGCATTGGACGTGCGTGTTCGGGACGCCGGCCTGCAAGGGCACGGTCGCCGACCGCCCGGACGACGGCTGCTGCTCGCACGGGGCGTTTCTGTCCGACGACGACGACCGGGCCAACCTCGACGACGCGGTCAAAAAGCTCACCGACGAGGACTGGCAGTTCCGGGACAAGGGCCTGGGCCGCAAGGGCTACCTCGAGATGGACACCTACGACGACAAGCCCAGCCTGCGGACCCGCAAGTACAAGGGCGCGTGCATCTTCCTCAACCGACCGGGCTGGCCGACGGGGATCGGCTGCGCGCTGCACACCAAGGCGATCAAGCTCGGTGTCGAACCGCTGACGATGAAGCCCGAGGTGTGCTGGCAGCTGCCGATCCGGCGCAGCCAGGAGTGGATCACCCGGCCCGACGGCACCGAGGTGCTCAAGACCACGATCACCGAGTACGACCGCCGCGGCTGGGGCGAGGGCGGCGCGGACCTGCACTGGTATTGCACCGGCGACCCGGCGGCGCACGTCGGCGCCAAGCAGGTCTGGCAGTCCTACGCCCCCGAACTTACCGAGCTGCTCGGCGAGAAGGCGTATTCGGAGCTCGCGGCGATGTGCAAGCGCCGGGGTGGCTTCCCCTTGCTCGCCGTGCATCCGGCCACGCGCGCGGCCGAGTGACGGGGCCCGCGGTTGCTAGGGTGACCGGCATGCGGGCATTGGTCACCGGAGCGGCGGGCTTCATCGGATCGACGTTGGTGGACCGGCTGTTGGCCGACGGGCACACCGTGGTCGGTCTGGACAACCTCAGCACCGGCAAGGCCGCCAACCTCGACGCCGCCCGCGAGCACGACGAATTCACGTTCGTGGTCGCCGACATCGTCAGCGACGACTTGATCGGGTTACTCGCCGATGCCGAGCCGGAGGTAGTCTTCCACCTCGCCGCGCAGATCGACGTGCGACGGTCGGTGACCGAGCCGGAGTACGACGCCTCGGTCAACGTCGTCGGCACCGTGCGCCTGGCCGAGGCGGCCCGCCGCGCCGGAGTGCGCAAGGTGGTCCACACCTCGTCGGGCGGGTCGATCTACGGGGTGCCCGATCACTATCCCGTCGCCGAGACCACCCCCGTCGACCCGGAATCCCCCTATGCGGCAAGCAAAGTGGCTGGGGAGATCTACCTGAACACCTTCCGCCACCTCTACGGCGTCGACTGCTCCCACATCGCCCCGGCGAACGTCTACGGCCCCCGGCAGGATCCGCACGGCGAGGCCGGCGTGGTCGCCATCTTCGCCAGGGCACTGTTGTCCGGGTCCCCGACCAAGGTGTTCGGCGACGGCTCCAACACCCGCGACTACGTCTTCGTCGACGACGTGGTCGACGCCTTCGTCCGGGCCTCCGGCAACGTCGGCGGCGCCCAGCGCTTCAACATCGGCACCGGGGTGGAGACCAGCGACCGCAGGTTGCACACGCTCGTCGCGGCTGCCGCCGGCGCGCCCGACGAGCCGCAGCTCGCTCCGGCCCGCCTCGGTGATGTGGCGCGATCCTGCCTCGATGTGCGCAAGGCCGAGATGATCCTGCGGTGGCATCCACAGGTGTCGTTGCAGGACGGTGTCGCCCGGACGGTCGACTACTTCCGCCGCCTCGCCGGCTAGCTTCGGGCTTGCGGTAGCGACCGCAGCACTCGCCCGGCGATGTCGTCCCACGACGCCCCGCGGGCCAGGCTGTCGGCTCCGGCAGTGCCCATCGACGACGCCAGCTCGGCGTCGGCCAGAACCCGGACGAGCGCGTCGGCCAGCGCGGTCGGATCATCAGGTGGGACAAGCAATCCCGATACCCCGTCCCGGACGACGTCGGGGATGTCGCCGACGCGGGTGGCCACCACGGGCCGGCCCATGGTGTGAGCCAGGTGAGCGACACCGGACTGCGAGCTCCGCTTGTAGGGCAGGACGACACAGCGCGCCGCGCCGAAGTACGCCGCCACCTCCGAGACCGGCACATACCCCAGCTTCAGCGTGACGCCGGCCAGTCCGGCAACGTCCGCCCGCAACCGCGCCTCGTCAATGTCGGCGCTCAGGGCCCCGGCGATGACCAACTCCGCGTCAGGCACCCGCCGGCGCACGATCGGCCATGCGGCACACAGCGTGTCGAGGCCCTTGTACGCGGTGATCGTCCCGAACGAGAGAGCCACCGGCGCAGTGGATTCCACTGCAGGGATGGCTGCCGCGACGAAGATCCCCTCGTCGCCATGGGGGATGACATGAACCGGTGCCGTAACGGGCCAGGTATCCAATAGCGCCTGCCTGGCTGATTCGCCCAGCACGAACACGACGTCGAGGTCGGCGTATGCCTTCGCAAGCGCCCGATCGGTAACGGCGGAGGTCTTGTACATCCCCTCTTGCCCCGGTTGTTCGACGACTGGGCGGGGCTCGTGGGCAATGAGCGCCAACACGCTGTGCGGCAGGGCTTTGCGCACCGCCCGCACCCCCCATCCGTCGATCGGGAACCGCCACGCCGACCAGACGACCACCTCCGGCTGGGTGCGGATCAGGTACGCGATCAGCACCACCCACGCGGCGGCGTGCCGGCCGGCGCGCACGACGCGCCGTGCCCGGCGCCACCACGGCGGGGCATCCGCACCCGCCGTCGGATGCCAGGTGGGCAGGATGCTGCGAACCCGGCAGCCCAGGTCCCGGGAGCCCAATTCCGGTGCGGGGCCTGTGATCAGTTCGACGCGCGCACCGGCCCTGGCCAGCGCCTCCCCCAGCTGCAGCGAGAACTGATAGAGGCCACCCGAGGGAGGGAACTCGACCAGCGCGATGTGGCGGCCCGCCGGGATACCCCGGATCACGCGCTCGTAGACCGAGCGAAGACCGTCGACCCACACCTCCGCGCTGAACTGTGTCTCGTAGCGGTGGCGGGCCGCCCGGCGCATCGCCTCGGCCCCCTCGGCATCCGAGGTCAGCAGTGTCGCTATCCGGGTCATCGCCGATGCGAGCGCGGCCGGGTCACCGGGCTCGACGAGTTCCCCGCATCCGGCACCGACGATGTCGGGAATGCCACCGACATCGGTGGCCACGATCGGACGGCCACCGGCCAGCGCGGCGATCAACGAGGTGGGCAGGGCGTCCTCGAGCGACGGCTGCACCACGAAGTCGGATGCGACGATCAGGTCGGCAACGTCGCTGCGGAAGCCCAGCAGCCGAACACGCTGCTGCAGGACCGGATCCGCCGCGACTGCCGCACTGATGTCGTCCGACAGCGGGCCGTCACCGGCCATGGCCACGACCACGACGGGGTGTTCGGGCAACCGCCGGACCGCTTCGAGCAGGTCGGCGTGACCCTTCTCTGGGCGCATCAGGCTCGCGCACAACGCCAGCACCGCCGCCTGGTCGACGCCGATCTCGGCGCGGATCTCCGCCCGGTCACGCGTCACCCGTGGGTCCACCACCCCGTTGGGCAGCACGACAATCGGGGCCGCGGTGCCGGCACAGTCCGAATACCAGCGACGCTGCGCGCTGGACAACGCGATCACCGCGCCGGACAGGACTCGACGGCCGACCACCGCCGCCTTCACCCGCGCGCGGTGCATCCGCGAGACCGGGATGTCGATCACATGCAGTGTTGATACCGACGGCACGCCGGCGAGCCTGGCCGCTAACCCACCGACGAGATCAGCATGCTTGAGGTGGGTGTGCACGACGTCGGCGTGCTCACGGCGCAACACACTCGCCAGCCGCAGCGTTGCAGCGAGATCGTAACGGCCTGAATGCATCTCATAGACAGTGACGCCCTGCTCGCGCAGCTGGGGCACCACCCGGTTGTCGATGCCGGTCGGCGTCATCGCGTCGGACAGGCCGACGACCACCAGGCGGATGCCGGCCGAGGCGGCGGCTCGGGCGAGGTCGACCAGGACCGCCTCGGCACCGCCCGCGCCGAGCGAGTGGATGACGTGAACCACCGTGATGGGCCGCTGCGCCCCACCGTCAGGCGTGGTCACCCGATCACCTCCGTATAGAGCTGCTCGAGCCGGCTGACCCAGGTACGCATCGAGTACTTCTCCTCGGCTTGGGCTCGACCGGCGGCGCCGTACGCTGCGGCCAGTTCCGGGTCGCCGATCACCTCCAGCAGCGCCTCGGTGAGCGCGGCGACGTCGCGCAGCGGCACCAGCCGGCCGGTCACCCGGTCGATGACGATCTCCCGGGTCCCGCCGGCATCGGATGCGACAACCGGCAGACCACAGGCGCCGGCCTCGATGAGCGAGGTCGGTAACGCCTCGTCGACCGAGGCGGAGACCACGCCGTCGACAGTGGCCAGGATGTCGACCACATCCTCGCGGCGACCGAGCAGCTGCACGGATTCCTCCAATCCTGCTTCTGCGACGGCGTTTTCGACGTCGACGCGACTCGGTCCGTCACCTACCACCAACAGCATCGCCGTAGGGTGGACGGCCACGACGCCGGCCCAGGCCCGCACGAGATCAGCGTGGTTCTTGTCCGGGCGCAAGGCGGCCACCACCGCCCATACCGGTCGGTCGGTGGCGCGGGCGGCGCGTCGTACCGCATACCGGTCGACGTCGACCCCGTTGGGGATCATCCGCCAGCTAGGACGGGCCGGGCCGTACAGCCTGGCGTACTGGTCGAAAGCGTGTTGCGACACCAGCACCAGCCGGCCCAGGCGAGCCGGAATGCGCACCGACAGCCGCTCCTTGAACCGTTCACCGCGTCCCGTGTGGCGCTGGGGACTCAGATGCAGGGTGGCGACGACGGGTTTGCCCACCAGGCGTGCGGCCAGCGGTACCAACGTCGCCGAATAGCCGAGGTGGGCGTGGACGACGTCCACCGGCGCCCGCCGTAGCGCGCCCACCAAGCGAACCAGACCGCGCAGGTCGAGAAGTTTGCGCACGCCGATGTAGGTCGGATCCAGACCCACCTCAACCAGACGCCCGAGCAGTGCATTCCGGTCGCTCTCGGCGGGCGCCAAGCTCGCCACCGAAACATCAAGTCCCGCAGGTGCGTAGCGGCCGAGCTCGGCGATCAGGTTCTCTGCACCACCGAAATTGTAGGAGTCGAGCACCATCAGGACGCGGATCGGACCCGCCGTATCACGCCGGGTCATCGGATGGCCCCGACCCGTGGCGACGTTGCGTTGCGTAGCCGGCAGAACACCGCGACGACAATCGAGAATCCAAGCATCACAAGGATATTGACCGCCCATCGAGCGGCGCGCCGCGCGACGACGGGCGCGTCCGCTATCGCGGTGACCGGCTCTGCGGGCAGCTGGCCGGCGCGCCGGCGTACGGAGCGGACGGCCGAGGCGGCGGCATCGTAAAGTTCTGGCGCACTGAGCTGCAGCCCGAGGACATAGGTGAGTATGCCGGCCGTCGCCGCGCTGAGGAGGACCAGCGGAGCTGGCCACGACCGCGCCAGGTGCGCCATAGCGAGCATGACGACGCCCATCCCCAACGCCGCGGGCATCGGGCGCAGCACCGCGTTCCACAGCCGCGCGAGCGGGATTCCAGCCACCGAGCGCACCAGCAGCATGTTCCCCACGAAAGGCACCAACTCCACCAGCAGAAGCATGCCGGCGACCAGGACGATGCTGTGACCGGCGGCCCACCAGATCGGCCCGGCCATCAACAGCAGCCGCCCGACACCCGTTGCGATGAGCAGAGAGGGCCGCCCGATCGCCTTGAACACGTCACCGGCGTGCCAGGATACCGATGACACCAGCGTGTAGATCGACAACACCACGAGTACCGATGCCGCGCCGGCATATTCGGACCCATACATCGTCTCGATCACCGCGGGCGCGGCCGCCGCCAGAGCGACACTGATCGGCGCACTGAGCGCCATCGCCGCGGTCATCACCTCCAGGTAGTGCTCGGCCAGGCGTTCTCGGTCATCTTGCAGCCGCGACAACGCGCTGAACAACACCTCGCTGATCACCACGCACAGGTTGAGCACCAACAGTTCGGGGAGCCGGTAGGCAAGTGTGTACAGGCCGAGTTGGCTGTCGCCAAGCCGAACACCGATGGACAGGTAGTCGATGTTGGCAATCGCGAAGGCCAGCAGGGCCACGCCGGTCAACGACGCACCGTAACGGACGAGCCCGCGCGCTTCCGAACCGTCGAAACCGAAGCGCACGGGTGTACGGGCGACCCACCAGTAGAGCACCGAGATCACCACGGTCCCGGCCAGCTGGCCGTAGACCAGGCTCCACACCCCGTAACCGGTGGCCGCAAGAGCGATGGTGAGCACCGATTTGGTCGCGGCACCGAGGAATTCGGGCCAGATGCGTTGGCGGAAATCGAGATCGCGGCGCAGCCGCGCCGCCGGGATTGCGCTGAGCGCCGAGATCGCCAGGCCGATCGCGAGCACCCGGATCAACGGCGTCAGCTCCGGACGGTGCAACACAGCGGCCCCCAGTGGCGCGGCAAGTGCCAACGCCGCGCCGGCGATCACTCCGAAGATGACCGACAACGTCAGGCCGGTCGGCGCCAGCCGGTTCCAGCTTCGAGGGCTCTGCACCAGCGCCGCACCTACGCCGAGATCCTTCATGTAGTCGAAGAGGTTGACCACCAGCAGCGCGAGCGCGAATAGACCGAAGTCGGCCGGATCGAGCAGTCGGGCGGCGACGACGGTCATGATCAGCGTCGAGCTCTTGCTCAGGCCGAAGACCAGGTAGTTCCAGGCGGCCTGGCGGCCGGTCGAAGAAGCTGGGTCCTGGGTGCGCCGGTCACCGTCCCCCGTTATCGCCGGGTCATCCTCCGGTGTCACCCGCACGGTCCCCCATCACCAGAGAATTGTCACGATCCCGGACATCGATCCCGGACATCATAGAAGCAGCCCGGCACACCCTCAGCGAGAAGCGAAAAGGTAGTCGGCGGCCCACGGGCGTGGATCTCCCGCCCGCGACGCCACGGTGAATCCCGCCGCCACCAACATGTCCCTCACCAGCTCTTTCGTCCGATACGACTCGTCGCCGGTCTGATCGGCCATGAAGTCGTGACAGCCGATGGCGGCATGGCGGACCAACCCGAGCACATCGCGTGCTCCGCGTAGCGCCGGCACCTCGGCCCCCTCGATGTTCATCTTCAGGAAATCGATGCGGTCCAGCTTGAAGGTGTCGAGCAGATCGGGGATGGTGACCGCCGGCACCTGCACCCCGTGGCCGCCGATCTTGTTCTCGATGTAGTCCCCGTCGTCGAGGTCGCTGATGGTGACCGGTTCGTCGGAGTCCATCACTGCGGCGTGGACCGGCTCTACGTTGTCCAGTCCGTTCAATCGGCAGACCCGCTCGAGTTTGGTGAACGTCGCCGGATGCGCCTCGACGGCGACGACCCGGCCCGCGGTGCCGACCATCCTGGAGAACGGCAGCGCCTCAGTCCCGACGCCGGCACCGATGTCGAAGACGATGTCCCCCGGCTGGATCGAATATTGTTGCAGGAAAACATCTTTTGCGAACTCACTGCATTGTTCGGCACTCATACCACTCGGATACGGCATGAGTGTGGTGCCACCCGATGTCCGCTGCAGCCAACCACCGGTTCTCGGGTCATAGGCAACAGTGGCCCGTTGCCCGTTGCGCGCCGTCGCCGCCGCCGATGCCACGAGCGCGATCAACCACCGGGTGGAACCGTGGTTGACGGTCTTATAGACCGACTTCTTGAGGCTCATGCGTGCACCATAGCCCGACGATTCCGGCGTCACCTCAGCACGCGCAGCTTCTCCCACGGGACGTGTTCCATCGAGTCGTAGTCCCACCGGAAGCCGGCGTCCTGATAGATCTCGCCGGGGGTTCCCGCTGCAGCCGAGGTGTCCAGTTCGAAGCTGACACTCAGCGGTGCTCCGCCGGCGTCGACGACGTAGCCGCCGTAGCGCTGCATTGCGGTGGCCACGGTCAATTCCCCCGCGGTCAGTCCCAGCTTGCTCAGATCCAGGGCGGGATCGAGCTGCAGGTGCGCACCTTCGGGAACGCAGTCCGAGCGCGTCGAGGTTCCATCGGTCTTCAACGCGGGCGAACGAAAAATGGTGCACGCGTTGTTCGTTTGCAGGGCCAGTGCATGAGAGATCTGGCGCGCCCGGATCTCGCCGAGGCGGATCACGCCGCCCAGCCGGGACGCACCCGACCCGGTGGCCGCGCCACCCCAACCCGATCCGCGTAAGTCGTTGACGGCTCCCCAACTCGCAGACCACCCCTGGCCGCCCTTGGTGGCCTGCCAAAACTCGAAGATCGTCGAGGTGGTGACGTCGACGGTCACCATCGCCCCATCCGAACCCGAATTGGGCACCGCCGCGGCGGGGATCGGAACCGACCAACCAGTCAACGGGCAGACGCCCCAAGCGTCTCCGGTGCAGGCGACCGTGTGCCGTGGGGTACCCGCGTCGGCCTGGTAGATCGGGACGGCGAACTCCACCAGGTTCGCGGCAAGAGCGCGAGTGGGTTGCACCGAGGCGATCATTGCCGCGCTGTTGGGGTCGGTCTGCACGTCCGGCGGGATCACCCGCCGCCAGGGGCTGTCGACGGCAAAGGGGTTGTCGAATGCGCTGTGAGCCGGAGACGAGCAGGCGGCGCCTGCGGCCAACACGGCGGCGACGCCCACCACGATGACCGCGACGACACCAATAGCGCGCTGGCTCCGCTTTCTCGCCGGTGATCGACTGCCGTTGTCAGCCAGCGACATTCGCAACCTGCAGCGGCGCCGTCGCGGGCTCGTCGTCCCCGTCATATCGCCGGCGCCTGAGCGCCGACGCAGACACCGCAGCCATGGCGAGGGCGGCAACCGCCGCCACCGAACCGGCCGCGACGACGGTGGAGCGGTCCCGTACCGGCGTGATCTCCATGCTGCCGATCCGCTGCAGCAGGTACTGATTGAAGCCGATGGACTGGCTCATCCGGTTGGCGGCGCGGGCCACCGCGAGTTGCAGCGCGTCGCGGGCCTGTTCGGAGGTGTCCGCCTTGACGCTGAAATTCAGTAGCCCGCGTACGGGATCGGCCTCGATCGTCACCGGGGAGTTCCCCTCGCGCAGCATCACCGCGAACGTGGGCAATACCTCGCCGCGCGATCGGATATCAAGCGCATAGGCGTAATAGCCGTCGATGGGCGCGGCGGGGACCAGCGTCATCCGCTGCGTGGCTTCGACGGCCGAAGAGCCGCTCACCGTCAGAGAGGTGACGAACATCGCCACCCCAACGGCCACGGCCGACGACCAGACCGCCAGGCCGCGCACCACGGTGCGCGCAATCTGGGCCGGCACCGGCCATGCGGGTGCCATCGCCGCCGCCATACCCAGCACGACGGCGAAGGTGCGGAAATAGGCCATGTGCAACACCGCGCTGGCCACCGACCACCCGATGGCCGCCGCGATCAACGCCGCGACCAGCACCCGGTCCCGGGAACGGGGGTCGACGCTGATCCGCATGAAGAACACCGCGAGGAATCCGACCACCATGGTTGCCCAGCCAAGCAGGCCGAGGATTCCCGACTCGGCGGCCAACGACAAATAGATGTTGTGGGCCCCGTCCGGCGCCTCGCGAACCGCGGTCGCCACCCGCCCGGCAAAGTGGAACACCTGGCCCGGGAACGTTCCTGGGCCGAAGCCGAAGACCGGTCGCTCCTCCCACATCAGCACCGCCTGCTCCTGCGCCGCGAGCCGCCCTAGCAGCGACGGGTCGATGTGGGTGTTCGCCTGGCCGGTGCTGATGTCTCGGAACATCTGCTGTAACCGGTTACCGACGCCGGGTACCAGCAGCAGGGCACCTGCCAGGGGCAGGCTCACCAACCCCCACCGCCGCACCGAGCGCTCCGCGACGATGAACCACAGCGCCATCGCGACTCCGGCGGACAGGAAGGTCCCTCTGGACTGGGTGAGGTAGATGCCGGCGAGCAGCGCGACGATCGACAACCCGCACGCGCTCGCCATACCCCGCCGGGAGGACCGCAGCGCTCGCGTCAGCAATGCGGCGGCCAACGGCAGGCCCATTGTTAGGTGCCGGCCCCAGAAGTTCGAATCCGGCAGCGGCCCACCGTACCTGAGCGTGGTGACGAGTTCACCCGACGACGTGGTGACGATGGAGAATCCACCGAACGATGCCGTCCCCGCGAACACCACCTGGTTGATCACGGTGAGCAAAGACAGCACGACCAGGACCACCACGACCGTGGTGGCCACCAACCAGGGGCGAGCCGTCAACTGCGTGAGCACCAAGACGATCAGCAGGAACACCAGATCGATTGCGGTACGGCGCACGGCCGCCAACGAGACCGCGACGTCGACGCTGCCGACCGCCGCAATGACCTGAGTGGCAAGGAAGAACGCGGCGAGCCCAGCGCAGAGCACCGTCCAGGCGTTGAGCCGGGCTCGAAGCTCAGGATTGCGCAGCGCCAGGCCGATGGACAGCAGGCCGAGCAGCATCGACGCCTGGAAGACCGGAACGCTGCCGTGCTGTTCGAGCACGCCGGACAGGTTGCTCAGCTCGATGGCGACGATGAGGACTAGGGCAACGACCGGTCGCCGCGCGGCGAACACCAACCCGGCACCGCCGATTGTCGCCGCCACGAGCAGCAGCGGGCTCCGCGGCCCGAACATGGCGATCGCGGCGATCGCCGCTGCCCCGGCGACGATCGCCATGACCGCGGCTTCCCCCGGTGCAGGTGTCGCCCGGATCGACCCGGTCATGGCCGGAGTAGGAGCTCTTCGTCGGCGCCGTGACTGTCGTCGACCGCGCCGACGCTAGCGATCCCGCGTCGACGGGACCGCGCGAGCAGCCACCCCACTCCGCCACCGATCAGCAGACCACCGAGTGCACCGGCCGCGGCGATCTGCATCCGTCCGGGACCCGGGACCGGGGTGGCATTGCCTTGCGGTGGCCAGAGCACCTTGACCGCAAACGGCGCGACCAACGACGTCACCTCGGGCGTCGCATTGGTCAGCACGTCGGTGAGCGCTTTTTCGGCGGCGGCTCGAGAGCCCGCGTCCACTGTCACCGCCATCATGGTGGTGTCGGGCAGAGCCGCGGCAGTCAGCGCGAGCTCACTTTCCGGGACTTTCGCAGCGTTGGCCGCCGACGGCAGCCACCGCGGGTCGTTGTAGAGCACGGCTGCAGTCCTGCTGACCTGCCCGCGGGTGAGGACTTCCCAGAAGGCCGAGGCCTCCTCGGTGGTGAGATCGGCTGCCGGGAGCAAGGCGACGTGGGCCGACGCTTGAAAGCGATGCGGCTGGGGGGCGAGGGCGAAACCGAACGCAGCGCCGAAGAGCACACCAATCAATGCGACGACTGCGATAACGACCCGCTGTCTGGTCATAGTTGTTCCTTCGCCCGGTGGCCGTGTCTGTGTGTGCTAACCACGCAGCTTAATGCCGATCATCGTGAACCAATGGGCACACCGTACGGTGCCCCTGGTTGCGGGGCTACCATCGCGCGGTGTCCGTCGCGCTGATCAGTGCCGTCGACCCCTATCCGACCGACGCCGGCAAGAAGGTCGTCCTAGCGGGATTCATTGCCTATTTCGCCGAACGGCACGGCGCGGAGAACGTGCACTTCATCAAGGTCGGCGCCCCGCCCCGCCAGCAGTTCCCCGTGCCGGTGCACGTCGTGCCCGGTCCCACCCGGGCCGAGGTGCTGACCAACGTCGTCACCAAGGTCGCGACCGGCCGGGCCAGCCTTCAGGAGGCCTTCCTCGGTTCGGCTCGCACGGCGGCCGCGATCGAACGGATCTTTGCCGACATCCGGCCGACATTGCAGGTGTACGACACCGTCCGGATGGGTCAGTACGCGTCCGACGCTGTCGCAGCCGAACAGATCTGCTATCTGGACGACTTGTTCTCCCAGCGCTACGAACGGATGTTGGAGGCCACCGCACGCTACGGCGAGATCGACATCAGTCCGCTGGGAAACTTCGCCGAACACGTCCCGCCGCGGTTGCGACCGTTGGCCACACACCGGCGCAGCCAGATCATGCTGTTGCGGGCGGAGCGCCTGCTGATCCGACGCAGTGAGGATCGGGCAGTGCGGCGATTCCGACGTTGTGTCCTGATCAATGCAGAGGAAGCGGCCGCGCTGGCGCGGCGCACCGGGGTACCGGCGGACCGCGTCGCAACCGCCCCGCCGCTGCTGCCCGCGCAGCCCTCCGGCGCCAGACACTACGACGGCGCTCCGGTGTTCGTCTTTCTCGGGTTGTTGTCGCTCCCCCACAACGACGACGGCCTGCGATCGTTCCTGCGCACGGTATGGCCACAGATCCTGCAACGCATGCCGGCGGCCCGGCTGCGGGTCATCGGCCGGGAAGCCCGGCCCGAGTTAATGGCCCTGGCGGCCGAGTTCGCCGCGAGCGTCACCATCGAGGGATACGTCGCCGATCTGAAGGGCGCCATCGGCGGGGCAGCCGCCATGGTCAACCCGCTGCGATTCGGTTCGGGGATCAAACTCAAGGTCATCGAAGCGCTGAGCCTCGCCCTACCGGTGGTGTCGACTCCTGTCGGGGCGGACGGCATCGCCCGCGGGCCAGGCACCGGCGTGCTGGTCGGCACCGAGCCCGGCCAACTCGCCGAGCTGCTGTGTTCGTTGACCGATCCCGCCTACAACGCTGAGGTTTCCGATGCGGCGAGCGCCCACTTCGCCTCGGCGTACTCGCGCCCGGCGGTCTTCGCAGCCTACGACCGGGCATTCGCGGTCAGGTAGCTGCGCAACTCCTCCCGGGCGGCCACCGATATCTGCACAGCAAACGAACAACTCCTAACGCATATGGAGCAGACTCCGGCCGCAAACCGCCGCGGCCGGGCCGCGCACAGCGGAGAAACCATTCAGCGCCGCACAATCGGTAGTCTGCCAATTTCGTAGCCTGACGCCCGGATAAGTCCACCCCACGTATATCTTCGACCCACAAACTCCAATGCGGCCTGCTACGGTTCTCGAAATTCCCGTAACCGGGGGGGCATATTGTCCGGCTGGCTCAAGGCCTCTTTGCTTACAGCCTATTTAGCAAGTTTCTGGACGTATTACCACGAGCGCATAGCCGCGTTGGGCGTGAGCGTCGCACTATTCATCTTCATCGGGCTGTTTGTGGTGACGACGGCGGCTCTGCTGCTAGCCGCGTGGATCCGGCCCGCTTGGCTGCGTTGGCCGGTCGCATTCGTCGTAGCGGCCAGCGCGGTGTTCTTCGACTCGTACACGCAGATCACCAATTCCTACCTGACCTACAGCGCCTTCATCTCGATGGTCGACGCGGCGGGATTCCTACAGCAGGCGCTCGACCAGTATCGCGATCAGATAATGCTCGCCACGGGCAAGGCAATCCTGCTGTTTGTCGGTATCGGACTGCGACCTACAGCCGCGCCACGCTTGCCACGCTTCGTTCCGATCGCAGCGCCGCTGTTGGCCTTGGGCCTGTTGATCGGCATCATGTTCGTCCGAGCCGGCGATGGGGCGCGAGGTTTGCCGGTGATGTATCCGCCGCTCGCATACGCCAGCCTGTTCGCCTTCGAGAGCTTGCACAATACCGTCGGTCCGCGCCAGCCTGTGACCCTCGCCCACCCATATGCGCCGAAGGCGCGGGACATCGTCTTGATCATCGACGAAAGCGTTTCCGGCAATTACCTCGACTTGAACACCCCGACCGGGATCGACAGCGAACTGGCGGTCCCCCACACCGGGGCGCACATCGTCAACTACGGGTATGCCGCCTCGATCGCCAACTGCAGCGCCGAAACCAATGTCACCCTGCGCTATGGCGGCACCCGCGACAACTACCAGCGAGTGATCTCAACTGCTCCGTCGATCTGGCAGTACGCGAAGAAGGCCGGCTTGGACACCGTCTACATCGATGCCCAACGCACCGGCGGCGACTTGCAGAACCTGATGACCGACGCCGAGAAGCACGATATCGACCAGCTCGTCCAGTTCGACGGGGTGCCGGTGGTGCAACGTGACATGGCCGCGCTGGCCAAGCTGGTGCAGTTACTCGGGGACGACAAACCCCAGCTGATCTTGATGAACAAGGTCGGCGCGCACTTCCCGGTGGCCGACAAATACCCGGACGACTTCCTCGAGTATCGGCCGGTGCTCCCCCGCGGGAGCTCCACCGAGACCACCGATACCGGTAGCCGCGAAGGCTTCGACGGAAGCCCAGAGGCATGGACGGCGTACCGCAACAGCTATCGCAACACGCTGAGCTGGAGCGTCGGCGAGTTCTTCCGCCGACTCTTCGCCGAAGCGAACCTGAGCCACACCGCTCTCATCTACACCTCCGACCATGGTCAGGATCTGCACGAACGAGGCCGCCCAGGCGTCAACACGCACTGCGACAGCGACCCGGTACAGGAAGAGGGCTTGGTGCCGCTGGTCCTGATCCAGGGTGACGACACCGCCGAGATCGACTGGCAGGCGCATCTGGCGCAGAACCGCAACGCATCCAGCCACTACAACATCTTTCCCACGCTGCTGATCTTGATGGGGTACGACCCGGCGGGTGTGCGATCGGCCTACGGACCGTCACTGGACGTACCGACCGACGATCCGTTCAGCTTCAACGTGCGCTTCAATGCGCGCTTGGGCGCGAAGCCGGATTTTCGGCACATCGATGTCGGTCAGATCGTGACGCCGGACAACGCAGGGCACTGATGGGCTGTGCCGGGTGTTCGCGAGCCCGTGGGTCCTAGCCCTCGAGCTTGTAGCCCAACCCGCGAACCGTCACCAGATGCACCGGGTTGGCCGGGTCGGCCTCGATCTTCGAGCGCAGCCGCTTGACGTGCACATCGAGGGTCTTGGTGTCACCGACGTAGTCCGCACCCCACACCCGGTCGATCAACTGCCCACGCGTGAGCACCCGCCCGCTGTTGCGCATCAGGTACTCGAGCAGGTCGAATTCCTTGAGCGGCAACGTGATCGGCTCACCATTGACGCTGACGACGTGGCGCTCGACGTCCATGCGCACCGGACCGGCCTCCAGGATCGCATCACCGAGACCGGAGTCGTCGGTGTCCGTGCCGCGCCGCAACACCGCGCGGATGCGGGCGATCAGTTCGCGCGCCGAGTACGGCTTGGTGACGTAGTCGTCGGCACCGAGTTCCAGTCCGACGACTTTGTCGATCTCACTGTCCCGCGCGGTCACCATGATCACCGGCACACTGGAGCGGGCCCGCAACTGTTTGCAGACATCGGTCCCGGTCATCCCCGGCAACATCAGGTCGAGCAAGACGATGTCGGCGCCCGCCCGGTCGAATTCGGCCAGCGCCGAGGGCCCGTCGCCCACTACGGTGGCTTCGAAGCCCTCCTTGCGCAAGAGGAAAGCCAGCGGGTCGGCAAGCGACTCTTCATCCTCCACGATCAACACGTTGGTCATTGGCGTAGTGCCTCCTGGTCGATGGCCGATTGGTCGGCCGGTTCATCGTCGGTGTTCGGATAGGCAGGGATGGACAGGGTGAAGGTCGAGCCGGTGCCGGGTTGGCTCCACAACCGAATACTGCCGTTGTGGTTGGCCGCAACGTGTTTGACGATCGCCAATCCCAGCCCGGTGCCGCCGGTGGCGCGCGAGCGGGCTTTGTCGACACGGAAGAACCGCTCGAAAACCCGCTCCTGATCTGCCCGGGCGATACCGATTCCACGGTCGGTGACGGCGATTTCGACGTTGTCGCCGCGGCGGCGCCTGCTGATCGAGACCTTCGAGCCGTTCGGCGAGTATGCGATGGCGTTGGAGATGAGGTTGGCCAGCGCGGTGACCAGTAGCGTCTGATCGCCAAGCACCCGGAAGCCGCTCGGCGCGTCGGTGGTGACCACGATATCGGCATTGTCGGCTGCCACCTTGTGGCGTGAAATCGCTTCGTTCACAACGGAATCCACATCAACGATTTCGAGTTCCGGAAGCGGCTCGGCGCCCTGCAGGCGGGACAGTTCGATGAGTTCGCCGACCATGTTGGCCAGCCGCTGCGACTCGGTGAGGATCTTCTTGGCGAAGTGTTGGACGGTGGCCGGATCGTCGCCCGACTCGAGCAGCGCCTCAGCCAACACCCCCATCGCGGCGACCGGCGTCTTGAGCTCGTGGCTGACGTTGGCGACGAAGTCGCGCCGGCTGGCTTCCATCCTGGCCTGCTCGGACTGGTCGTCGGCATAGACGACCGCGAAGCGCGGATCCTGCTTGGTGAGCAGCTGGACGTGGCCGCGCACCGACAACCCCGACCGGCCGGCGGTGGCCCGCCGCGGTGGGGACAAGTCGACCTCGATGTGTTCCCCGGTAGCCAGGACGCGCTGGGCGGCATTCCACGCCCGCTCGTCGAGCTGGCGCTCACGCACCAGGCCCAGCTCCGTGGCCCGGTCGTTGATGAAGACCACGTCGCGGTGGGAGTCGACGACGACCATTCCCAGCGGCGCCGAGGAGACCACGTGCTGCAACATCTGCGAGACAGTGATGCCGGCCTCGGTGATCGCCCGGCGTTGGCGGCGTTCGAGGATGCGTGGGGTGAGTACGGCTCCGACCCCTAGGCCGAGAGCGAGCGCTAGCAGCGCCGCGACGGTGACCAGTAGTGCCACCGAGACAACACTCACAGCCAGATCGTACGCATCCGGTGAACGTCATCCCAGCAGCGTGCGGCCAATTCGGGGATACGTCACACAGTCCGGCGCAGGTATTCCTCCGCTGTTTACCGGCAGTTTGCCGAAGCTGGGCTACTTGGCACCCTGGCTGGCCACCGCGGCAGCACCGGCGGCCGCGGCCGCCGGATCCAGGTACGTACCACCCGCCAACAGCGGTTTCAGGTCGGCGTCCAGGTCGTAGCGCAGCGGGATGCCGGTGGGGATGTTCAGGCCCACCACGTCGGCGTCGGACATGCCGTCGAGGTATTTCACCAGGGCACGAAGCGAATTACCGTGCGCGACGACCAGCACCGTCTTGCCGGCGCGCAGGTCCGGGACGATGGTCTGCTCGAAGTACGGGACGAAGCGGGCGACGACGTCGGCCAGGCACTCGGTCAGCGGGCCGCCGTCGATATCGGCGTAGCGCGGATCGGCGTCCTGGCTGAACTCGCTTCCCCGCTCGATCGGCGGGGGCGGGGTGTCGTAGCTACGGCGCCACAGCATGAACTGCTCGTCGCCGTACTTGGCCTTGGTCTCCGCCTTGTCCAGCCCCTGTAGCGCACCGTAGTGGCGTTCGTTGAGCCGCCAGCTGCGCTGCACCGGGATCCACAACCGGTCCGCGGCATCGAGCGCCAGGTGGGCGGTGGTGATGGCCCGACGCAGCAACGAGGTGTAGACCACGTCGGGCAGCAGGCCCTGCTCGGCCATCAACGTCCCGCCGCGCACCGCCTCGGTGCGGCCCTTCTCGGTCAGGTCGACATCCACCCAACCGGTGAACAGGTTCAGCGCGTTCCATTCGCTCTCGCCGTGCCGCAGCAGAATCAGTGTGGAGTCAGCCATGCCGGAATCTTCTCACGGCCGCCGTCATTGGTGGCGACCGTTCCTGCCCGGATGGCCCCCGTCGCTGTCCTCGTCGATGAGATGTTCGAAGGCCTTCAGATTCTTCAGCGATTCACCCCGCGACACTCGCCACGCCCACTCCTTCTGGATGGACGATTTGAAGCCCAGTTCCAGCAGCGTGTTGAAGTCCGTGTCGACTGCCTCGAGCACCTGGCCCAGCACCCGGTCGAGTTCGTCGGCGGTCACCGCCTCCGGCGCGATCCGGCCGATCAGGTAGATGTCGCCGACGTTGTCCAGCGTGTACGCGACGCCGTAGAGCCGCCGATTGCGTTTGAGCAGGAAGCGGTAGACGCCCTCATGGTTCTCGTCGGGCCGGCGGCACACGAAGGCCTCGACCCGCACGGAATGCTCGCCGATGCTCAGCAGGGTGTTGGTCTTGAGCTTGCGTTCGCCGGGCAGTTCGACGATCAAACCCGGCAGGCCCCCGTGCGCACCTTCGTGCGGCGAGTAGGGCAAGCCGTGTTCGGTCAGCGCATCCTCGATGACCTGGCGCACCGAGCGGGTCATGCGCGCACCCCGCGTCGCATCGACCACCGGCGCCCGTTGCGGCGTGCCAGCAGGTCCCCAGCGGCGCGGCGACGGTGGACGCTCGCGTAGTCCGTGATCGCCTGCCGGTAGCTGGCGAGGAGCCCGTCGGCGGTGTTGTCCCAGGAAAACCGGCGCGCATGGTCGGCTGCGGCGCGTGCCATCGCGGCGGGATCGCGCTCCAGCACGGCGGTGATCGCACCCGCCCACTGCCCGGGGTCGTGGTTGGGGACCAGCACCCCGCTGACCCCGTCGGCCACCGCGACCGGTAACCCGCCGACAGCCGCGGCCACCACCGGCGTGCCACACGACTGAGCCTCGACCGCGACCAGGCCGAAGGATTCCGAATAGCTGGGGACGGCCACCAGGTCGGCTGCCCGGTAGAGGTCCACCAGTCGCTCGCGCGATTGCGGCGGAAGGAACGTCACCCGGTCGGCGATACCCAATTCGGCCGCCAGACCAACCAGCGCATCGGGCGCGGCCAGGCCGCTGCCGGATGGACCGCCCGCGATCACGGTCCGGACACCCGGCAGTTGTGCCGCCGCCCGCAGCAGGACGTCGGGCGCCTTCAGCGGCTGAATCCGGCCGACGAACGCGACGACCCGCTCGTCGGTGGCCAGGCCGAGCGCAGCACGGGCGGCCCGCTTGTCACCGGGAGTGAACGTCTCCAGGTCGACTCCCGGATACACCACGTCGATGCGCCGCGCATCGGCATTGTGTAGCGAAATCAATTGGCGTGCTTCGTCTTCGGTGTTCACCACCAGCCGGTCGGCTTCGTCGACCACCTGCTGTTCACCGACCGAGCGCAGCGGCGGTTCCGGCGAGTCACCCTCGGCGAGGGCGGCGTTCTTCACCGCGGCCAGCGTGTGCGCGGTATGCACCAGCGGCACCGCCCAGCGGTCGCGGGCCAGCCAGCCCACCTGACCGGAAAGCCAGTAGTGCGAATGCACGACGTCGTAGTAACCGGGCTCGTGGTTGGCCTCGGCGCGCAGCACCCCGGCGGTGATCGCGCACAGCTGGGTGGGCAGGTCGTATTTGTCGAGCCCCTCGAACGGGCCCGCCACCACATTGCGCACCAGCACCCCGGGCGCGACCCGCACCAGCGGCTCGTCCGACGATGACGTCGCACGGGTGAAGATCTCCACCTCCACCCCGCGGCGCGCCATGTGCAGCGCGGTCTGCAGCACGTAGACGTTCATCCCGCCGGCGTCACCGGTTCCAGGCTGGGCCAGTGGCGATGTGTGCACCGAGAGAACCGCGACGCGACGCGGTGTCCCGTCGGTCGAAACGTCGCTCAGATCCCGGGCGTGCCGCACACCTCCATCTTTACACCCAGGTTTTCCTGGGCGCTGCGGCGGTTCTGCGCCCGCCGCAGCGCACCGATCGGGTCGGCGTAGAGCCCACCCAGTGACACGATGCCGGCACCGGCCTCCTGCACCCGGTTGCCGAACGTCGTCACCCGGATGTCCCGCGCCGGTAATGCGGAGCGTGCGACGAAGGCCGATTCCACCACCTGCATGCCCTCGGGGTACTCGGTGAAGGCCTGTCCGCCGACCACCAGGTCATCCGGATTGAGCATGTCGCGCAGCAGCGCCACCGCACCGCCCAGCACGCGGGCCCGTTCGACGAGCAGCTCCCGGGCCCCGAGTGCGGCCGCAGTGTCGCCCGCACGGGCGGTCCGCAACAGGTCGGCCATCGCCGCGCCGGGCCCCGACGCGGGAACCAGACCACGCTTGCGCGCGGCGGCCAGCACCGCCTCGTCACTGACGGTCGATTCCAGTTGCCCACTGCCGCCTAGTAATTGGGAACTCACCGGTAGGGCGGCGATGGTGCCGGGGCCGCTGGCCGGGCTGTGCACCCGCCCACCGATCACCAATGCGAATCCGACCGTTTCGCGCGCGTAGACGTACAGGCTGCTCGACGTCGGTGCGGGCGGGCGGCGCAGTCCGAGCAGGACCTCCGCTCCGGCCATCGCGTCCACGTGAGAGGCCACCGACACCGGCAGCCCCAGCGATTCGGCGAGGACGGGACCGACCGGCGCCTGCACCCAGCCCAGCCGGGTGTGGTCGACATGGCCGGTGAGGCTGTCGACGACACCGCCGATCGCGACGCCGATCCACAACGGGCGGCGGCGATGCCAGCGACTCAGGTACCGCCGCGCGCTGTCGGCCAGCGACGCCAGCGCCTGCGCCTGTCCGCCGCGCGGCGTCGGCGTCTCGACGGCGTCCAACGTGCGACCGAGCAGGTCGGTGGCCACGATGTTGGTGGTCCGGGCGCCGATGTGGATCCCCAGGGTCAGGAACGGCTCGTGGTTGACCTCCACCGGGACCCGGGGGCGTCCGATGGCACCCGACACCGCGAGATCGGCGCGCTCCCGCAGGACTCCGGCGTCCAGCAGTGCGGTGACCTGGCGATTCACCGTGGCGATCGACAGGTTGGTGACCTTGGCGATCACATCCCGCCCGACGGCGCCGCGCTGGCGCACCGCGGCGAACACCGACGCGGCGGCGGCCTCGGGGATGCGCAGCGACGGCGCGACGATGTGGTGACGGGTTCGCAGCGGATGGGGGCGGGCTGCGATGCGGAGCGGATCGTGTGAGGAAAGAGCGATGGCGCGCATCGGGGTGTCCTTTTTCGAGTCGGGGTGGGGGCTGAGTGCCACACCTGGCGACTTGAGCGGGACGGGAGATTAGCCGTCCGGTCGGGTCAGGCGCAGCGAATCGCGCGACAACAACACGCGGTGTGCGCGACCAGACAGCTGGCCAGACCGAAACGGATCACAGGCAGAAGCTAGCACAGTTATTAGAGTTGGTGCGATGACGACCCCAGATGCCCATTCCCGCGTAGCCGTTGTCACCGGTGCGAGCTCCGGTATCGGCGAAGCCACCGCCAGAGTGCTTGCAGCCCTTGGCTTCCACGTTGTCGCGGTCGCCCGCCGTGCCGACCGCATACAGCGGCTTGCCGACGAGATCGGCGGTAGCGCCGTCGTCGCCGACGTCACCGACGGTGCCGCGGTCGACGCTCTGGCGGCGGGTCTATCCCGGGTCGACGTGCTGGTCAACAACGCCGGCGGGGCCAAAGGCCTGGAGCCGATCACCGAGGCCAACCTGGAGAACTGGCGGTGGATGTGGGAGACCAACGTCATCGGCACACTGCGCGTCACCCGGGCGCTGCTGCCCAAACTGATCGCCTCCGGTGACGGGTTGGTTGTCACCATCACCTCCATCGCGGCGCTGGAGGTCTACGACGGCGGCGGTGGCTACACCTCGGCCAAGCACGCCCAGGGCGCCCTGCACCGCACGCTGCGCGGCGAGTTGCTGGGAAAACCGGTGCGGCTCACCGAGATTGCACCGGGGGCCGTCGAGACCGAGTTCTCCCTGGTGCGGTTCGGCGGCGACGAGCAGCGTGCGGACGCCGTGTACGCCGGGATCACGCCGTTGGTGGCCGCCGACGTCGCCGAGGTGATCGGATTCGTCGCCTCGCGCCCGGCGCATGTGAACCTCGACCAGATCGTCATCCGGCCGCGCGACCAGGCCCCCGGCGGGCGATTCAACCGCCGTACGTAGCCGAACTGGTCGCTGCCGTCGAACTCGGCGAGGTTGAACTCGCAGAGGTCGAACTCGGCGAGGTTGGACTCGGCGAGGTTGAACTCGGCGAGGTGGTGCTCGTCGGGGCGGTCGTGGTCGGGGTTCCGGACAGCGTCGGGGCATCGCTGGGGGTGGCCGGCGCGCTGCTCGGGATGTTGGAATCCAGCTGCGTGTCCGACAACGCCGACATCGACTTCCACTCGTTCCAATCCACCGCCCAGTCCCAGATGTCGCCATCGGCGTAGGACAGTTGGATCGAGGTGCCGGTCACTTCGACCGGGTCGCCGTAGACCGCGCTGTAGTAGTACTGCTCGGCGTCCCCGGTGGACAGGTTGATGCAGCCGTTGGTGACGTTGGTGTTGCCCTGGGCACCCGACGAGGCCGGATTAGCGTGGATGAACTCGCCGTTGTTGGAGATCCGCACCGCCCAGCGCTCGTGGACGTTGCTGTACCCGGCGGCCGGATTGGACATGTAGAAGTCGGCGTACTTCTCGGTGACGACATGGGTGCCGCTGCGGGTGACGTTGCGCGGCAGGTCGGCCTCCCCGTAGCTGCACGGGAAGTCCATGGTGACGCCCTCGTCGGTGATCACCTGGATGCGGTGCGAGCCGGCGTCGGCTTTCACCACCTGGCGTCGGCCGATATCGAAGTCCAGCGTGGAGTCCGTCGCGCCGAAGGCGTCGTCGCCGAACTTGACTCCGTACAGCCGGGCGTCGACGTGCACCTTCGTGCCCGGCTGGTAATACTCGCGGGTGCGCCAGTGCACGCGGGAGCCGCCCACCTCGTCGGGCAACCAGGCCCAGCTGCCCTCGGTCGGCGGATTGGTGGTGACGGTCAGGGCCCGCTCCACGTCGGGCTTGTGCGCGTCGTCGATGGCGGCGTCGAACTGCAAGATGATCGGTGCGGCGACCCCGACGGTCTGTCCGTCCGACAGCTGGAACTGACCGTTGACCTGGGCGGTGGGGTTGACCGTGGTGAAGGACGCCGCAATCGGCACCGACTGGCCGTCGCGTCCCACCGCCGAGCCGGCCCAGGTATAGGACGCGCCGTAGCCCAGCGGTTCGGTGGCGGTGAACGCGGTGCGGTCGCGGTTCATGGTGCCGGCAACCGGCTTGCCGTCGCCGTTGGTGAGCGTGACCCGCTGCAGCCAGCCATCCTTGACCTCGATGGCGACCGGGGTCGTGGGCAGCACGTCTTTGGCGGCGTCGGCCGGGCTGAAGGTAAGCGACGGCTTGGGCGGCGGCGCGGAGGCAGCAGTCTGTTTGCCCGATCCCGCCATGCACGCGGCCAGAACGTTGGGTGCGGCCACACCGAGCGCCAGCGCGGTCAAGGCACGCCGCCGGTTCATCGGCGGCAGTCGGTCGGCTGGGCTCACGTCAATCCAAGATACGGAACCCGGCCGTCAAGGGGCCAATCGAGCGGGTGGGACCGGGACGCGGCGGACGCCGCGACCAGGTCACAAACCGAACAGTTGCAGGAGCGCAGGGCCGGCGCCGCCGAACTCGGTGCCCGCAAACGAGACATCCACCGGGTCGATTTTCACCTGCACGCCGGTCCCCGAGTCGACGTAGCTGTAGCCGGGCCAGGTCACCGACACCGGCGAGAGGCCGGCGAACAGGCCCCCGAACGGAATGCTCAGCTGCGCAACCTGACCGGTCCCGGTGATATCGATCGGCAGGGTGAGCGACTGGTGGCCGAACAGGACGGCGTTGGCCATCTTCGGCCCCGCGGCCAAGAACGTCTGCACCGCGCCCAAAACGTCGCCGCTCTGAAGATCGGTGGCGAACGACACCGCACTGTTGTAGGCCGACAGCCCGCCCAGGACGACGGATCCGGCCGCACTGACCAGCAGCGCCGCGGGCGCCGGCAGATGCAGCGTCCCGCTGGTGATGGCGATCTCATTGAGGATCGACGGTGTGGTGGTGAACGTCTGAGTGCCGGCCAGCGAGATCTCGGCCTTACCGATCGGTGTGCTGGCGTTCAGGGCCAGCGCGACCGCCCCGCTGGTGCCCGGGTCGGGAAGGGTGGCATCGATCGACACCGTGATCGGGCCCAAGGGGGTGTCGATCGTCTTGGTGGTGGACGTGGATGCCGAGGCGGTGGCGGCCGCCGAGGTGGCCGCGGCGGCCCGCACCCGGGCCGACGAGGAGACGGCGGCCGAGCTGACTGTCGTCTTGCTGCCGCCGCTTGCCGTGACCGGCGAGGCGTTGACCCGCTTGGCCGATGCCGAGGTGGTGGTGGTGCCCGCACCACGCTTGGAGTGCGCCGCCGGTCCTGCCTCGTGCTTGCTGGTCGAGGGACCTGCGGACGGGTGGTCGGTGGTGTCGGCCTGCGCGACACCCGCCGCACCGGCCAGCGCCGCTCCGACGCCGACGGTCAACGCACCCGCACCCAACCAGGTACGGACGCCGAGCAGCCGGCGGCGTCCGGGCTTGATGTCCCCCTGCGCCGCTTCGTTTGTAGCGTTCCGAGCAGCCATTTTCTCGAACCCCCCATGTCCGGCGAACAACCCTGCTGATCAGGCTTGCACTCTCCGATCCGCATTATTAGGCGGCGGGGTCAATTATCAGGTTATTCACAGGATCGGGTCGGCGACCTTACCGTCGATGACGTGGAACGAAGCGGCTACGGCGGGCCGCAGGGTCAGCAGATCCGGTTCCAGTGCAGCGTCAGGCGTTGCGGCCCGTCCGCCGTTTCCACTGTCGGTGCGCGCAGGACCAGCGAGTTATCGGTGAGTGTCATGGTCCGGACCAGCTCGGTCCCGACCATGTTCGGAACGGAGCACACCTGCACGCTGTGGATGACCGTGTCACCACTGACCCGGTAGAGCCCGCAATATCCGAGATAGGACCCGAACGCGCGAGCGGCCTCGTCGTCGCTGATCCGGGTCAGATCCTCACTCGAGAGCGGCGGACGATCCCTGGCCGAAAGATGCACACTCACCCGGTTGTCACTGGTGTAGAGCAGCGTTCCGCACGGGTTCGCGCCGTGCGGATATTCGATGAGCCGACCGTTTCCGGTGTCGCGCTGACAACTGACCAGCTGCCAAGCGCCCTGTAGCGCAGTCATGGGTTCCCCTATTCGTTTCCAGACGTGCCCGAGATCTGGGCTTGGGTTGACCGGTCCTCGGTGCCGGTCACGGCGCGCACGAATTCTTCAACCAGGTCGGCCACGACGTCTGTCGTCGCGCTCGACCCGAAGTAGTACCCGTCGGGCCGGTGCAGTGTTGCGGCCGCACCGAGGCGCTGGAGTTCCTTGGTGTAGCCGCCGGTGAGGTCTTCGACCTCGTTGTCCTGCTCCAGAGTGGAGCCGGGCGCGCGAAGGACGACGACGCGTCCGCCGATGTCGCTGAACCGTTGGGCCAGTGCGGGTTCCAATGCCGGTTGCGACAAAGCCAGCAGCGTGCTTCCCGAACCGCACACATCGTCGAACAGGCCCGTACCGGTGTGCCCCCGGACCTGGAACTGCGGTGTGAGGGTTCCGGCCGGTGGCACCGAAGCGCCAGAGTCGTCCCGGGACACGACGCCGCGCACATATCGCGGTTCGGACACCACGGGCAGAGCCGCTGCGGGATCGCCGGCGAAGGGCAACATCGCCCGGTCTCGTTCTGCGGCTTGGGCCTCGTCGAGGATGCAGATCACCTTGCCCAACTCGACGGACAACTCGATCGCATGGCGCACGTGTTCGCGGCGCTCGACGGTGTAGGTGTCAAGCAGTGACTGCGGACTCACCCCGCGCAGGACGAGGTCGAGTTTCCACGAAAGGTTCGCCACGTCGCGAACCCCTGAGTTGAGCCCTTGGGCAGCGAATGGGGGCACCTGATGCGCCGCATCGCCGGCGATGAGGGAGCGTCCCCTGTTCCACGAGTCCGCAAACCGCGCTTGGAAGGTGTAGACCGCGCGGCGTTCGATTCTGGCGTTGCCGGGATTGACGCCCCAGGTCTCCAACAGCTGCCATGCGTTGTCTTCGGTGTCGATGGCTTCTTTGGTTTCCCCTGGCAGCAACATGAATTCCCATCTGCGCCGGCCCGGCCCGCCGGCAACCAGAGTCGTGGGACGCGCCGGGGAGCACACCTGGAGCATGTCGGTCCCCAATCCGGTGTCCTGGTCGAGGATCACATCGACGATGTACCAGTCGTAGAAGAATCCCTGGTCGTCGATACGGGTGCCCAGGTGTTCGCGAACCGTGCTGTGCGCCCCGTCGCATCCCACGACATACCTGCCTCGTACCGAGCCGGCTGACTCCTCGGTTCCGGTTCGGCGCAGATCCACACTCACCCCGTCGGCGTCCTCCCGCACCGTGACCACTTCTACCCCCCTGGTCAGGGTTATCGACGCCGTGTTGTCCGCGTGCCGGCTCAGCAGGGCCTCGGTATCGGGTTGGCAGATGTTCACTGTCGGCCAGCCCGAAAGCCCCACTGGGGGAGGAAATTTCAGCAACACTTCGCCGCTCGCGTTGTACCAGATGTAGCTGCCCGCGACGCCGCTGATTGCGAGTTGGTCCTCGGCGACCCCAATGCTCTGCAGCGTCCGCATCGACTCCGAATCCAGGCCTACCGCCCGCGGTCGGCCGTAGGCCGATGGCTGCCGTTCCACGCAACAGACCCGCCAGCCCAGCTGGGCGAGTTTCAACGATGCGATGAGGCCGACCGGCCCGGCCCCGACCACGACCACATCCACGTCGAGGTCGAGGTCCTCGTCGAGCGCTGGCGCACTCACCGGACCTGCTCCGCGCCCGGCCGATCGTCGACCTCCTCGATGACCGCGTTGCGCAGCACACCGACCCGGTCGATCGCGACTTCCACGACCTGTCCGGCGTTGAGGAACCGTTGAGGATTCATGAACAACGCGACTCCGCCTGGCGTTCCGGTCGCGATGACGTCTCCCGGGCGCAGCGGGGTGAACCCGCTGATGTAGGCGATCAATTCGGGAATGGTGTGGACCATGTCCTTGATTTGGGCGCGCTGCCGCAGCTCGCCGTCGACGCAGGTGGTCAACCACGACTCACCGATGTCACCGACCTCGTCCACGGTGACGATGGACGGCCCGATCGACCCGGACCGGTAGACGTTCTTACCGGGCTGCCACTGGTGGGTGTGAAATTGGAAGTCACGCGCCGACCCGTCGTTGTAGCAGGTGTAGCCGAATACGTGGTCCAGCGCCTGCTCGACGCTGACCTTCCAGGCCGGCTTGCCGATGACGACGGCGAGCTCACCCTCGTAGTCGAACATGGTCGAGGCGGCCGGCTTGACCAGCGGCTCCCCCGGCCCGACATGACTGTCGGGAAAGCGAGTGAAAATCACCGGGTACTCGGGACGCGCTTCGTCGAGCTTGATTTCCTCCCGATGGGTCGGATAGTTCACGCCCGCGCACACCACCTTGTCGAGTTCGACCGGCGGTAGCAAGGTGACCTGTGCCAGCGGCGTGCGTACCCCCGTCGTCACGTCGATGGGTCCGCCCACGGGATGTTCGCCAATGAACTCTCGGACCGTCGTCGCCGTCACACCTGGAACCGTCGTCGCATCGACGACGCTATCGCCGCTGATGAACCCGAACGATTGGTGCCCCTTGGTCTCGTACCGCGCAAGTCGCATGTGTAGCTCCTTCTCTGTTGCGTACTTCCACCGTTCCGCGGCGAGATACGATTGTCAAGATAGTTTTATATAATTGTTCCCTGATAGTCTGTCTGGTCATGGTTCGTAAACATGGCCACCAGAGCCTGGCGGTTGACACGTTCGAGCGCCTCCAGGGCTCGATCCTTGCCGGTACGTATCGCGCGGGCCAGAGGCTGCTGCCCGCCGACCTCGCGGCCGAGCATGGCGTAAGTACGAGTGTGATCCGGGAGGCACTCATACGGCTCTCGGAACGAGACCTCGTCGAGGTGGCCCCCAACCGGGGGTTCACCGTGACCAAGGCCAGTCCCGACCGCCTCCGTGACCTCATCGAGGTCCGGGTGATCAACGAAACCGCCGCGCTACGAATGTCGATCGAACGCGGCGATCTCGAATGGGAGTCGTCCGTCGTCGCCGCTCACCATCGGTTGGCAAGCCTGGGCAGCCGACCCGAGGAGTTCGAGCGGTGGTTTGCCGCCCACCTGGAGTTCCACGAACAGCTCATCTCGGGCAGCGGCAACAGCATTCTGACGAAACTCTGTGGCGACCTCCTCCGGACCGGCGACCTCTATGTGCGCTGGCTCATCGAGTCGACGGAAGGTGCGACACCCTTGCCCACGCCGAGCAACCGGGCCCACACAGCCGAACATCAGGCAATCCTGAACGCGGTGCTGGCCCGCGACGCCGAACTCGCCGCGGCCCTGTACCGAGCCCACCTCCAACTGACCGGCACTCTCATCGCCACGGCCCACACCCCGGCAGCTGAGCTGCCGCCGACGAACTAGTTCTATGAATTGCTTGCAATTTTATTTTCTCTTGGGCAGTCTGGTGTTACGACAAGGAGTCGCCATCAAGCGATAGGAGAGTTTCATGGCCTCAACCGGCGATATCGTCGCAATGGGCTACATCGCGATCCGTACACCCGATCTCGCGGAGTCCGTGCGCAGCTCGACCGACATCTTCGGGCTCGAAGCCGTGGACGTCTCGAATACCAAGGCGTACCTCTCCGCCTCGAGAACCCATCACGAGCTGGTGTTCATCAACGATGACGCCAGTTCGCTCGATCACATTGGTCTCGTCGCCGCCGACCAGAACGCGTTGGCCGCGATCCGCGAAAAGGTAGCGGCAGGCGGGTGGAAAATCGTCTCCGAAACCCCGCTCGAAGACCATATCGATACCGGGTTTTCGTTCGTCGGCCCCGAGGGCTACACCTGGCACGTCTATCTCGGGATGTCGATCTACGACAACCGAGCAGGCGGATTCGGTCCTGACCGCTACGGGCACGCCACCTTCTGGGTGCAGGACAGCATTGCCATGCGCGACTTCGTGATCAACACTTTCGGTTTCGTGGTCTCCGATCAGATCGGCGAAGACACTGCCTTCTTCTTGCGCTGCAACTCCGAACACCACGGCATCGGCATCATGAAATCTCCGGTGCCGGGTCTGTCCGGGCTACATCACCACGCCTGGCAGACGCAGAGCATCACCGACCTCGGCCGTCTCGGCGACCGGCTGGCCAGCGCAGGAGACCGCCTGCTGTGGGGTCCAGTCCGCCACGGTGCCGGCCACAACATCGCGGCCTACTACCGCGAGCCCAGCGGTGGGACTGTGGAGCTCTACACCGATATGGAGCACATCTGGGACCGCAACCGCGGCATCGTGTACTGGGCCGAGGGCGACCTGCGCTGGATCAATCAGTGGGACGGCCACATCTCAACCGACTCGCGAGCCACGCTGACCACTCCGTACCAGCGCAGCTGAACCACGCCGCGCTGGCCCTGCTGCCGAGGGTGCGCCGACCTCAGAGGGAACACCCGATCAGCACCGGTTCCGGCACCAATGTGATGCCGAACGCGTCCCGCACCCCGTCGCGGACCGTGCGGGCCAGGGCGAGCACGTCGGCGGTGGTCGCCTTGCCGCGGTTGGTCAGGGCCAGCGCGTGTTTGGTCGACAGACTCGCCGGTGCATCGGCCGACCCGGGATAGCCCTTACCGAACCCGGCGTGCTCGACCAGCCAGCCGGCCGCGAGTTTGACCCCGTCGGCGGCCGGATAGTGCGGTACCCGGCCCTCGACACGCGCGGCCAGCTCGGCGAACTGATCGGCGGTGACGACGGGATTGGTGAAGAACGAGCCCACACTCCAGGTGTCGTGGTCATCGGGGTTGAGGACCATGCCCTTGCGGGCACGCAGGGCAAGCACCGTCTCGCGCACCCGCGCCGGTTCGGCCTGTTCGCCGGCTGCGAGGCCGAGCGCCGCGGTGAGTTCGGCGTAGCGCAGCGGCGCCGATCGACCGGTGTCGTCGAGGCGGAATTCGACTTCCAGCACGACCGCTTCCGCGGAGTTCTTCAACACACTGTGCCGGTAGCCGAACCCCAGCTCGGCGGCGGTAACCCAGCGGACCTGTGAGCTGCGACGGTCCAACAGCCGCACTCGAGTCAGGACGTCAGCCACCTCGACGCCGTACGCGCCGACGTTCTGTACCGGCGTCGCACCGGCGGAGCCGGGAATCCCTGACAGGCACTCCAAGCCGCCCAAACCCGCCTGCACCGCAGCGACTACGACGTCGTCCCACACCGCGCCGGCGTCGGCGCGCAACCACGGCCCCTCGACGGTCAGCGCCGATCCGGCCAGCCGGACAACAGTCAGATCGGTGAGGTCGTCGGCGATCAGCACGTTGGATCCCCCGGCCAGAATCAGCGACGGCGTATCGGCGCGATCGACGGCACCCACCGCCGCCACGATCTGCTCGGTGGTGGTGCAGGTGATGACCCGGCGAGCGACCGGGCCGACGCGCAGCGTGGTCAGTTCTGCCAGCGCCACATTCTCGGCGACAGCCGCGCCGTTGTAATCCGCCGAGGAAGCCACGCCGGATAACGGTAGCCTCACCAGCTATGCCGCGTTCATTCGACATGGCCACCGACTACGAGGGCAGCGTCGAACAGGTGCACCGGGCCCTTCGCGACGAGCAGTACTGGCTTGCCCGGCTGGCCGACTCCGGCGCCGACGATGCGACGCTGGATTCCCTGCGGCTGAGTCCCGACGGCGCCGTCGACGTAGCCACGACTCAGGTGTTGCGCTCCGACCGGCTACCGGGACTGGTGACCCAGTTCCATCGCGGCGATCTCGAGATCCGCCGGGTGGAGAGTTGGACCCCGCTGGTGAACGGCACGGCCGACGCCGTGGTGACGGGAAGCATTGCCGGGGCGCCGGTCTCACTGACCGGGGACGCCCAGCTGATCCCGTCGAACACGCGAGCCCGCTTGGCTTTTCGGGCCACCGTCGAGGTGCGCATCCCGTTGGTCGGCGGCAAGGTGGAGAACTTCATCGGAAGCCAGCTGGTGGATCTGCTGATCGCCGAACAACGGTTCACCACGATGTGGATCGCGCAGAACGGCTGAGGCCGCGGGTACCGTGTCGTCATGTCCCGCCGCATGGACTACGTCATCGGGCTCGACCAGCCTGTCGCCGACCTCTACCAGAGCTTCACCAGCCGTGAGTACTGGGAAGATCTGATCGCCGAGCACCAGCGCCACACCGAGTCCGAACTGACCCGGTTTTCTCGCGACGACAACGGAACCGACATCGTGTTCACCCACACGGTGTCCCGTAAGGATCTGCCGCCGGTGGCTGCCGCGGTGGTGCCGCTGCGGCTCACCGTGACCCGCGAGCAGCACTTCGATCCGTTCGACACCGCCCGCAACACCGCCGACGGCCACTACCAGGCGCTGGTACCCGCCGCGCCGATGGACTTCGGCGGGACCTACGTCCTGCACCAGACCACCACCGGCAGCGAGCTTCGACTCAACAGCGTCTGCACGGTGAACGTGCCGCTGGTGGGCGGCAAGATCGAACAGTGGATCCTGGGGGGTCTGCGCGGATTGTTCGACGCAGAGCGGGATTTCACCCGCGAGTGGATCGCCAGCCATTACTAGGCCACGCCCGGTCGGTATCCCCACCCGCGGCACCACCAACGCCAATCGACTGCGGCGCGCCGACCGCTGGCTGGTCCACTCCCCCGTGGTGCAGGCCGTGCTCGAAACGGCGGCCGACCCCTTGGTCGTGGACCTCGGCTACGGCCGATTGCCGGTCACCACACTGGAATTGGCGGCGCGACTGCGTGCGGTGCGGCCCGACGTCGCGGTGGTCGGCCTCGAGATCGACCCGCAGCGCATCGTCCCCGACATCGACGGAGTCCGGTTCCGGGTCGGCGGCTTCGAGCTGGCCGGGTTGCAGCCGGTTCTGGTGCGGGCGTTCAACGTCCTGCGCCAGTATCCCGAAGACGCCGTGGCCCAGGCGTGGGCGGTGATGCGCGGCCGGCTGGCACCGGGCGGGCTGATCCTCGACGGCACCTGTGACGAACTCGGCAGGCGCGCGTCGTGGGTGCTGCTGGACCGCGACGGTCCGGTGAGCCTGACGCTGGCCTGCGACCCCCGGCACATCGAGCGGCCCTCGGACCTTGCCGAGCGTCTACCGAAAGTCCTTATCCACCGCAATGTTCCGGGCCAGCAGATCCACACCCTGCTGGAGTCGGCGGATCGCGCCTGGGCCGCCGCGGCGGGCCACTCGGTGTTCGGTCCACGCGATCGCTGGCGGGCGATGCTCACCGAGTTGCGGGCCGCGGGTGTTCCGCTGGCGCCGCAGCGCCGTACCGCCCGCGACGCGGTCCTGACCGTGCCGTGGTCGGCGGTGGCACCGACGTAGGCTGGCGCGATGCGGATTGCGCTGGCCCAGATCCTCGCGGACGTCGACCCGGCCGCGAACCTGAAGCTCGTCGAGAGCTACACCCGCGACGCCGCCGAGGCGGGCGCACGGCTGGTGGTGTTCCCCGAAGGGACGATGTCGCGGTTCGGGGTCCCGCTCGGCCCGGTGGCCGAACCCCTCGACGGACCGTGGGCCGACCAGGTGCGCCGGATCGCGCACAGTGCCGGTATCACCGTGCTGGTCGGCATGTTCACCCCCACACCGGACGGCCGGGTCACCAACACACTGCTGGCCGTCGGTGCCGGGATCGACGCGCACTACGACAAGATCCACCTCTACGACGCGTTCGGATTCGCCGAATCCGACTCGGTGGCACCGGGCCGCGAGCCGGTGGTGATCAGCGTCGACGGCGTTGGAGTCGGGCTGACACTGTGCTACGACATCCGCTTCCCCGCCCTCTACACCGAGCTCGCCGACCGGGGAGCCCAGATCATCACCGTCAGCGCCTCGTGGGGGGCGGGCCCGGGGAAGCTCGACCAGTGGTCGCTGCTGGCGCGGGCCAGGGCACTGGACTCGACGTCCTTTATCGCCGCGGCAGGGCAGGCCTTCCCCGGTGACGAGCTGGCCACGTCCACCAAGGCCCCCACCGGTGTCGGGGGCAGTTTGGTGGCCTCCCCGCTGGGCGAAGTGGTCGCCTCGGCGGGCGCCGATCCGCAGCTGGTGGTGGCCGATGTCGACCTCGACACCGTCGGCCCGGTCCGCGAGACGCTCGGCGTGCTGCGGAACCGCTCAGAGTTCGCTCAGATTGATAAGGCAGAATCGCCCGGGTGACGAATCCGCCACAAGGTCCGAACCATCCCGTCGGACCGGGCGACCCGACGTCGTGGGCCCGCCCCGCCGTTCCGGCGCCGGAGGCCCCCACCCAGCACATCCCGCAGGCCCCGTGGCCGGGCGGTCCCGCCGACGCGCCGACGCAGCACTTTCCACCGGTGCCGCCGACCGGCGAACCGGACGAACCCAAGCGTGGCTTCCTGCGCGATCCGCTGTCGATCGTGCTGGTGCTGGTCATCGTGGTGGCCTTGGCGATCGCCGGGCTGGTGGGCACCGAGCTCTACGTCCGGCACCGAGCCGACACCGTGGTCGCCGGCGCGGTGTCGTGCGTGGTGCAGGACCAGGCCAGCGTGTCGTTCGGCATGCGGCCCTTCCTGCTACAGCACCTGTCCGGCCATTACAGCGACATCTCCGTGCAGACTGCAGGCAACCAGATCCGTCAGGCGAAGGGCATGAAGCTCGACCTGCGCCTCGACGACATCCGGATCGAGAAGACCGCGGATTCGGCGGGGACGTTGGGGTCGCTGGACGCCACCATCACGTGGTCCAGCGACGGCATCAAGCAGACCGTGCAGGACGCCATCCCGTTCCTTGGCAGCCTGGTGACGCAGGTGACCACCAAACCGTCGGACGGCACCATCGAACTGCAGGGTGCGCTGGGCACGGTCACCACCAAACCGGCGGTTTCCAACGGCGGGCTGAGCCTGCAGGTCGTCAACCTGACCGGGTTGGGCTTCACGTTGCCCCGCGAGACCGTGCAGCCGGCGCTGGACGCCTTCATGACCGCGCTGACCAAGAACCTGCCGATGGGCATCCACGCCGACAGCGTCGCCGTCACCGACAGCGGCGTCACGGCCAAGTTCGTCACCACCAACGCGACGATCCCCAACGGCCAGCAGGATCCCTGCTTCACCGGCGTGTAGCGCGGCTCAGCCGAGTCCGTCGAGGACAGCCTTGGTGCCGGACAGGCCCAGCCGGGTGGCGCCGGCGTCCAGCATCGCCGTGGCGTGCTCGGCGGTGCGGATGCCGCCGCTGGCCTTGATTCCGAGCCGGCCACCGACCGTCGCGGCCATGATCTCCACCGCCAGCACTGAAGCGCCACCGGCGGGATGGAACCCGGTTGAGGTCTTCACGAAGTCGGCCCCGGATTCCTCGGCGGCCCGGCACACCGCGGTCAGGGTGTGCTCGTCGCCGAGGCTCAGCAGCGCCGCCGACTCGACGATCACCTTCAGAGCGGCCCCCGGTATCGCAGCCCGGACGGTCGCGATGTCGGCGGCGACGTCTCCGTACTGGCCGGCCAGCGCCGCCCCGACGTCGATGACCATGTCGACTTCCGCGGCGCCGCATTCGACAGCCAGCGCGGCCTCGTGGGCCTTGACCGCGGCCAGGTGCTTGCCGGACGGGAAACCGGCAACCGTGGCGATGGCCAGCTCACCCGGATGCGTGGCCACCGCCACGCGGGCGGCAGTGACCAGCGACGGCGAGACACACACTGCGTAGACCCCCAGCTCGACCCCCTCGGCCACCAGGGCAGCGACGTCGGCCTCGGTGGCCTCGGGTTTGAGCAACGTGTGGTCAACCAGTGCGGCCACCTCAGCCCTGAGTCCATCCCCGGGTCGCTCCGCTCCTGCCCGCCGGGTGCGCATCAGAACGGCTCCTCGACGCCACCGGGATTGCAGCCGGCGGCGACCATGGCGTCGTCGTCGACCACCGGCCGCCACGGCTCGAGGTTCCAGCTGGTCTTGCCGGGCTGGGCCAGTTCTGCGAAGCGGAAGTGGCAGGCGAACTGCTGGCGCATCCCCGGCATGTCGGCGTCGGGCGCCAACGCCAGCACCTCGCCCCACGCCTCGTCGATCTCCGACGGCGGCTTGAGCAGCTGCAGCGAGGCGGCACGCCCCGACGGTGTGGGATAGACCCGCAGGGACGACAGATCTCCCCAGTGCGCCCACACGGCGTGATCGATGAACGGCGGCGTGGGATCGGGATCGGGCCGCGCGGCCGCGGGTCCGGCGACGCTCAGGAGAGCCGGTACGACGGCAGCGGCGGCGAGCAGTCGGTGACGAGCGCTCAGCGCGACTTCCCCTGGACCTCGAGCAACTTGGGCCGCACGTCCACCAGGTAGACCCCGGCGGCCACCGCGGCGATCGCGACGCCCGTCACGCCCAGGAACAGCGAGAGCAGACCGGCGACGCCGAGGATGACCAGCCAGACCGGCTTGGTGAGTTTCTCGGCTGCCGCATAGGCGTCGGGACGCTGCATCGCCGCGTGCACGAACGCGTAGATGGTCACCACGGTGACCGCCCAGAACACGACCTGAAGAACAAGACCCGCCACACCTTGCAGCATCACAACTACAAGGGTAGGCGGGTCCTGGGTGGAACGTCGAACCGGTTACTTCTGGGTGACCTTCTTGGCCGGGGCCTTCTTGGCCGGAGCGGCCTTCTTGGCGGCCGCCTTGGCCGGAGCGGCCTTCTTGGCCGGAGCGGCCTTCTTGGCCGGAGTCGGCGTCGAAGCCGGGGCTTCCTTGGCCGGCAGGTCGACACCGACCAGCTTGGCGGCACGCTCCCCGACGGCGCGGGTCTGCGACGACACGTTGCCCAGCGCTTCCTGGGTCAGCTCGACCGCCTGGTCGACGTAGCCCTCGGCGCGGGAGGCGACTTCCTTGAGCTCGGGCTGATTGCGCAGCCGCTCCAGGGCGGCCTCGCCGCGCTCGACGAGGCTGTTGTAGGTCGCGGTGGCGGTCTCGACGTACCCCTCGGCGGCCTTGCGCAGTTCCTCGGTGGACAGCTTGCCGCGCAGCTCCTCGGCACGCTGGGGCAGGTCTTCCTGCAGCTTGTTCAGCGCCGCGCGACGCTCTTCGACGCGGGTGCTGGCCTCGCTGCGGGCTTCTTCGGCCCGGTCGCGCAGGGTGGCCACGATCTCGTTGACGGTGGCAAGGGCCAGATCGGCGGCGCCGACCGCGGCGAGCAGCGGGGCCTTCAGGTCCTCGACGTTGGGGTTCTCAGCCATGATGTTGGCTCCTTTCGGATCTTGAAACTTTTGTCTTTCAACGATTTACAGGGTTCATAGAGATGTCAGAGCTATGGTTGATCAGTCGACATCTCCTCACGGGCAGCTTCGTTCTGCTGACAGAACGAGGTGTAGATGTCGAGCAGAACCTGCTTCTGACGCTCGGTGATCACGGTGTCGCCGATGATCGCGTCATGCACCTGGCTCGCCTCTCCCGGCTCGAGGATCCCGGCCCGGATGTAGAGCACCTCGGCCGACATCCGCAGCGCCTTGGCGATCTGGCTGAGCACCTCCGCGGACGGCTTACGCAGCCCGCGTTCGATCTGACTGAGGTACGGATTGCTCACGCCGGCCTTCTCGGCCAACTGCCGAACCGAGACCTGAGCGGCTTCACGCTGCGCCCTGATGAAACCGCCGATGTCATGCGCGGCGCCGGCCACCACAGCCTGGAGATCTGCATCTTGCGGCATGGCCTGCCTCCCGTCGCGCTGGTCGTTCGATGTGTACCGAAACCCAGGCTACGCCAGGGTGCTAGCTTTTGCAAGCACTCTGTTAGCGCAGTTCAGAACAGTAATTGGGCCACCGTGTAGATGACCAGGCCGGCAAGGGCGCCGACCACCGTGCCGTTGATCCGGATGAACTGGAGGTCCCGGCCGACGTGCAATTCGATGCGCCGGCTGGCCTCCTCGGCGTCCCACCGCTCGATCGTGTCGGTGATGATCGTGGTGATCTCGGCGCCGTACTGACCGACCAAATGCTGGGCCCCGCGCACGATCCAGTTGTCCACCTTGTCGCGCAGTTCGACGTCGTCGCGCAGGGACTCCCCGATCCGCACCACCGAGTCGGTGACGCGGGCGCGAAGCGCGCTCGAGGGGTCGTCCACACCGTCAAGCACCAAGCGCTTCAACGTCTTCCACGCCGTCTCCGCCGCGCGGGTCACCTCGTCGCGCGCCATCAGCTGTTCCTTGACCGCCTCAGCGCGGGCGATGGTCGATTCGTCGTTCTGCAGGTCATTGGCGAACTCGAACAGGAAGCGCGTAGCCGATTGGCGCAGTTCATGATTCGGGTCGCGGCGCACCTTGTCGGTGAAATCCATCAACTCGCGGTGGATCCGATCCCCCACCAGGTGGTCGACGAACTTCGGTGACCAACTGGGCGAATCGCGGGTCACCACCCGCTCGATGGTCTCGCCCGCGTTGAGCGCCCATTCGAAGGCCCGGTCGCACAGCAACTGGATCAGGGCTTCCTGGCGGTTCTCGACGAGCAGTTGGCCGAGCACCCGGCCCACCGGCGGCCCCCACTGCGGCTCGGCGAGCCGCTTGACGATGGTGCGATCGATCACTTGCTGGATGTCGTCGTCGTTGAGCAGTTCGACGACCACCCGCAGCACCGTGGCGGCCTCGACGGCCACCCGCCCGGCATGCGCGGGTTCGGAGAGCCACTTACCCAGTCGCCCAGCCACCTCCGCGTCACGCAGCTTGGTCTCGACGACCGCAGGCGAGAGGAAATTCTCCCGCACGAACGTGCCGAGCCCCTCGCCGAGCTGATCCTTCTTGCGCTTGATGATCGCCGTGTGCGGGATCTTGAGCCCCAGCGGATGGCGGAACAGCGCCGTTACGGCGAACCAGTCGGCCAGCGCGCCCACCATGCCCGCCTCGGCGGCCGCCCCGACGTACCCGATCCACTCCGGTCCGCCCTGGGCCTGGACCCACCGGCAAGCGAGGAAGAGCACGGTCGCGCCGAGCAGGAAGCCCAGTGCGACGGCCTTCATCCGGCGCAGTGCCCGGCGGCGTTGCGCGTCTGCCTCGTGGTCGGCACCGGCAAAGGTCTCCGCCAACGACTTGCCGGAACGGAGGGCGCCCGCCGGCAACGCCGGAAGGTCGCGATTGGTGGTCACCTACCCATCATCCGCTATCCGCCGACCCAGTTAATGTGACGCCGTCGTCTGCGCAGACCGTAGACTCGGGTCGGACGAGGGGACGGACTCCGCGATAGTGGCACAGCAGACCAACCATGGGATCGCCAAGACCGATGGTCGCAAGCGACGCTGGCATCAGCACAAGGTCGAACGCCGCACCGAGTTGGTGGACGGTGCGCTCGAGGCTGTCCGCCAGCGCGGACGCGACGTCAGTATGGACGAAATAGCTGCGGAAATCGGCGTGTCCAAAACGGTGCTGTACCGCTATTTCGTCGACAAGAACGACCTCACCACGGCGGTCATGATGCGCTTCGCGCAGACCACGCTGATCCCCAATATGGCCGCCGCACTGTCGTCGAATCTGGACGGTTTCGACCTGACCCGCGAGGTCATCCGCGTCTACGTCGACACCGTGGCCGCCGAGCCGGAACCGTACCGATTCGTGATGGCAAACAGTTCTGCCAGCAAAAACAAAGTCATCGCCGATTCTGAGCAAATCATCGCCAGGATGCTCGCGGTGATGCTGCGCCGGCGCATGCAGCGCGAAGGCATGGACGTCCACGGAGTCGAGCCGTGGGCCTACCTCATCGTCGGCGGGGTTCAGCTGGCGACCCACTCGTGGATGTCCAACCAGCGGATGACCAGCGACGAGCTGATCGACTATTTGACGATGCTGTGCTGGAACGCGCTGTGCGGCATCGTCGAGGTCGGCGGTTCGCTGGAGAAGTTCAATTCCATGCCGCATCCCTCACCGCAACTGCCGCCCAGCACTACTTGAGGTACGGCCCCAACAGGGTGTCCCATGACGAGCTGAGCTTGGCGTACTCGTCCTCGCAGCCGTCCGCGCGATCCTCGGGCAACAATCCGTCCTTGACCAGATCGGCGTTCCCGGTGGGATCGGCACCGTAGACCCAGCATTGGAGGTTGTACATCCGGGTCAGGTCCAGGGAGTGCACGTCGGAGAGCTGCCCCTGGTCGATCTCACCGCCCTTCTGGTCGCTGTATCCCTTGAATTCGCGCGCAAAATCCTTGATGGCCTGTACGGACGTCGGGTCGATCTTGCCGTCCGGACCTGGCGTCAACAGGATGTACGCGGCCATCTGGTCGGCGACATCCTCCTCCCGGCCGGTCGCGGGTAGGTCGTAGAGACTGATCACCATGTGACCGGTCTCGTGGTAGAACGTGGCGATCTCGGAGTTGATCGCCGCCTCCTTCGGCTCCGCGTCACCGGCTTTGGTGTAGATGTTCAGCGCGTCGGCGGCGTCCTCGTAGCAGATGGTCACCGACTTGTCCGCCGAGCTCCAGAAGGCGTTCGCGGTGCCGCATTCCTTGCCGATCAGCGGAATGTCGTAGGGCAGTTTCAACGATTCGTTGATGCTGCCGGCAAGGTCTTCGAGCAGGCCATCGTTCTTGATGAGGTCGCGACCGGTCACCGCCTCCGGTGACGTCGCGTCTTCGTAGGTGACGGTCATCTTGCCGGGCCAGTCGGCATCCTCGCCGGAGGCGTCGGGCACCCCGTCGCCGTTGAGGTCGGGCTGCCCGGACGGCGTGGCCGCCGCCTGCGCGGTCGACGCGTCCACGGGCGCTTTGGCGGCCGGCGTCGACGAATCGTGGGGGCTACAGCCCGAAGCCACGCCGATCGTGGCGGCGGCGACCCCGATCATGCAGGCTCGCTTGAGCATTCGTCCCCCAACCAGTCGGCCCAACGCCTGATGATGTTAACTGGGGACGGCCGGAAAAGCCCGGCTAGTTGTCGGGAGCGTCGAACTGGTGTGAAAACACCGCAAATGACGGGCAACACTTCTTCGGCGCTCGTTTGTGAGATGTTTGTCCGGGGTGGCATGCAGCGCCACCTCATTCGTCTAGGGAGGCTTGGGGTGGACAACGGCAGCGCCGCGAAGTTGCACGGACCGGTAGGAGTGATCGCCGCAGCCGCAATAGCGGTATCAGCGCTGTTTGCTGGTTCGGGGGTCAGCGTTGCCGACCCCTACGACGACGACGGTGGCAGCAGCTACAGCGACGGCGGCGATGACGGTGGTGGCGTCCAGGAAGCCCCCTCCGGCGGAGGCATGGAAGAGCCGGCCGGCGGTGGGGTCCAGGAGGAGCCCAACGGTGGCGGTATGCCGGCGGAGCCCGCAACGCCCGACGCCCCCGGTGGCCAGGAAGCCCCGGGCAGCGAGCCCAACGACGACCCCAATGACGCTGGCGCCCAAGAGGTCCCCGGCGGTGCCGACGAGCCCGGTAGCGGCGGTGGGCAGGAGGCACCGTCCGACGACGGGGAGTCGTCGCCCGGAGGCGGTGCCCAGGAGCCGTCGGCTGCTGGCGAGATTGCCGAGCCGGAACAGCCGCAAGCCTCCTCCGAGGACATCGCCACCGCACAGTCGTCGGAAGTCACGACGACGACCTCCTCGGAGGTGTCGTCGGAGGAGATCACCAGCTACCAGGAGTCGGTCTCCTCGTTGACCACTTCGTCGCTGACCACCGAGCTGGCACTGAGCAGCCCCGTGGCACTGTGGAATTCCAGCTGGATCTCCTACGACCGCTGGTACCGCCCGGTGTTCACCAACCCATACCGCACGCCGCTGAGTGTCGTGTACGACTACGGCGGCCAGACCCAGGTCTTCACCGTGGCGCCGCTGCAGCGTGCCGTCCTGGACGTGCCCACCGCGGGCGTTTACAACTTCACGGCGATGACACGCCCGGCATCCGGGCCGGCGACCAACCTGTCCGTCGGCAGCTTCTCCGGTGGCGGCTACCAGCCGGCCGCGGGGCAGGCGCCGCCACAGAAGCCGGCACCGCTGAACACCAAGAAGAACGTCCTCGTCCAGGTGAAGTTCGACCGGGGTAGCTCCGAACCGTTCCGGGTGAAGACGCTGACCGATCTCGGCGCGGACCCGGGCCAGAAGGGCATGACGAAAGTGCTGCTCGACGAGGAGATCCCGGCATGGGGCCAATGGTCGAAGACGGCCAAGGGCGAAGAAATCTTCGTCATCAACCAGACCCAGCTGCTGCCCGGTATCAACCGCCCCGGCCAGGAGCCGTTGCCCGGTTACAACGTCAAGCTCACCGCGTCGACAGAGTCGACCTCGTGGTTCGACAGCAACAAGACGTGGGTGATCGGCGGGGTCTTGGTCGGCGTGCTGGCACTGGCCGGGGTCGGGCTACTCGTTTCCCGGCGTCGACGCGCCGATGGGTGAGCACGGGCTAGTCTCGTCGGCTATGACCGATCTGCCGTCGCAGTGGACCCATGAGCCGCACAAGATCCTCAGGTTCCGTTCCGGCGAGAGCGTGCGCGACATCGACACCGACTCCAGCCCGGGATACAGCGGTGACAAGGACGGCTCCACCGAGGTGCAGACGGTCCGCAACGAGCGGTTCGCGGGGCTGCAGGAGATGCTGTACGCGAACGGCAAAGCCGGAGACGGCCGTTCGCTGCTGCTGGTGTTGCAGGGCATGGACACCGCGGGAAAGGGCAGCATCGTCAAGCACGTCGTTGGCGCCGGCAACCCGATGGGGATCCGCTATACCTCCTTCGGTGTGCCCACCGAGGAGGAACGCGCCCACCACTACCTGTGGCGGATCCGCCGGGCGTTGCCCGCGCCCGGCCAGGTCGGGGTGTTCGACCGATCGCATTACGAGGACGTGCTCGTCGTGCGAGTACACGAGCTCGTCCCACGCGACGTCTGGGAGGCCCGCTACGACGAGATCAACGCGTTCGAGAAGGAACTCGTCGACTCCGGCACCACGATCGTCAAATGCGCGATGTTCGTCTCGCTGGACGAGCAGAAGCGCCGCCTGGCCGAACGGCTGGAGCGGCCGGACCGGTACTGGAAGTACAACCCGGGTGATCTCGACGAGCGCGCGTTGTGGCCCGCCTACCAGGAGGCCTACCAGGCGGTGCTGGACCGGACATCCACCGACTACGCGCCGTGGTTCGTCATCCCGTCGGACAAGAAGTGGTACAGCCGGCTGGCCATCAACGAGCTACTGATCGAAGCCCTCAAAGCAATGAACCTGACCTGGCCCCCACCCGATTTCGATGTCGAGGCGGAGAAGCAGAAGCTGGCCCAGGCCTAGGGTTCCGACCGATCCGCGCGGTCAGCCCTTGACCAGGGTGAATTGTCCGATGTTGGTGATGCCGCGGCGGAAGAAGTCGGCACAGCCGGTCAGGTACTTCATGTACCGGTCGTAGACCTCCTGGGAGGTGATGGCGATCGCCTCGTCCTGGTGGGCCACCAAGTTGACCGCCCACATGTCCAGCGTGCGCGCATAGTGCTGCTGCAGCAGATGGGTGCGGGCCAGGGTGAAGCCGGAGGCGTCGGCGAGCTGCTCGATGTCTTCGACCGCGGGCAACCGTCCGCCCGGGAAGATCTCGTTCTCGATGAACTTCATGAACTTCAGATCACTGATGGTGACCTTGATGCCGTTCTCGCGGAAGAACTGCTGGGTATGCGCCAGGATCGTATGCAGCAGCATCCGGCCATCCGACGGCAACAGGTTGTAGGCCTTCTCGAAGAACAGCGGGTACCGCTCGACCTTGAACGCCTCGAAGGCGCCGATGCTGACGATGCGGTCGACGGGCTGCTCGAATTCCTCCCAGCCCTGCAGGCGCACCTCGATCGAGCGGTTCGTGTCGAGCTTGGCCAGCCGCCTGCGGGCGTACTCCGACTGGTTCTTGCTCAAGGTGATGCCGATGACGTTGACGTCGTACTTCTGGACGGCCCTCTCCAGCGCCCCGCCCCAGCCGCAGCCGACGTCGAGCAGGGTCATCCCCGGCTCGAGGCCGAGTTTGCCCAGCGCGAGGTCGAACTTGGCGTTCTGGGACTCGTCGAGCGTCATGTCGTCGCGCTCGTAGTAACCACAGGTGTAGCCCATGGTCGGTCCGAGGAACAGCGCGAAGAACTCGTCGGAGACGTCATAGATCGACTGCGACTCCTCGTAGTAAGGAGTGAGATCCGCATCGACGTTCACCATCAACAGCTACCTTCCAACGGGGTTCTCAGATGGTCGGCGGCCGTGGAAGCAACGTGCTGTTACGGTCCCCCTGACCAAGATCAGAAGCCTAGTCAATCAACGGCGTGAATGCACAAAGCGATGGCGTATGTCACTGTTCAGTATTCGTAGAATCCACGCCCGGACTTCTTACCGAGTAGGCCGGCCTCCACCATACGCAGCAACAAGGGCGGCGGGGCGTAGTGCGGGTCTTTGAGCTCGGTGTACATCGAGTCGGCGATGAGCTTCATGGTGTCCAGACCGATGAGGTCAGAAAGCCGCAGCGGGCCCATCGGGTGCGACAACCCGGCGACGACCGCGGTGTCGACGTCCTCGACGCTGGCAACCCCGGCCTCGACCATCCGAATGGCGGACAGCAGGTAGGGCACCAACAGTGCGTTGACGACGAAGCCGGAGCGATCGGGGCAGCGCACGACCTTCTTACCGAGCACATCGGCGGCGAATTGCTCCACCCGAGCGAGCGCGTCCTCGGAGCTGACCAGGGTGGTGATCAGTTCGACCAGCGGCAGCACCGGCACCGGGTTGAAGAAGTGCAGACCCAGCACCCGGCTCGGATTCTTGGTTGCCGCAGCGATTTTCATGATCGGGATGCTGGAGGTGTTCGACGCCAGTACCGCATCTGGGTCGGTGATGATGCGGTCGAGCTCGGAGAAAATTTTCGCCTTGACGGCCTCGTCCTCCACGACGGCCTCGATGACGAGCTGGCGATCGGCCATGTCCTCGAGGTTGGTGGTGAACGTCAGCCTGGCCACGGCGGCGTCGCGATCTGCCTCGGAGAGTTTGCCTTTGCTGGCGGCGCGGTCCAGCGACCCGGTGAGGCGGCTGCGGCCGGCGTTGATCAGCTCGTCGGTCGGTTCGTAGACGACGACGTCGGCGCCGGCCTTGGCCGCCACCTCGGCGATCCCGGAACCCATTTGCCCCGCACCGACCACGCCCACTCGTTGAATGCTCACTTGCTCTCCTCACGCATCAGGCCCCGCCCAATATAGGGACGGGGCCTGCCTTTGGCGCGAGCAGACGCAGAATCGCGTTGATTGGGCTGCAATTGTGCAACTCTGCGTCTGCTCGCGCCGAGAACTCCGGCTTAGTGGAACTGACCCTCTTCGGTCGAGCCCGCGAGCGCGGTGGTCGAGCTGGTCGGGTCCACGGTGGTGGCGATCCGGTCGAAGTAGCCGGCGCCGACCTCGCGCTGGTGCTTGGTCGCGGTGTAGCCACGCTCCTCGGCGGCGAACTCGCGCTCCTGCAGCTCGACGTAGGCGCTCATCTGGTTGCGGGCGTAGCCGTAGGCCAGATCGAACATCGAGTAGTTCAGGGCGTGGAAGCCGGCGAGGGTGATGAACTGGAACTTGAAGCCCATCGCGCCGAGTTCCTTCTGGAAGCGGGCGATCGTCGAGTCGTCGAGGTGCTTGCGCCAGTTGAACGACGGCGAGCAGTTGTAGGCCAGCATCTGGTCGGGGAACTCGCTCTTGACGCCCTCGGCGAAGCGGCGAGCCAGATCCAGGTCCGGCGTGCCGGTCTCCATCCAGATCAGATCGGAGTACGGCGCGTAGGCCTTGGCGCGGGCGATGCAGGGCTCCAAGCCGTTCTTGACCCGGTAGAAGCCCTCAGAGGTGCGCTCACCGGTGATGAACGGACGGTCCCGCTCGTCGACGTCGGAGGTGATCAGGGTCGCGGCCTCGGCGTCGGTGCGGGCGATGACGACGGTGGGAACGTCAGCCACGTCCGCTGCGAGTCGGGCCGAGGTCAGGGTGCGGATGTGCTGCTGAGTGGGGATCAGCACCTTGCCGCCGAGGTGGCCGCACTTCTTCTCCGAGGCGAGCTGGTCCTCCCAGTGCGAACCGGCGACACCGGCGGCGATCATCGCCTTCTGCAGCTCGTAGACGTTCAGCGCGCCACCGAAGCCGGCCTCGCCGTCGGCGACGATCGGGGCCAACCAGTTCTCCACGGACGTATCGCCCTCGACCTTGGCGATCTCGTCGGCACGCAGCAGCGCGTTGTTGATACGGCGCACGACCTGCGGCACCGAGTTGGCCGGGTAGAGGCTCTGGTCGGGGTAGGTGTGACCGGACAGGTTCGCGTCACCGGCGACCTGCCAACCCGACAGGTAGATGGCCTTGAGACCGGCGCGAACCTGCTGAACGGCCATGTTGCCGGTCAGGGCGCCCAGGGCGTTGACGAACTCCATGTCGTGCAGCTGGTTCCACAGCACCTCGGCGCCGCGGCGGGCCAGGGTGGCCTCCTCGACGACGCTGCCCTGCAGCGCGACGACGTCGGCCGGGGTGTAGGTGCGGGTGAGGCCCTTCCAGCGGGGGTTGGTGTCCCAGTCGCGCTGGATTTCTTCTGCGGTCTTCGGCTTGCCAACGTTGGACATCGCCTGCTCCTTCGAGTCGAGTCGCCACTTTGCCGGAGTTTGTTAACGTCCGCCGCGGCATCGCTTGTGTGCTGACTCGAGCATGCCTTGCATCATTAGTGCACTTCAAGCGGTTGTAACTGCCAATTTTCGCCAAGCTTCGCCAGAAGATTGCAAAGGTTGCGAAGGCAGCGCACCGCTTAACCGGTTCAGAAGTTACCGCCCAGTAGGCAATTTCCGCAGGTCAGTACGCTTGTACTGTTTAACGGCGTGTTTCACAACTGAAAGATCGACGCGACGGCTTTGGTCTCCTCGCCGACGACGTATGTGAGCGTTCTAACAGTTCGATCGGTCAGCTCCGGCCCGAACTTGTCAGTGGATCCCGGCGGATAGACATGCAGCAGGATCTCCAGTTTGTCGCCGAAGGCCACCGGCGCATCGTGCTCGATGGTGACGCGCAGCGGCGCTTCCCGCAGCTCAGGCATCGGCGCCAGGAATTCCTCGACGACCTTCCAATACACCGAGTTGTTGACGTGATCGAACAGGTCGATGTCGCTGACGCGGATCGGGAATTCACGGATCTCGGCGGCGTCCTCGCGGGCAGCCGGGCTGAGGTAGGCCTTCCAGCGCAACCGGTCGACGGCGGTGGTCCGTTGCAGACCTTGCATGAAGTCGTCGGAGATCCGGGCGGGCCCCTGGGTCTCCCGATTGATGTTGATCCAAAACGCTTCGGACTCGATCAATCCGCCCTTGCGGCCGTCGATCCGCACGCGCATCTCACACCAGCGGTTCGAGGTCCCCGAGCACCAGCGCCGCATTCGCAGCATGTCCTGGAACTCGATCGGGCGGATGAGGTCCACCATCGTGCGCCGGACGATCCACAACGGATGCGTCTCCTCGTGCCCCATCTCGCGCAACTGGTCCTGGCCGACGTCCTGAATGTGCCGGCAAGCCGCGTCGAGACGAAGGCGGCCGACCCGGTCGATATCGCCGACCCGCAGTGGCCACTCCCGGTCGAAGACGTCGGGGTGCGGATCGGGGACGGGCATCAACGCCTTCGCCAACCCGCTAGCGGCGGCTTTCTCGCTGGTAACCATGGCAATCCTCTCCCCGCCCGAACGCACTCCCGGCCCAGCGCGATCATGCCAAAGGGCCCCATGAATGCCAACCGGCCTGCGTTGCCAAGGCTGCGAAGGCGCTCTTCGCAGCACCGGTACGCTGAACGCGTGTCCAAGACGTTCGTCGGCTCCCGGATACGTCAACTGCGTACCGAACGCGGATTCAGCCAGGCCGGTCTGGCCCAAATGCTCGAGATCTCGCCGAGCTATCTCAACCAGATCGAGCACGACGTCCGGCCGCTGACCGTGGCAGTGCTGCTGCGGATCACCGAGGTGTTCGGGGTCGACGCGACGTTCTTCGCCTCCCAGGACGACACCCGGCTGGTGGCCGAATTGCGCGAGGTGACGATGGACCGCGATTTGGACGTCGACGTCACCATGACCGAGGTCGCCGAGATCGTCAGCACCCACCCCGCCATCGCCCGCGCCATCGTCAACCTGCACCGGCGGTATCGGATCACTACGGCGCAGCTCGCGGCGGCCACCGAGGACCGGTTCAGCCTCAACACCGGGGGCAGCGGCACGGGATCGATCTCCATGCCGCACGAGGAAGTCCGCGACTACTTCTATCAGCGGCAGAACTATCTGCACGAGCTCGACACCGCAGCCGAGGACCTGACAATTCGGATGCGGATGCACCGCGCCGAGTTGTCCCGCGAACTGGCCGACCGGCTGACCATGGTGCACGGCGTGCACATCATCCGTCGGATCGACTTGGGCGACACGGTGTTGCACCGCTACACCCCGGCCACCCGAACGCTGGAGATCAGCAACCAGCTCTCCTCGGGCCAGCAGGTGTTCAAGATGGCGGCGGAGTTGGCCTACCTGGAGTTCGGCGATCTGATCGACAGGCTGGTCGACGAAGGGAAGTTCACCAGCGAGGAGTCCCGCACGCTGGCCCGGCTCGGGATGGCCAACTACTTCGCCGCCGCGACAGTGTTGCCCTACGGCCAGTTTCACGATGTCGCCGAGAAGTTCCGCTACGACATCGAGCGGTTGTCGGCGTTCTATCAGGTGAGCTACCAGACCATCTGCCATCGGCTGTCGACGTTGCAGCGACCGTCCATGCGCGGGGTCCCGTTCTCGTTCGTCCGGGTGGATAAGGCCGGAAACATGTCAAAACGACAGTCCGCCACAGGTTTCCACTTCTCGTCGGCGGGCGGTACCTGCCCGCTGTGGAATGTCTACGAGACGTTCGGCAATCCCGGAAAGATCCTGGTGCAGATCGCCCAGATGCCCGACGGCCAGAACTACATGTGGGTGGCGCGTACCGTGGAGCGGCGCGCGTCACGCTACGGGCAACCGGTCAAGACCTTTGCGATCGGACTGGGCTGCGAAATGCGGCACGCCAGCCGGTTGATCTACTCCAAGGGGCTCGACCTGTCCTCGGACAGCGCGACGCCGATCGGCGCCGGCTGCCGGGTGTGCGAACGTGACAACTGCCCGCAACGCGCCTTCCCCGCACTGGGCCGCGCGCTCGACCTCGATGAGCACCGCAGCACAGTGTCGCCCTACCTAGTCAAGGAGTCCTGATGGCCGAACGCATTCCACCCGGTGGTCGCCGCGAACTCGGCCTGATCAACTGGGGCATCTCGCGCATCGCCGCCCGCTCGATCCGGGCACCGGAAATGCACCTGTTCACCACGCTGGGTCAGAACAAGCTGTTGTTCCTGTCCTTCCTGCCGTATTCGGGTGTGCTGCTGAACTGGGGCAAGCTACCCAAACGCGACAAAGAGCTGGTGATCCTGCGGGTCGGTCATCTGCGCGGCTCGGAATACGAATTGCAGCAGCACCGCAGACTGGCCCGAAGTCGCGGAGTGGATGCAGCGTTGCAGGACAAGATCTTCGCCGGCCCGACCGCTCCGGGACTGACCGAACGGCAACGCGCGCTGCTGGCGGCCGTCGACGAGTTCGTGCTCGACCGCGACCTGACCGACGAAACCTTCGCCGCACTCTCGACACACCTGACACGCCAGCAGGTCATCGAATTCTGCGCCCTGGCTGGACATTACGACGCCATCGCCGCCATCTTGACGACCCTTCGCGTCCCGATGGACTTCGCGGACTAGACCGGCGGCGCCTGCCCTACTTGCCGTAGGGCTTTGCCTTGACGACGGGCTTGGCCTTCGAAATCGCGAGTACCGAAGGCGGAATTGTGGTGGTGACGGTATCTCCCTCAGTCATCGGGCCGGGAAGCACCGGCGCGGCCGCAGGCACCGTGACCAGCGAGCCGCCGTCGCCGGCGACGGAGAATCCACCCATCGTCAGCGCGGCCGCTCCCCCGGCCAGCGCCAACAAAACCTTGGTACGCCGCCCAGGCGTCGAATCAGCCACATGCCCCCCCACGTCGAGCCGGCTCACCGCCGGATGGAAAGAGTGGACCCCCCGATACTTGAGACGACCTGAAACGCAGCTGTCGACTCGCTGGCAACGCCGGGCCTACAGGTAGGTGACGCCTAAGACGATCAGCGTGAAGATCACCGGCGAGATGGGCAGGCAGCCGAGGAACGCCGCCCACACCAGCCGTCTGTGCTGGTACAACCGCCAGGCCAGCACGCCTACCAGGACCGCCACGACCGCGATCACCGCCGAGAGGATCAGCACCCAGAAGCTGACGTCCTGCCCGCCCGTCGCGATGGAGATTCCGATCAGCCACAGGATGTGGCCGAGTACCAGTCCGCCGATACCGGCGATCAGCGTCGGCCTCAAAAGTTGATCATGTGGCCGGCGAGGCCGTGGAAGCATTCCTGGAGTGCCTCCGACAGCGTCGGATGGGTGTGCACGTTGCGGGTCAGTTCGTTGACCGTCAGATCCCACTTCTGCGCCAGGGTGAGCTCGGGCAGCAACTCGGAGACGTCGGGTCCGATGAGGTGCGCACCGAGCAGTTCGCCGTACTTGGCGTCGGCGATGACCTTGACGAAGCCGGTCGGGTCGGCCAGTCCGTGCGCCTTGCCGTTGGCGGTGAACGGGAACTTGGCCACCTTCACGTCGTAACCCTCGTCGCGGGCCTGCTGCTCGGTGAGTCCAAAGCTGGCGACTTGCGGCTGGCAGAACGTGGCGCGCGGCAGCATTCGGTAGTCCCCGAGGGCCAGCGTCTCGGCCCCGGCGATGGTCTCGGCGGCCACCACACCCATCGCCTCGGCGACGTGGGCGAGCTGCAGCTTGGCAGTGACATCACCGATCGCGTAGATGTGCGGCACGCTGGTGCGCATGTAGTCATCGATGCCGATGGCCTTACGGTCGGTGAGCTGCACCCCGGTGGCCTCCAGCCCGAAGCCCTCGACGTTGGGCGCGAAGCCGATGGCCTGCAACACCCTGTCGGTCTTGATCTCCTCGGACTTGCCGTCCTTGCTGACCACGACGGTGACCTGCGAGCCATCATCGGTAATCGACTCGACCTTGGTGCCGGTGAGGATCTTCACCCCGAGCTTCTTGTACTGCTTCTCGATCTCCTTGGAGACCTCGGCGTCCTCGTTGGGCAACGCGCGGGGCAGGAACTCGACGATGGTCACGTCGACGCCGTAGTTCTTCATCACGTAGGCGAATTCCATACCGATCGCACCGGCTCCGGCGATGACGATGGACTTCGGCAGCTCGCGGGCGAGGATCTGCTCTTCGTAGGTGACGACGTTCTTCGACAGCGATGTACCGGGAACGAGCCGGGTGCTACTGCCGGTGGCGATGATGGCGTTGTCAAAGGTGAGGGTCTCGGTTCCGCCCTCGTTGAGCTTGACCGAGAGTGTGTTGGCGTCGGTGAACGTGCCATAGCCGTGCACCTCGGTGATCTTGTTCTTCTTCATCAGGAAGTGCACGCCCGCCACGCGGCCGTCGGCGACCTTGCGGCTGCGGTCGTAGGCAGCCCCGTAGTCGAAGGTGGCCTCGCCGCTGATGCCGAACGTCTTGGCTTCCTTGGTGAAGATATGGGCCAGCTCGGCGTTGCGCAGCAACGCCTTCGAGGGGATACAGCCGACGTTGAGGCATACGCCACCCCAGTATTTTGGCTCGACGATGGCAGTGTTCAGCCCGAGCTGGGCAGCGCGTATCGCCGCGACGTATCCGCCGGGGCCTGCTCCGAGAACGACAACGTCATAGTGGGTCACGACGTCAGCCTATCGTCGGGCGGGCTATCCATTCGAAGTAGTACGCCCCATGCAGCACGGCTGCCGCGGCGACCGAGGCCAGCGGCGCCGACATCAGGGCGATAGCCAGGGCTGTCAGTGGCGGCCGGCCCTGCACCATCGAGATCAGCATGCTCGCCACGGAGCACACGATCAGATACATGAGCACGCAGAACAGCGCCGGTGTCTTGTTCAGCGAGGTGTACCACCAGAAGTAGCAGCCGAGGCCGACGGCGGCGGCCAGCACCCACACCGCGGTCACGATGAACACCAATTGCCACCGCTTCAGGTACTGGTAAGTCCCGGGCACCACCGTGGGCGCGGCGGGCACCGCGACCGGCTCGGCGTGTGGTGAGCCAGTCACCGGATGCAGAAACGCATCGGTGTCGAAGTGGCTCAATTCGCTGAAGGCGTACGAGGAGGACGTCTGCGGTTCGGGTTCGGGTTCGGGTTCGTCGCCGGCGTTCAGCGGCTGCGGGTGCGGGCCGGTGTCGAAGATCGGCGCGTGGTGCGGCTCGGTCGAGGGCAGGGAAGTCTTGTCAGCCACCGGACACCACCTGAATCAGCACCAACACACCCAGCCAGCCGGGCGCCATGGCCAGGATGAACGCCCCCGCCGTCGTCGCCCACCGGCGCCGGGACAGCAGGATCAGCCCCATGCCGATCACGCTGGGCACGGCGACGACCAATCCCACGACGAGATCGGGACGGACCGGCGTCTTGACCAGCACGGTGGCGACGACTGCGGCGACTAGACCGGTCACGGTTCCGACCAGCAACGCGCTTGTGAGCAGCCATGCCCGAGGCAGCGGTATCACGTTGTCGAGGGTACGTGCCGCGGTGCTGACTACGGCTCAACGACTCCGGCGTGCCGACCAGGGATTGCGCATGCGTCAGCCGCGTCAGTAACCACGAGATCGTCGCGTTCAGGTGGGCGCACACCGCGTTCGTAGTCGGCGCCGGTGACCGGTGCAGATCCGGCCAGCAACGAGTTCTCGCCGTCGGTGAAGGCCCGGCCACGGCTGAGGAAGCGCAGCCCCTCGGGGGTTTCCAGGCTGAATCCGCCGCCTCGCCCGGGCACGACGTCGATCACCAGCTGGGTGTGTTTCCAGGTCTCGAACTGCGGACCGGAGATCCACACCGGCGCCCCGTCGAGCACCCCGAGCAGCACGTCACGGTCACCGACGATGAAGTCCTCCTGCGGATAGCACATCGGGGAGGATCCGTCGCAGCAGCCGCCGGACTGGTGGAACATCACCGGGCCGTGCCGCGCCTGCAGCCGGTGCAGCAGGTCCGCGGCCGCCGCGGTGATCAAGGCCCGCGACGGTGCCTCCGTGTCGTTTGTCAGAAGAACCCCTGCGCTTTGTTGGAGTAGGAGACGAGCAGGTTTTTGGTTTGTTGGTAGTGGTCGAGCATCATCTTGTGGTTCTCGCGGCCGATACCGGACTGTTTGTAGCCACCGAACGCGGCGTGGGCGGGATAGGCGTGATAGCAGTTGGTCCACACCCGCCCAGCCTTGATGTCACGCCCGGCGCGATACGCGGTGTTCCCGTCACGGCTCCACACCCCCGCCCCCAACCCGTAAAGCGTGTCGTTGGCAATAGCGATGGCCTGGTCGTAATCGGCGAACGACGTCACCGCCACCACCGGCCCGAAAATCTCCTCCTGGAAGATCCGCATCGCGTTGTGCCCGGTGAAAATCGTGGGCTGCACGTAGTAGCCGCCACCCAGATCACCACCCAACTCGGCACGCTCACCACCGGTCAACACCTTGGCGCCCTCGCTCTTACCGATCTCGATATAAGACAGGATCTTCTCCAACTGATCGTTGGAAGCCTGCGCCCCGATCATCGTCTCGGAATCGAGCGGATCACCCTGACGCACCGCCTTGGTCCGAATCGCCGCCATCGCCAAGAACTCGTCATAGATGTCGGCCTGAATCAGCGACCGCGACGGACACGTGCACACCTCGCCCTGGTTGAGGGCGAACATCGTGAACCCCTCAAGAGCCTTGTCCTGATAATCATCATTGGCCGCCATCACATCGGAGAAAAAGATGTTCGGGCTCTTACCCCCAAGCTCCAACGTCACCGGGATCAGATTCTGGGACGCATACTGCATAATCAACCGACCCGTAGTGGTCTCCCCGGTAAACGCGATCTTGGCGATCCGATTACTCGAGGCCAACGGCTTACCCGCCTCCACCCCAAACCCGTTGACCACATTGAGCACCCCCGCCGGCAACAAATCCGCAATCAACGACACCAAATACAGAATCGAGGCCGGGGTCTGCTCGGCCGGCTTGAGCACCACCGCATTACCCGCCGCCAACGCCGGCGCCAACTTCCACACCGCCATCAAAATCGGGAAGTTCCACGGAATGATCTGCCCCACCACCCCCAACGGCTCATGGAAGTGATACGCCACCGTATCCTCATCGATCTGCGACAACGAGCCCTCCTGCGCCCGGATCGCCGCAGCGAAATACCGAAAATGATCCACCGCCAACGGAATATCCGCCGCCAACGTCTCCCGAATCGGCTTACCGTTATCCCACGACTCCGCCAACGCGATCGACTCCAGGTTCGCCTCGATCCGATCAGCGATCTTGTTCAGGATGACCGCCCGCTCCCCCGCCGAGGTCTTCCCCCACCCCGCAGCCGCCCCATGCGCAGCATCCAACGCCAACTCGATATCAGCCGCCGTCGACCGAGCCACCTCGCAGAACACCTCACCAGTCACCGGCGACGGATTCTCGAAATACTGCCCACCCACGGGCGCCACCCACTGCCCACCAACGAAATTCTCATAACGACCCAGGAAAGACATCAACGATCCCTC
>NZ_JBSXPP010000016.1:0-157855 GCF_054073305.1 Mycolicibacterium sp. CBM1 | reverse complement strand
GACGTCGACGGAGAAGGTGGCGACTTCCTGGATGCCGGGGCCGTTGCCCAGGTCGGCGCTGATCGACACACCCGGGAACAGGTTCGGGGTGATGACCGAGCCCAGCGGGTTGAAGCCCGTCGGGGAGATGTCGGCGTCGTCGAGCAGGATGTTGGGGGTGGTGTAGCTGAAGTTGATGCCCACACCCAGCGACCACGGGAAGCCGACCTGGTAGCCCAGCTCCAACGTGCCCGCGAACTCGTCGGCACCCGGGCCGACGACGCTGTAGACGGCCTTGCCGGAGTGGAACCACTCGCGAGTCAGCCGGTTGCGGTCCAGCGGGAACACCCCGTTGAGGAAGGTGTCCCACTGCTGAATCGTCATCGTGCGGCCACCGCCGTCGACCAGACTCAGCTCATTATCCAAACCTGCGTGCGAGGTACCTGTCCCGACGAATAACGCCGCGATGGCGGCGATCATCGCCACCAGCACTCGACCCATGTATTTCATACTGACCCCTAGGTGCTCAGTGGTTCGACGGTGATCGGGGGGCCCGGTTCACCGAGGTTTCTTGGTGGTGCCAAGACCGGCGGTGCGACCCGATGCGACGCCGCGTGACGGGGCTCACAGCCAATCATGACAAAAGCCTCATCGGCACCAGTTGCCACATCGTTACCAAAGGGCTCAGATTTTTTTCAGGTTCTTCGGCGCGGCTGCTTGACCGCCCTGATCAAGCGGTCGCGCGCAGACTCAACGCGAGCACCAGCCGGACATCGGCATCGGCCAGCGAGGTGCCCATCACCTGCTCGATACGACGCACCCGGTAGCGAACGGTGTTGGGGTGTACGTGCAGCTCGGTGGCTGCTGTCGCCACGTCGCCGAAGCTGTCGAGGTAGACCCGCAACGTCTCGGCGAGCGCGGGTTCCTGGTCGCGCAGCCGCCGCACCCGAGGGTCGACGAGCCGCTCGTCGGCGGCGACCAGGGTGACGATCTCGTCGAGCAGCACCGTCGTGCGGGCCTCGGCCAGGCTCGTCACCGCGCCCAGGGTGCCGGGGTGGCGTTCGGCGCTGTCGAGGACCCGGTCGATTTCGCGGCGGGTGGCGGCGGCGGCGGCCAGCCCCGCCACCGGTGAGGCGATGACCGCGCGCAGCTCCACGCCGAGTTCGCCGCGCAGTGCGGCGATGGTCCCGCGGATCCACGACACGACGGCCGCGGTCCTGCCCGAGTCCGGTAACACCACGTAGACCCGCGAGCCGTTGGCGGCCACCTGGGCATCCGGGCGGAAAGCGCTGGCGCTCAAGGCCAGAACGCCGGCCAGCCCGCGGTGCTCGGTGCCGGTGTCGAAACCGATCACCGCCGCGCGCCCGTCGGCGGTCACGGCGAGTTCGCGTGCCAGGGATCCCGCGTCGAGCCCGTCGGCGTCGGCCAGGCCCAGCAGCTGCTGGACCGCCAGCAGATGCGCCGACGGCCGGGCGGCCAACCGCGTCATGATCCGGGCGGCGAGCACCGCCGCGCCGCGCAGGGTCTCCTCGGCGTCGTCGGCCAGAGCTCGGCTGCCCTGCTGCACCCAGATCGTGCCGGCGAACTGTGCGTCGGCGCGGTGGATGCCGACGGCAAGCCGTGGGCGCAGGCCCAGCTCCGGGCGTGCGTCGATCGCGACCACCTCCGTGCCGGCGCGCAACCGGTCGAAGATGCCCCACTGGGAGATCCAGCGCAGGTGCTCGGGCGGACCGGCCCGGCCGAGGATCGACAGCCGGCGCAATTCGTCGGCCTCCTCGTCGGACGCCGAATAGGCCAGCACATGCGACTGGGCGTCCTCGATGCTGACCATGCCGTGGGTGCGGTCGGCGACCGACTGCGCCAGTGCGAACAGGTCGGTCCCGGAATCCGACAGCGGACCGGCTCGGTGCTCGAAGACATGGTTGACCAGCCGGTACACCCGCTCCCATCGGGCCTGGGGTTCGACGGCGACGACGGCCGTGCCGGCCGCGGCGGCCCTGGCGACCACCGCGCCGGACGGCTGCTTGACGAAGATGGCCGCCGGCGGTCCGTGCGCGGCGCACTGCCGGTCCAGCCAGCGGATCGCGTCGGCGTCGGTGATGCCCAACAGGAAGAACACGTCCGCCGAGCCGGCGCTGACGGACAAGCCCAGGCGCACGTCGTCGGCGTCGATCAGGGCTGCCGACCGAACCGGGCGGTCCAGGCCGCGGGGCGCGTCGACCAGGCGGACCAGCGTCGAATCCAGCGCCAACACCAGCTGGCCGAGCCCGACACCACCCTCCCGCATGTTGGTTGATTCTACGGATAGGCCGATCAAGTCTTGTCCGATCGGCCAACAGTTTCACGTCCCTGCGCGGCGATCCTTGTCCCATGGACGCCCGCACCGATGTCCCCGCGCCGGTCAACGAACCGGTGCACGACTATGCCCCTGGATCCGCCGAGCGGGACCGCCTCGTCGCGGCCCTGCGCGATTTGTCCGCCGAACCTCTCGACCTACCCCACGTCATCGGCGGCCGTCATCGCCGCGGCGACGGCGAGCGCATCGATGTCGTCGCCCCGCACCGCCACCGCATCCGTCTGGGCACGCTGTCCAACGCCACCACCGCCGACGCGACTGCCGCCGTCGAGGCGGCGATGGCCGCCAAAGCCGACTGGGCAGCCACCCCGTTCGACGACCGCGCGGCGGTGTTCCTGCGCGCCGCGGACCTGCTAGCCGGCCCGTGGCGGGAGAAGATTGCCGCCGCGACCATGCTGGGCCAGTCCAAGACGGCCTACCAGGCCGAGATCGACGCGCCCTGCGAACTCGTCGACTTCTGGCGGTTCAACGTCGCCTTCGCCCGCGGCATCCTGGCCCAACAGCCGATCAGCGGTCCGGGCGTATGGAACCGCACCGACTACCGGCCGCTGGATGGCTTCGTCTACGCGATCACCCCATTCAACTTCACCGCCATCGCCGCTAACCTGCCCACCGCGCCCGCGCTGATGGGCAACACCGTGGTGTGGAAGCCGTCGATCACCCAGACCTTCGCCGCCTATCTCACGATGCAGCTGCTCGAGGCGGCCGGCCTCCCGCCGGGGGTGATCAACCTGGTGACCGGCGACGGGTACGAGGTCTCCGACGTGGTGCTCGCCGACCGGCGGCTGTCCGGAATCCACTTCACCGGCTCGACGGCCACCTTCCAGCACCTATGGCGCGAGGTCGGCACCCGCATCGCCGACTACGACAGCTACCCGAGGCTCGTCGGCGAGACCGGCGGCAAGGATTTCGTCCTCGCGCACGCTTCAGCTGACCCGGATGTGTTGCGCACCGCGCTGATTCGCGGCGCCTTCGACTACCAGGGGCAGAAGTGCTCGGCGGCGTCGCGCGCCTATGTCGCCCGATCGGTGTGGCGGCAGATGGGCGACGACTTCCTGGCCGCCACAGCGGCGCTCGCCTACGGCGACGTGACCGATCTGAGCAACTACGGCGGCGCCGTCATCGACGCCCGGGCGTTCGCCAAGAACCGTCAGGCCATCGAGCGGGCGAAAAGCGCGCCCGGTGTCACCATCGCCGTCGGCGGCGAATGTGACGACAGCGAAGGCTTTTTCGTCCGGCCCACCGTCGTGTTGTCCGACGACCCGGGTGACGAGGCGTTCTCCTGCGAATACTTCGGGCCGATCCTGGCCGTGCACGTCTATCCCGACGAGCAGTTCGAGGACATTCTGCCGGTGATCGACGGCGGCTCGCGCTACGCGCTGACCGGTGCGGTGATCGCCGACGACCGCGCCGCCGTCCAGCTGGCCGCCGAGCGGCTCCGCTTCGCCGCCGGCAACTTCTACGTCAACGACAAGCCGACCGGTGCGGTGGTGGGGCAGCAGCCGTTCGGCGGCTCGCGGGCCTCGGGTACCAATGACAAGGCGGGTTCACCGTTGAACCTGCTGCGCTGGACCTCGGCGCGGTCGGTCAAGGAGACCTTCGTCGCAGCCACCGACCACACCTACCCGCACATGCGACAGGAGCGGTGATGAGTACGTTTACCCGCGTCGCCCGCCCGGCGATCCTGGCTGCTGCCCGTTCGGAGTCGTTGCGGCACAGCGCCGAACGGCTGCCCATCACCCGGGATGTGGTGCGCCGGTTCGTTCCTGGGGAGTCGGTTGAGGATGCGCTGATGGCCGTCGCCGTGTTGCGCGGCACCGGCCGGATGGTCAGCATCGACTACCTCGGCGAGGACGTCACCGACGCTGACGCTGCCGAAGCGACGGTCACGGCGTATCTGCAGCTGCTCGCCGCCCTGGGTGCCCGCGCGGAGGACAGCGCGGCGACTGTGCGTCCACTGGAGGTGTCGCTGAAACTGTCCGCGCTGGGGCAGGCGTTGCCCCGCGACGGGGAGAAGATCGCGTTGGAGAACGCCCACACCATCTGTGCGCGGGCCCAGCAGATCGGCGCGTGGGTCACCGTCGACGCCGAGGATCACACCACCACCGACTCGACGCTGTCGATCGTTCGCGAATTGCGTACCGAGTTCCCCTGGCTGGCAACGGTTCTGCAAGCCTATCTCACACGCACCGAGGCCGATTGCGCCGATTTCGCGCGGGCCGGCGCCCGGATCCGGTTGTGCAAGGGCGCCTACGACGAACCGGCGTCGGTGGCCTACCGCGACCCCGGCACGGTCACCGACTCCTATCTGCGGTGCCTGCGGATCCTGATGGCCGGCTCCGGGTATCCCATGGTGGCCTCGCATGATCCGGCGATCATTGCCGCTGCGGCGGGTATGGCCCGCGAATTCGGCCGCGGTGCAGAGGGATTCGAGTACCAGATGCTCTACGGAATCCGGGACGACGAGCAGTGCCGGCTCGCGGACGACGGCAACCAGGTGCGGGTGTACGTGCCGGTCGGTACGCAGTGGTACGGCTACTTCGTGCGGCGACTTGCCGAACGCCCGGCCAACCTGATGTTCTTCCTGCGAGCATTGGCTCACCGGACGTAGCCTCTTTGTCGCTGGTCGCGGTGTGAGCCCGGTGCCGGAATACGACGTGCCTTGGAGCCGGGAAGTCACTGGCGTCCGAGCGCTTGACGTTGCGGGAGACGGTCAATACAGTTTCACTGACTGCCGCGTCAGTCAGTAAACTGGCCGTATCGATAGGAGCCCGGATGCTTGCACGTCGAATTCCCCGCGAGGAACTGGGGCAGCGCCGTGCGGAAGCGGTGGCGCAGGCGAAGTCGCGCGGGCTCGATGCGCTGCTGGTGTGGGGACGCGGCGGGCCGGCGGTCGACTTCTATGGCGACATCCTCTATCTGACGAATCACTTTCCGGCGATCTCATCGGCCGAACCGGATACCGAATTGTGGAGTGGGCGATCGTATTCGGCGCTCATCCTGCCTGTGGACGGCGATCCGGTGCTCATTGTGGACCTGCCCGAATACGACGAGGACAGCGTCGATATCGCCGATGTCCGGCCCTCGATGAACGTCGCGGTCGGTGTGGCTGAAGCGTTGAAGGGGCTGGGCCTGCACGATCGTCGGATAGGGCTGGTCGGCCATCACGTGTTCCTCGCCAGCCACCAGCGGATGATGTTCAATGCCTTGGGGCGCGAGGTCGCCTGGATCATGGCCGATGACATTCTCACCGGTTTGCGTGCGGTCAAGAGCGACGCCGAACTCGATCTCATTCGCGAGGCGGCCCAGGTCGGCGTCGGCTGGATGTCGGCCATGCTCGATGCTGCCGTTCCTGGCGCAACCGAGGGACAGGTTGCTGGTGCGGGGCTGGCCTACCTCGCCGAGCACGGTGGCATTCCGGCTGACCTCGACATTGCATCCGGGCCGCATGGCAACAAGTTGAAGTCGCATTGGGCCTTGCCCAGTTGGGATTTCGAGCGACCCATGGCAGCCGGGGACATCTTTCATGTCGATGCGTGGGGGAGCATCGGTGGCTACTTCACCGACACCGCACGCACCACTGTCGTGGGTGGGACGCCGAGCGCGGATCAGCTCCGGGTGATCGACGGCACGATCGCCCTCGTCGAACACCTGGTGTCCGCGATACGGCCCGGACTGCGCTGCCGCGACATCTATGAGCTGGGCACGGCCTGGATGCGGGAGAACGGATTCGCCGACCAACTCGCCGATGATGGGGCCACGCTCGATACCCACGTCAAACATGCCGCGATGTGGCCGTACTTCGGCCATGGGATCGGCCTCGGCCTGGAGGCGCCGTGGCTCACCGGGGAGAGCGACATCGTCATCGTCAAGAACATGACCTTCGCGGTCGAGGTCTACTTCAATGCGCCCAATGGCGACCTGGTCGGATTCGAGCAGAACATCATCGTGACCGATGACGCGGCCGAGAACATGACGGCGGGGCTCCGCAAGAAGTGGTGGGAATAGTCTGGCGCGATCTCGGGTGGGTTGGCCGGTCAGTGCGCGCGGGTACGCTGCTTGGCCACGGGCCGAAGCCGCTCGGTGATCCACTCCGACACCACGTTTCGGGCCCGGTCGCGGCACGATTCATCGATCAGGACTCGCTCGATGAATCCCGCGATCAGAGCGGTGAGCGCCTCGGCGGCGGTCTCGGCGTCGACGTCGGCCCGGATAGATCCGTCGCGCTGACCCTCCGCGATGGCCTCGGCGACCTCCCCAACCCAGCGGCGGGTCATGCTGTTGACGCGGTCGCGCAACTCGTCGTCGAAGGTGGCTGCGGCGTTGATCTCGTGCCAGACGATATTGTTCATCCGGACCGGCTCCGAATTGCTGAACTCGGTGAGGGCCGCCTCACGAATGCGGTTCAATCCGTCGCCGTCCGCGGTGCGCAGAATCGTGGTCGGGGCGAGTCCTTCGTTGTAGTCCAGGGTGGCGGCCAGCAGGCCGGCGCGCGACTTGAAGTGGTAGTAGGCCAGGGATTTCGTCACTCCGACCGCTTCGGCCACGTCCTCCACCCGCAGTCCGTGTACCCCGCGGACGGCGATCACGGACCACGCCGCTCGAAGCAGCTCCTCACGATTGGACCTCGACATGGAACACAACCTACGCGGTCGGTCGGCGCTCTGAGGCGTGCGAGGTGGTGTTGCACCGCACCCGATCGGCGGGTTTGCGCAATCGCGACTGTTTCCTCCCCGTTACGGATTGCGCCAGGGATTGCGCGTGCCCGCGGCAGCGCATACCGTTCTGGTCACTATACTGACCGACGCGTCAGTCAGTAGCAGGCATTCCAATCAAGGATGGTGCGATGGCCAACGAGCAGGTAGCCACGACAGATGTCGTGGGTCGTATCGAGGAAGCAGGCATCGAATGCCTGCCCGAAGAGGGCCGTACCTCCCGGCCCCGCAACCTGTTCTACGTGTTCGTCGGTCTGAACTTCAGCTGGGCCGTCGTCGTCTACGGGTGGCTGCCGATGACGTTCGGTCTGACGTTCAGCAGCGCCGCGGTGTCGATGACACTGGGTATCGTCGCGGGCTCGCTGCTGACGATGTGGGTGGCGCTTCTGGGTCCACGCACCGGAACCAATATGGCCGTCTCCAGCGGCGCGCACTACGGCATCAACGGCCGGCTGATCGGCACCGGTCTCACCGTCGTCGGGACCCTGGTGTACACCGCAGTCACCGTATGGACGAGCGGCGACGCCGTCGTGGCATCCGGTCACCGATTGTTTGGACTGGCCGACAACAACTGGGTCCGTGCCATCACCTACGGCGTGATCACGGTGCTGTTCATCGTCATCGCCCTCTACGGTCATGCCACCATCGTCGCCACCCAGAAGGTCATCGCAGTCGTGGTCGGCGTTGCGTTGGCCGTGGGTGTGTTCGCCTATGCCGGTACTTTCGACGCCACAAGGACTTCCGGGGAATATGCCCTGGGAAGCTACTGGCAGACGTGGTTGCTGTCGTTCGTCCTGGGCGTCGCCGGGCCGGTGTCATACGCCACGATCATCGGTGACTACAGCCGACGCATCTCCCGGACCAGATTCAGCGACCGCCAGGTGCTGACCGCGATAGCCGGTGGACTGATCGTCGGGGAGGTGGTCCCGATGGTGTTCGGCATGTTCACGGCGGCGGCGTTCGTCCAGACCAGCGACTCCTACATGTTCGATCTGGTGAACAACGCCCCGAGCTGGTACGTGTTGCCCATTCTCGTCGTCGGTGTGCTCGGCGGCCTGGGTCAGGGTGTCACCAGCATGTACGGCACCGGACTTGACCTGGAATCGTTGCTGGCCCGGCTTTCCCGCATCCAGACCACCATCATCGCCGCCGTGCTGTCCATCGTGCTGGTCTACCTCGGCGTGTTCGCCTTCGATGTCGCCGACGCGTTCACCGCGGCGACGGTCTTCCTCAACGCGATCACCGTTCCCTGGGTCGCGGTGCTGGTCATCGCCGCTATCCGCAATCGCCACCGCGCCTACGACCTGCACGACCTGCAGGCGTTCGCCCAGGGGCGCCACGGCGGCCGCTACTGGTTCACCGGCGGCTGGAACTTGCCCGCGGTCATTGCCTGGCTCAGCGGCGCAGTGGTGGGAACGCTTGCGGTCAACACGGGTTCGTTGGTGATGCCGCTAGCGGATGTGGCCGGCGGAATCGACCTGACCACACTGGGTTCCGGGCTGATCGCCATTCTGGTATACGGAATCGCCATCGTGGTCATGCCCGACCGGGTGGATGCCCCCGCTATCCCACTGGTCGCCGGCAGCGCGGTCGCCGTCCCGTCATGAGCCATCCCGGGACGCCTCAGCTCGGAATCGCCTTTGTCGCCGGCTACCAGCCAGAACGACTTCAGTCAGCAGTCGCCGCGGCCGATGCGGCCGGACTGGACCAATTCTGGCTGTGGGAAGACTGTTTCACCCACGGCGGGGTGTCCACGGCTGCGGTTGCGCTGGCGAGTAGTCAGCGGATCGCCGTCGGGATCGGACTGTTGCCCGCGCCGCTGCGCAACGTCGCGCTCACTGCCATGGAGTTGGCCAGCCTGCACCGGCTGTTCCCGGGGCGCTTCATCGCCGGGGTCGGTCACGGTGTGCAGGACTGGATGGCTCAAGTCGGAGCGCGCGTAGCGTCACCGATGACGCTGCTGCGCGAGTACCACGACGTGCTTCGTCAGCTCTTGGATGGGCGCACGGTGACCTTCCGGGGACGGTACCTTCAGATCGACGACGTCGCACTCAAGTACCCACCGCTGCACCGTGTTCCGCTGATGCTTGGCGGGCGAGGGCCCAACTCTGTGCGCCTGGCCGCGCGGGCCGGAGATGGCACGCTGCTCGACACCGGGCAGGGAGACAGCGAGATCCGGCAAGCGTGTGAACTCATCGCCGCTGAACGTCTCGGTACCGTTGCGGCCAGCTCGCAACACCATCAAGTCGTCGCCATCCTCATCGCGGCAACCGGTGACGGCGCTCGCCCTCGGGTCCGTGACGAAGTCGCCCGGTGGAACCCCGCGCCGTCCGCCGATGTCGGTGTCGGCGGCGACGCTGGTGAGATCGCCGAGGCCATCCTCCGCCTAGCCCGAATGGGTGTGACGTCGGTGACCATCCAGCCCACCGAGGACGAGCCCGATCTGGCGGGCTTCATCGACTTCCTCGGTACCGAAGTCAAACCGCGGCTGCGGGTCTCACGATGACCCAATCGGACCGGCGAGCTGTCCTCGAGGTAGTCGAAAAGGCCTACGCCATACTCGAATTCGATCCCGGTGGTCAACCTGACTGGCTGGCCGCCGATAAGCTCTACGCGCCCCTCGCCGTCTTTGCGTTACGGGTGTTCCCCGACGATCCAGCCGTTTCGGTGATGACCTGGCCGGACTACAAGCGCGCCCAAATGGCCCACCAGCTGACCGATCATGGCTACTCCGAAACACCCGGGGAGAGTGTCGTTCACTTCTTTGGCGACGTTGCCGTCGTTTATCAGTACTTCACGATGAACTTCCGCCACCGCCCCGCGGCGGCAGCCGTGGACGTGTTCGGAATGGTCCGCAGTAACGGCACCTGGCAGATCGTGTCGGTACTCAGTGACCTCACCCCGCCGCCTGCCCCCACACCGACCTAGGAGCTTGGTATCAGCATTCACGACATCGACGTTGTCCGCCGTTACTTCGCGCGGTGCGCCGAACACGATTGCGACATCGTCGAGATGTACACCGAGGACGCCGAGTTCTTCGACTGTGCCGGACCGGAGACGTTTACCGGTCGCCGGGCTATCGCCGAGCATGTGTTCGCGCCATTGTTTGCCGCGTTCCCCGACTTCCGCTGTGATCAACGAGTGCGGCACATCATCGGCGCCGGTGGCGTGGTGATGGCCGAACTGGTCATCACCGGAACTCACGAGGGCGACTTCCTCGGCTGTGCGGCCAGCCACAAACCGGTGTCCTGGAACACGACCGGCGTCTGGGAGATCACTCCGGACGGATTGATCAGCCGAGAGGCCTACTACTGGGATGTCGATACCCTCCGCCGGCAGCTCCAAGACGCAACCGCTTGATCGCACCGGTCCGCACGGCGAGGTGGGCCCTGGCGACGTCGGCGCCGCCAGGCCAACTGTGATGTCGCGCGCCGACTTGCCGAACACCTGGCCAACCTGATGTTCTTCCTACGAGTACTGATCCACCGGAACTGATTGAGGCACCCTGAGCGCACTGGACACCGTCACCTTGGTGATCGCCGGTGTGCTGGGCGGATTGGCCGGCAGTATCGCCGGGTTCGCCTCGGTGGCTACCTATCCCGCGTTGCTGGCCGTCGGCCTGCCCCCGGTGGCGGCCAACGTCACCAACACCGTGGCCCTGGTGTTCAACGGGATCGGCTCGGCATGGGGCTCACGCCCGGAGCTGGCCGGTCAGTGGCGCTGGCTGGCGCGCCGCGCTCCGATAGCCGCACTCGGCGGCGGTGTCGGCGCGACGCTGCTGTTGACCACCCCGGCCGACGCCTTCGAGAAGCTGGTGCCGATCCTGCTGGGGATGGCCTCTGTGGCGATCGTGGTTCCGCGCCGGCCGGGACCCGCCGGTGGTGTGCGGCACCGCGGGGCAGTGGCCGCCGAGGTGCTCGCGATCTTCGGCATCGCGCTGTACGGCGGCTACTTCGGGGCCGCCGCCGGCGTGCTGTTCCTGGCGATGCTGCTGCACCTCGGCTCGGCCAGCCTGGCCCATGCCAACGCCGCCAAGAATGTGCTGCTGGGCCTGGCCAACACCGTGGCCGCCCTGGTCTTCGTGTTCCTCGCACCGGTGCACTGGCCGCAGATGATCGTCCTCGGGCTCGGCGGGCTGGTCGGTGCCCGGCTCGGTCCCGTGGTGGTGCGGCATGCCCCGGCCACACCGCTGCGCGTCCTGATCGGGGTGGCGGGGCTGGTCCTGGCGGTCAGGCTCGGTCTGCATGCCTATCGGCCGGCGTGAGCGCGATCAGCGCCACACCGGCGGCGAACCACGCCGCGGTCCCGATCGGCAGATGCCCGCCGGGCGCGAAACCGTCGATTGCGATCTTGGTCAGCGACGCGGCGACGGCCAGCGTTCCCGCGGACATCAACACCCAGCCCGCCCATGGCGGGATCGGTATCGCGACGGCGGGCACCGGTGCGGCGAAGAACGCCCGACCCCACCACAGCAGCAGCAACTCCAGCAGTGCGACGACGGCGAGGATTCCCACCCACGCCAGCCGGAACCACCACCAGGCACCCGACCCCAGCTCCGGCTGCGGCAACAGTCCGCTCGGGTAGCCCACCAGCGCCACGATCACCACCGGGACCATGTGCCACAGGTACAGCGCCATCACGTTGTCGTTGGCGATCGCCAGAAATCGTTGGGCGCGTGCCGAATTCAGTGCCCGGTTCACCGCGGGCGCGATCGACAGCGCCAGCCCGGTCTGGGTGAGCCCGAGTGCCAGCAGCGCCAGATTCGGCGGCGAGGTGTTGTTGAGGGTCTGGCCGGGCACCCCGATCATGCTGATCGGGTATGGCCCGACGGTCACCAGTAGCACCAGCGCCACCGCCGACGCGCAGGCCAACGGCACCTCGTGGCGGGTACGCACCGTGCCGTCCTGCCAGGCGATGCCGAGTTGGTAGAGCGCCGCCCACGGCAGCAGGTAGTTCAGCCATTCCAGGTACGGCACGCCGGCGCCGATGGTCGCCACGTCGACGGCAGCCACCGCGATCACCAGCGCGGCCGGCACCCACAGCCCCCACCGGCGGTGTGCGGCCACCGCGACCGGCGTCAGTGCGATCACCAGCACGTAGATGCCCAGGAACCACAGGTGCATGGCCACCGCCCAGGCGCCGAAGTCCAACTCCGAGCCGGCCACCCCCACACCGATCAGGACCGCCACCACGAGCAGCGCGAACACCACGTACACAACCGTCGGCCCGAGCGGGCGGGCCAGTCGCCGGCGCAACCACACCTGCCTAGGTTCCTGCGCGCTGCGTCGCTCCCACGACACCGCGCTGGCGTAGCCGGCGACCACGAAGAACACCGGCACCACTTGGAAGAACCACGTCAGCCACTGCGTCCAGGGCAACTCGACGAGCGGGTTCTCCCGCCAGAAGGCGCCGTCGGAGAACGTCAGCGCCGCCGCCACCCAATGCCCCACGACGATGAGCAGCAGCGCGCATACCCGATACAGATCCATCGACCGGTTACGCGCCGACGTGCTTGGTTGCGCCATCGATCTCCATTGTGCCGAGTCCCACACAGCGGCCTGGACTCTCTAGGCCGGAACGGCGGCGACCGGCATGACCACGCTGCCCCGGCAGGGCCCCTGTGCGATGTCGGTGTGCCAGGTCCCGCGCAGCGACCCGTCCGGCTGTGAGGCATAGAACGCCCAGGAGGTGGCCGGGCTCCAGGCCTTCTGGTTGCCGTCACCGAGGAAGCAGTCCCAGACCCAGTCGTAGGTGCTGGCCCACTCCGAGCCGCTCCACACATACCGCATCGGCTGCGGGATCGTCGGGTTGCTGGGCGCCGGGCCGTCGACCACGGTGGCCACGCAGCTGCCCGCGGAGCACGTCGTTGACAGGGTGAACGTGGCGCCGAAGTCGCTTTCCTTCTGCCGGCTTGCCGGCGACGTGCCCGCCTTCTGCGAGGCATACGTCACCATCTGATAGCGCCCGGTCCACGCCTGCGGTTGACCGTGCGCCGAGGCCGGGCTCAACAGCCCGGCAGCAAGGACTACGGCGACCGTGAACAGCGTGACACCCAGACTCCCGCGGCCGGACCTCATGGCTCCTCGAAACCTCGTTGCGAACAATCAGCGTAGCCGTCAGTTAACCTCACCTGTCGCAACCGGGTGACGACGCGCCGGTCAGCGCCGCAAACGCTCGACAAGCAGCAACTGTGCGTACGCGGCGATCGACTGGGCGTCGGTGATTTCCCCGACCAGGATCATCTCCTCGAATCGGGCGCGCGGGAACCAGGCGAAGTGCATGTCCTGCTCCTCGTGCTCGCGCTCGGGTTCGCCCTCGGTGATGTCGGTGGCCAGGAACACCCAGCCGCGCTGGCTCATGATGCCCGGCGCGACATCGAGGCGGCCCAACACCCTTAGCGAGCCGGCGGTCAACCCCGTCTCCTCGCGAAGTTCGCGGGCGGCCAGTTCGCGCGGGTCGATGTCAGGCTGGTCGGGGGTGGTGCCCATCGGGAACTCCCAGCGGCGCGCGCCCATCGGGTACCGGTACTGCTCCACCAACGCCAGTCGATCGCCGTCGACGGCGATCACAACGGCATAGTCCGGCCGGTCGACGACGCCGTAGATGCCGGCGGACCCGTCTGGGCGCTCGATGGTGTCCTCACGCACCGTCATCCAGTTGTTGCGGTAAACCTCGCGGGTTGAGGTCTGGGTGATGGGCTTCACCAGGCCAGTATCGGGGTAGCGTCGTTCGGGTGCTGCTGGCCTCCCTGAATCCGGGCGCCGTCGCCGCCGGAGCCGACATCGGCGACGCGGTGCGTATCGACGGCGCCACCCTCTCGCGCAGTGATCTCGTCGGTGCCGCCACCTCGGTGGCCGAGCGGGTCGGCGGGGCGAATCTGGTGGCGGTGCTGGCCACCCCGACGCCGGCAACGGTGCTGGCCGTCACCGGATGCCTGATCGCCGGTGTGCCGTTCGTGCCGGTGCCCGCCGACGTCGGGGTCACCGAGCGGGCGCACATGCTCGCCGACTCGGGTGCGCAGGCCTGGCTGGGGGAGGCGCCGCCGGATCCCGCTGGGCTGCCGCACATCCCGGTGCGGTTGCACGCCCGCTCGTGGCACCGCTACCCGGAGCCCGCGCCGGACGCCACCGCGATGGTGATGTACACCTCCGGTACCACCGGCCTGCCCAAGGGCGTCCTGATCAGCCGCCGCGCCATCGCCGCCGACATCGACGCGCTCGCGCAGGCCTGGCAGTGGAGTCCCGAGGACACCCTCGTGCACGGTCTTCCGCTGTTCCACGTACACGGTCTGGTGCTCGGCCTGCTCGGTTCCCTGCGGGTGGGAAACCGCTTCGTACACACCGGCAAACCGACTCCGGCGGGTTACGCCGCCGCCGGCGGAACGCTGTACTTCGGGGTGCCGACGGTGTGGTCGCGGGTCGTCGACGACGCGGCGAGCGCCGCCGCGCTGTCCTCGGCGCGGCTGCTGGTCTCCGGTAGCGCGCCGCTACCGGTACCGGTGTTCAGCCGGCTGGTTGAGCTGACCGGGCATGCGCCCGTCGAGCGGTACGGCAGCACCGAATCGCTGATCACCCTGAGCACCCGGGCCGACGGGGAACGCCGGCCCGGCTGGGTCGGACTACCGCTGGCCGGGGTGCGGACCCGGTTACGGGCCGAAGACGGCTCCGAGGTCGCGCACGACGGGGAAACCATTGGCAGCCTTCAGCTTCGGGCCCCGACCCTGTTCGACGGATACCTGAACCGGCCGGACGCCACCGATGAGGCGTTCGAACCCGACGGCTGGTATCGCACCGGTGACGCGGCCGTGATCGACGCCGACGGGATGCACCGCATCGTCGGCCGCGAATCGGTGGACCTGATCAAGTCCGGCGGCTTCCGGGTCGGCGCCGGCGAGGTCGAGACCGTCCTGCTGGGTCATCCCGGTGTCGCCGAAGCTGCCGTCGTCGGCTTGCCCGACGCCGACCTGGGGCAGCGGATCGTTGCATTCGTGGTCGGTGATGCCGAGCCGGGGGAGTTGATTGCGTTCGTCGCCGAACAACTCTCGGTCCACAAGCGGCCCCGGGAGGTCCGGCTGGTCGACTCGCTGCCGCGCAACGCGATGGGCAAAGTGGTCAAGAAGGAGCTGATGACATGGGGCTGAGGTTCAGCGACATCTGCATCGACGCCCGCGACATCCACGCGTTGTCATCGTGGTGGTCGACGGTGCTGGATTGGCCGGCCGAGGAGACCGAGGACGGCGACGTCGCGCTGCGGGCGCCGGCCGGAGCAGGGCCGGACTGGTTGTTCCTGGCGGTCGGAGACGACAAGGTGGTCAAGAACCGCATCCACTTCGACTTCGTTCCCGACGATCAGCGGGCCGAGGTGGACCGGTTGCTGGTGCTGGGGGCCCGCCGGGTCGATATCGGTCAGGGTGAGCAGACCTGGGTGGTGCTGGCCGACCCGGAGGGCAACGAGTTCTGCATCCTGTCCGCCAGGTAGCGACTCACGGCTGGAAGACCGCCGTCGTTTCGCGCACCCGTGGGTCGGCGCGGATCTCTTCAAGGGTGGCGGACAGCGGGATTCGCCAGTTCGGGTACTCGTCGACGGTGCCCGGCAGGTTGGGCTGGCGGGCACCGCCGATGACGTCGTAGGGCGAGATCAGCTTCAGCCGGCTCGGGGTGGACGCCAGGAACCGGTGCATCGCCAGGACGATCGCGGCTTCGTCGGGTTCGGACTCCGACAGCAGCCTTTCCGACTCCAGCAGCGCCAGCCATTCGGCCCGTTCCTTCTGCGCGGTGGCCGCTTCGGCCGGTACGTCGTCGAGCATCCCGAGTTCTGCTCGAACCCGGACATGCTCACCGCGCAGGAATCCCGTTGCGGTGGGCCGCAGGTCGTGGGTGGACAGGCTGGCGGCGGCGCGCGCCGGCCACGCGGCGGCGCGCAGCAGCGGCTGCGCCGGCGCGGACTCGTCGCGGGTGAACCACGAGACCGCCGAGCCGAGCCATCTCGTTGGCGGCCAGGGCCTCGGTCACCTCGGGCTCGATCGTGCCCAGGTCCTCGCCGACCACGACGGCGCCGGCCCGGTGTGCTTCCAGCGCCAGAGCCGCCAGCATGACCTCCGCGTCGTAGTGCACATAGGTGCCCAGATCGGGGTGTCGCCCGGTGGGATCCACCACAGCCGCCACAGCCCCGCGACATGGTCGATCCGGAGACCGTCGGCGTGGGAAAGGATGGCGCGCAGCATATCTCGCAGTGCGGAGTAGCCGGTGGCGGCCGGCCGGTCCGGCCGCCACGTCGGCCAGTTCCCAGGCGTCGGCGCCTTCGGCGTCCACCCCGACCGGAAGGTCGTGCAACACCCCGAGTGCCATCCCGGCGGTGCGGGCGGTGCCGCGCACGGCCGCCAGTTGCTCGGCGCACTGGAGTTGCACCCAGGCGTGGAAGTCGACCCGCGGCGCGAGTTCCCGACGGGCGGCGGCCACCGCCGCCCCGCGGACATCGCGCAGCGGTTCCGGCCAGCGCCTCCACCGGCCGCCGTGCCGCTCGGCCAGCGCGCAGTAGGTCGCCCAGTCGGCCAGGGCCGTGGTCGCCGATGACACGTCCAGCGGGCTCGGCCTGCCCGCGCTGCGCCAAGGAAGTTCCAGCGCAGCTCGTTTGGCGGCCCACACCAGGTCGTGGTCGATACACGGGGTATCCGGTGCGACCTGGGTGCCGTCCTCGCTCACCAGCAGGGCGGCGCCGGCCACCGCGTGCGGCGTGCCGGTCAATCGCACCGACAAGGTCGGGGCCAGCAGGGTGGTGCGGCCGTGCTCGGTGAACTTGGCCAATTCGGCGGCGCGGTCGGCAGCGGTGGCGGCCGGGACCTCGAGCAGGCCGAGCACCCGGATGACCACCGCGGCATCGACCTGGACCGGCTCGCGCCGCTCGTTGCGATAGCGATAGGAGGTGGCGACGCCGTGCGCGGCCGCCAATCGCCTCAGGTCGTCAGGAACGGGTTTCGGGTCGGCTGGCACGCACCAGCTATACCCGGGCCGCCATCTTTCATACGTCTAATGGGCGTGCAACGCCTCTGTCTAATTGGCGTGCAACGCCGTGTCTAATTGGCGTGCAACGCCGTGTTCAGCGCGATGCCCTCGCCGTCGCGGCCCACCACTTCGACGGTGCCGGTCACCGAATTGCGCCGGAACAGAAGGTTGTTCGCACCCGAGAGCTCGCGTGCCTTGACCGTGGAGCCATCCGGCGTGGTGACCTTGGTGCCGGCGGTCACATACAGGCCGGCCTCGATGACGCAGTCGTCACCCAGGGAGATGCCCAGGCCGGCGTTGGCACCCAGCAGACAGCGCTTGCCGACCGAGATCACTTGCGTGCCACCGCCGGACAGCGTGCCCATGATGGACGCGCCGCCGCCGACGTCGGAGCCGTCACCGACGACCACGCCCGCCGAGATACGGCCCTCGACCATGGACGCGCCGAGCGTGCCGGCGTTGAAATTCACGAACCCCTCGTGCATCACCGTCGTGCCCGGGGCCAGATGCGCACCGAGACGCACCCGGTCGGCATCGGCGATCCGCACCCCGACCGGTACCACGTAGTCGACCATTCGCGGGAACTTATCGATGCCGTAGACGGTCACCGGACCGCGGCTTCGCAGCCGCAGCCGGGTCTGCTCGAACCCTTCGATGGCGCAGGGGCCGTAGTTGGTCCACACCACATTGGTCAGCGCGCCGAAGATGCCGTCCAGGTTGCAGCCGTGCGGCTCGATCAGGCGGTGCGAGAGCAGGTGCAGCCGCAGGTAGGCGTCGTAGGTGTCGGCGGGCTTGTCGTTCAGGTCGGCGATCACCGTGCGGACCGCGATCACCTCGACACCGCGGTCGGCGTCGGGTCCGGTCAGCGCGGCGAACTCGTCGGGAGCGTCGGCCTCCGACAGCCGGGTGGTGCCCGCCGGACTGTAGGCGCCTAATTCGGGGTCCGGGAACCAGGTGTCCAGGACGGTGCCGTCCTCGGTCACAGTGGCCAGTCCGATACCTGCAGCAGAAGTCACGGTGCTAGAGGGTAGTCCATGGCGCACGCCCGCTAGCCTGGGAAGTTGTGGCCGCCCCAATAGACCTGCGCGCGGATCCGATCGCGCTGACCGCTGCCCTCGTCGACATCCCCAGCGAGTCGCGCGACGAGGCCCGTATCGCCGACGAGGTCGAGGCCGCGCTGCGCGAGCAGGCCCCCGGCTTCGAGGTCGTCCGCAACGGTGATGCGGTGCTGGCCCGCACGAACCTCGGCCGCCCGTCGCGGGTGCTGCTGGCCGGTCACCTCGACACCGTGCCCATCGCCGACAACGTGCCGTCCCGCTTCGAGGGCGATCACCTGTTCGGCTGCGGCACCTCCGACATGAAGTCCGGTGACGCGGTCTTCCTGCATCTGGCCGCCACCGTCGCCGACCCGGTGCACGACATCACGCTGGTGATGTACGACTGCGAGGAGATCGAGGCCTCGGCCAACGGCCTGGGCCGCATCGAACGGGAGCTGCCGGACTGGCTGGCCGCCGACGTCGCGATCCTCGGTGAGCCGTCCGGCGGCTACATCGAGGCCGGCTGTCAGGGCACCCTGCGGGTGGGGATCTCGGCGACCGGGACCCGGGCGCACTCGGCCCGATCGTGGTTGGGTGACAACGCGATTCACAAGCTCGGCGCCGTCCTGGACCGGTTGTCGGGCTACGACGCGCGCATCGTCGACATCGATGGCTGCACCTACCGCGAGGGGCTGTCGGCAGTCCGGATCGACGGGGGAGTGGCCGGCAACGTCATCCCGGACGCGGCCGCACTGACCGTCAACTTTCGGTTCGCCCCCGACCGCACCCCACAGGACGCGCTCGCCCACGTGCGGGAGGTGTTCGACGGACTCGACGTGCACCTGGAGCAGACCGACGCCGCCGCCGGCGCGCTGCCCGGCCTGCATCACCCCGCGGCCGCGGCGCTGGTGGAGGCCGCCGACGGCATGGTGCGCGCCAAGTACGGCTGGACCGACGTGGCCCGATTCGCCGCGTTGGGCATCCCCGCGGTGAACTACGGGCCCGGTGATCCGAACCTGGCGCACCGGCGCGACGAACGCGTCGCCGTCGCGCAGATCACCGCCGTCACACAGGCGCTGCGCCGCTACCTGACGGGTCAGCCCGCGATGTCCTGAGCCTGCCGTTCGGCGTCCGCGGCGACGCCCGCCATGCCGATGGCGGCGAACTCCGCCGCGGCCGCCCGCAGTCGGTCGGGTTCACGTGCGGTGAGTGCCCTGGCGTACTCGAGGGCCAGACGTGCGACCAGGGCGTCGACGCTCAGCCGTTCCAGGACGTCGGCCGCCCGGGTGTCGCCGAGCCGGACCGCATCGAGCAGGGCGCGCACCGCGACAGCCGACTGCCCGCCGCGCTCGGCGGTCCGGGCGGCGTCGCGGGCCGCGGCGATCGCCTCCGGCCTGTCCCTGCGGGCGGCGGCCGTCCACGCCTTGGCGAGCCCCAGCTCCGGAGCGAACAGCATCGACTTCAGGCCGTGCTTGGATTCCGCCCGTGCCAGGATCCGTCCGGCGTCGGCCAGCCGGCCGGCCTGGGCGTGGGCCCGAGCCAGCAGCATCCACGCCAGCGGCCCCCAGGAGTAGCCGGTCGGGGCCAGTGCGGTGGCCGACTCCTCGAGCAGCTCGGCTGCCGGGGCGGAATCACCGCGGGCGATCAGCACGTCGGCCACGAGCAGTGTCCCGATCGCGTGGGCGGGCTGACCGCGGTGTGCGTCGTCCACCAGCTGCTGGGCCAGCTCCTGCGCCCGATCCAGCTCACCGGAGAGCACCAGCGCCGTCGTCTGGCCGTACGCGGAGGTGAACCGCAGCAACCCCGGATGCCCGGCGGCGATGGCCCGCTCGGCGAGGTCGTCGACGTCGGCGAAGGCGCCCATCCGCGCCCTGCACAGGGCGGCCGCCGCGGCCGCCCACCCGATGGCCTGATCGTCGGAGTCGGCGGACGCGAGCACCACACCCGCCAATTCCATCGCCCGCTCGGGACTGCCCGCGTTCATCGCGAAGGTGCCCAGCAGCGCGTCGACCGTCGCCACCGACGGACCCGAGGACACCCGGTTGCGCAGCGTGCGCAGGAATGCCGTCGCGCGTTCGGGTTCGTCGAGCATCCAGAACTGATTGGCCGCTCGCGGCAGCGCCCACGCCATCAGCTCGGACTCGCTCAGGGCGGCGGGATCGATGCCGGCGAGCACGTCGGCGGCCTCGCGGCCGAGGCCCTGCCACGCCAGCTCCTGCGCTTTGGCGAGCGTGGCTTCCAGCGACAGTGACACCGCCGAAGTGTATGGCTCCGCCGTGGCTGGGCACGGCGAAATGCTGCGCGCTAGGTTTCTCGGGTGCAGCCCCAACCTGACACCCGTGCCGAACGGGCGGTGTGCGTGTACTGCGCCTCCGGCCCACGCCATCCCGACCTGCTCGACCTGGCCCGCCGGGTCGGTGAGGGGATCGCTGACCGGGGCTGGACCCTGGTCTCCGGCGGCGGCAACGTCTCGGCGATGGGCGCGGTAGCCGACGGTGCCCGGGCGCACGGCGGACGGACCGTCGGTGTCATCCCCAAAGCCTTGGTGCACCGCGAACTCGCCGATGTCGACGCCGACGAACTGATCGTCACCGACACCATGCGGCAGCGCAAACAGGTGATGGAAGACCGCAGCGACGCGTTCATCACGCTGCCCGGCGGAATCGGCACGCTGGAGGAACTTTTCGAAACCTGGACCGCTGGGTACCTGGGAATGCATGACAAGCCGGTCGTGCTGCTCGATCCCGCCGGCCACTATGACGGCCTGCGGACCTGGCTGGCATCTCTGGTGGACACGGGCTACGTCGCATCCGCCGCCCTCGGCCGGCTCCTGGTGGCCGACGACGTCGACACCGCACTGGAGTTCTGCTCGACCGGCCGCCGTTAGGCTGGCCGCCACGCCCCAAACCATGAGAGGTGGCACACGTGCCCGGTGACGACTCTGGCTCGCACAAGCATTCGGTCGGACTGCTCGACCTGGCGACCCGGTTGCCGGCGGTGGTGATGGACGCCCCGGTGATCGCGCGGGGTGCGCTGACCGGGCTGCTGGCCCTGCCCACCTCAAAGGCCTCGATCGGCAAGGTGTTCCAGGACCGTGCGGCCCGCTACGCCGATCGGGTCTTCATCCGGTTCGGGGAGCAGAAGCTCACCTATCGCGAGGCCAACGAGACCGCCAACCGGTACGCGGCCGTCCTGGCCGACAAGGGTGTCGGCCACGGCGATGTCGTCGGGATCATGCTGCGCAACTCGCCCAACGCGGTGCTGATGATGCTCGCCGCGGTCAAGTGCGGCGCGGTGGCCGGCATGCTGAACTACCACCAGCGCGGAGATGTGTTGTCGCACAGCATCGGTCTGCTCGACGCCACCGTGGTGGTCGCCGAGTCGGATCTGATCGAAGCGATCAACGACAGCGGCGCGCAGATCGCCCAACTGATGACCGTCGAGGAGATGGTGGAGCAGGCCGAGGGCAAACCCACCGGCAACCCGGCGTCGGCCGCGCAGGTGCGGGCCAAAGACACCGCGTTCTACATTTTCACCTCGGGCACCACCGGCCACCCGAAGGCCAGTGTGATGACCCACCACCGCTGGCTGCGCGCACTGGCCGCGTTCGGCGGCTTGGGTCTTCGGCTCAAGAGCGACGACACGCTGTACTGCCCGCTGCCGCTCTACCACAACAACGCCCTGACGGTCGCGTTGTCCTCGGTGATCAACGCCGGCGGCACACTGGCACTGGGCAAGTCGTTCTCGGCGTCGAGGTTCTGGGACGACGTCATCGAGATGGAGGCCACTGCCTTCATCTACATCGGCGAGGTGTGCCGCTACCTGCTCAACCAGCCGCCGAAGGACACCGACCGGGCGCACAAGATCCGCGTCATCACCGGCAACGGACTGCGCCCGGAGATTTGGGAGGAGTTCACCCGCCGGTTCGGCATCGGCCGGGTGGCCGAGTTCTACGCCGCCAGCGAGGGCAACACCGCCTTCATCAATGTCTTCAACGTCCCGAAGTCCACCGGGATCAGCCCGCTGCCGCTGGCCTACGTCGAGTACGACCCGGAGACCGGCGATCCGGTGCGCGACGAGAGCGGCCGGGTGCGCAAGGTGCCGCCGGGGCAGCCGGGGCTGCTGATCAGCCCGGTGAACAGGCTCTCGCCGTTCGACGGCTACACCGACAAGGCAGCCACCGAGAAGAAGCTGGTGCGCGACGCCTTCAAGAAGGGCGACGTCTGGTTCAACACCGGTGACGTGATGAGTCCGCAGGGCATGGGGCATGCGGCGTTCTCCGACCGGCTCGGTGACACGTTCCGCTGGAAGGGCGAGAACGTCGCCACCACCCAGGTCGAGGCCGCCCTGTCCGAGGACAAGAACATCGAGGAGGCCACGGTGTTCGGCGTCGAGGTGCCCCACACCGGCGGGCGGGCCGGGATGGCGGCGATCAAACTGCGCGACGGTGTCGAGTTCGACGGCAAAACGCTGTCCGACACCGTGTACGCCAACCTGCCCAGCTATGCCGCGCCGCTGTTCATCCGGATCGTGGAGTCGCTGGAGACCACCTCGACGTTCAAGAGCCGCAAGGTCGACCTGCGCAAGCAGGGCTACGGAGCCGACGGGGACGAGATCAAGGACCCGCTCTACGTGCTGGCCGGCCGGGAGGATGGCTACGTGCCGTTCTACGCCGAGTATCCCGAGGAAGTCGCCGCCGGCAGCAGGCCCAAGTAGCCCTTGCGCCCAAACCAACATTTGGCAGAAGAAGTACGAGTAACTCGCAGCATTTCGTCGATCTCGGCGTCACCAGGCACCATGGTGAGGTGACGTCGACGTTCTGCGGCCGGCCGGTTGCTGGTGATCGCGCGCTAATCATGGCGATCGTCAACCGCACGCCGGACTCGTTCTACGACCGGGGTGCGACGTTCACCGACGAGGCCGCCAAGCAGGCCGCGCACCGGGTCGTCGCCGACGGCGCAGACGTGGTCGACGTTGGTGGCGTCAAGGCCGGCCCGGGAACGGTGGTCGACGCCGACGAGGAGATCGCCCGCGTCGTGCCGTTCATCGAGTGGCTGCGCGCCGAATACCCCGATCAGCTGATCAGCGTGGACACCTGGCGGTCCGAGGTGGCCAAGCAGGCCTGCGCGGCCGGCGCGGACCTGATCAACGACACCTGGGCCGGCGCCGATCCTCGGTTGCCGGAGGTGGCGGCCGAGTTCGGGGCCGGGCTGGTGTGCTCGCACACCGGCGGCGCCATACCGCGCACCCGCCCGTTCCGGGTCAACTACGGCACCACCGTGACCGGGGTGGTCGACGCCGTGATCGCGGAGGTGACCGCCGCGGCCGAGCGGGCGGCCTCGATGGGCGTCGCTCGCGAGGCGATCCTCATCGACCCCACCCACGATTTCGGCAAGAACACTTATCACGGTCTTACTTTGTTGCGCCATGTAAAAGATCTTGTTAAGACCGGATGGCCCGTCCTGATGGCCCTGAGTAACAAGGATTTTGTCGGGGAGACTTTGGGAGTGGAGCTCACCCAACGCCTCGAGGGCACCCTGGCGGCGACGGCCCTGGCTGCCGCCGCCGGCGCCCGGATGTTCCGGGTGCACGAAGTGGGTCCCACCCGGCGCGTGCTGGAAATGGTCGCGTCGATCCACGGTGAGCGTCCGCCCACGCGGACGGTGAGGGGACTGGCATGACCGAACTGATGGCCAACGACACACTTCCCGGTGACACCTGGCTGTCCGATCACAGCTGGAGCCGCCCGGACTGGACCGTCGCCGAACTCGTGGCCGCGAAACGAGGCCGCACGATCTCCGTCGTCCTTCCCGCGCTCAACGAGGAGGAGACCGTCGGATCGGTGATCGGGACGGTCCGCCCCCTGCTGGGCGGTCTGGTCGACGAGATCATCGTGTTGGACTCCGGCTCCACCGACGGCACCGAGATCGAGGCGATCGCCGCGGGTGCCCGGGTCGTCAGCCGCGAGCAGGCACTGCCCGAGATCGTGCCGCAGCCGGGCAAGGGCGAGGTGCTGTGGCGGTCGCTGGCGGCCACCACCGGCGACATCATCGTGTTCATCGACTCCGACCTGATCGACCCCGACCCGATGTTCGTGCCGCGGCTGGTCGGGCCGCTGCTCACCGGTGACGGGATCCACCTGGTCAAGGGTTTCTACCGGCGGCCGCTGAAGGTCGGCAAGGGTGAGGACGCGAACGGGGGCGGCCGGGTCACCGAGCTGGTCGCCCGCCCGCTGCTGGCCGCGCTGCGCCCCGAGCTGGGCTGCGTGCTGCAGCCGCTGGGCGGCGAGTACGCCGGTACCCGCGAACTGCTCACCTCGGTGCCGTTTGCACCGGGCTATGGAGTGGAGATCGGGCTGCTGGTCGACACCTACGACCGGCTGGGCCTCAACGGCATTGCGCAGGTGAATCTGGGTGTACGGACCCACCGCAACCGTCCGCTGACCGAACTGGGCGCGATGAGCCGCCAGGTCATCGCGACCCTGCTGTCGCGGTGCGGCATCGACGACTCGGGGGTGGGGCTCACCCAGTTCCTGCCCGACGGCGCCGACGGCTACCTGCCCCGCACGACGACGGTGTCGCTGGCAGACCGGCCGCCGATGAACACCCTGCGCTGAAATACGCGCTCGGCGGCGGCCTTGTCGGCCGATTAAGGCAATATCGTTGACGTGACGTTGATCCTGCTCTACCTCGTGGTGCTGATTTTGATCGGCATCGTCCTGTTCGGGGTGGCGAGCCTGGTCTTCGGCCGGGGCGAGGAACTGCCCCCGCTGCCGCGGGCGACCACCGCCACCGTGTTGCCGGCCTCCGGTGTCACCGGCGCCGACGTCGAGGCGGTGAAGTTCACCCAGGTGTTGCGCGGCTACAAGACCAGTGAGGTGGACTGGGTCCTCGACCGCCTCGGCGCTGAACTCGACCAGCTGCGTGGCGAGCTCGCCGCCGTCCGTGCCGCCGCCGGCCTGGACGAACCTGCCGTCACCCACCACGCCGCCCCCGCCACGGACGGGGAGCCGGTGTGACAGTCCCGGCCGAGGATGACGGGCGCAGCCGCTGCGAATGGGCCCAGATGCAGTCGGTGCTCTACCGCGACTACCACGATCAGGAGTGGGGTCGGGTGCTGCGCGGCCGGGACGCGCTGTTCGAGCGGATGAGCCTGGAGGCCTTCCAGAGCGGCCTGTCCTGGCTGATCATCCTGCGCAAGCGGGAGAACTTCCGTCAGGCGTTCGCTCGCTTCGACATCGAGACGGTGGCTGCCTACACCGACCGCGACGTCACCCGGCTGATGGCCGATGCCGGCATCGTGCGCAACCGGGCCAAGATCGAGGCCACCATCGCCAATGCTCGGGCCGCGGCCGACCTCGACGTCGACCTGTCCGACCTGCTCTGGTCGTACGCGCCGCCGCGGCGACCCCGCCCCGCGACCATGGCCGACGTCCCGGCGCTGAGTCCCGAATCCCAGGCGATGGCCAAGGACCTCAAGAAACGGGGATTTCGCTTCGTCGGTCCGACCACCGCATATGCGCTCATGCAGGCAACCGGCATGGTCGACGACCACGTCGCCTCGTGCTGGGTGCCCGGACAGCTGACGGGGGAGTCCAAAGGCCCCAATCGGGTGCTTCACACCCCGGTCGGCCGATGAGGAACAATAGAATCGAAAACAAGCAGTTCAGTGCCGGGTGCACCAGCCATGTTCCCGGCGCCGGTGGGTCCGCGAAGACGGGCCGGCTCGAATCTGGAGGGAGTGCTCGATGGCGGCGATGAAGCCCCGGACTGGTGACGGTCCGCTGGAAGCAACCAAGGAGGGGCGCGGCATCGTGATGCGAGTACCGCTGGAGGGCGGTGGACGGCTCGTCGTGGAGTTGACGCCCGATGAAGCGGCCGCCCTGGGTGACGAACTCAAGAACGTCACCAGCTAACTGATCGACCGATGAAACCCCGCGCGAGGGCGCGGGGTTTCACTCTGCCGGCAGGCTCACGCCGACACTTTGCGGTAGATCTCCAGAGTCTGGTCGGCGATGTGCGCCCAGGAGAACTCCTCGATACAGCGTTGCCGCCCCGCCGTGCCGTACCGGCGGGCCCGCTCGGGATCACTCACCACCGCGTTCACCGCTTCGGCCAGCCCAGCCTCGAAGCCCGCGGGGTCGGCCGCCTCGTAGTGCACCAGCGCTCCCGTCACCCCGTCGTCGACCACCTCGGGAATACCGCCCACGTCGGACGCGACGACGGCGGTGCCGCAGGCCATCGCCTCGAGGTTGACGATACCCAGCGGCTCATACACCGACGGACAAATGAAGGCCGTTGCTGCCGAGAGGATTTCGCGGATCTTCCCGATGGGCAGGAACTCCTGTACCCAGAACACTCCGCTGCGGCGTTCGGCTAATCGCTGGACCGCCGTGCTAACTTCGGCGGCGATCTCCGGTGTGTCGGGTGCGCCGGCACACAACACCAGCTGGATGTCCGGGTCGAAGCGGTGCGCGGCCGCGATCAGGTGCGGCACGCCCTTCTGCCGGGTGATGCGCCCCACGAAGGCCACCATCGGCCGGTCCGGGTCGACGCCGAGTTCGGCCAGCACCGACTCACCACGCTCCGGTGGCGCCGGATACCAGACGTCGGTGTCGATTCCGTTCTTCACCACGTGAACCCGGTTGGGATCCAACGCGGGATAGACCGACAGCACGTCCTCGCGCATCCCCGAGCTGACGGCGATCACCGCGTCGGCGCCCTCGACGGCCGTGCGCTCCACCCACAGCGACACCCGGTAGCCGCCACCGAGTTGTTCGGCCTTCCACGGCCGCAGCGGTTCCAGTGAGTGCGCGGTCAGGACATGGGGCACACCGTGCAAGAGCGCGGCCACGTGGCCGGCCATCCCGGTGTACCAGGTGTGCGAGTGCACCACGGTCGCGTCGGCGGCCGCGTTGGCCATCACCAGGTCCGCCGACAGCGTGGACAGGGCCGGGTTGGCACCCCTGAGCGCCGGATCCGGTTGGTGGACGAAGGCTCCGGGGCGCGGGGCGCCCATACAGTGCACGTCCACCTCGCACAGCCGGCGCAACTGCGCGACGAGTTCCGTCACGTGCACGCCCGCCCCGCCGTAAACCTCGGGTGGATACTCCCGAGTCATCATCGCCACCCGCATACGCCAGACGGTAGTGGCAGCGGAGCGCCGATGCAGCATTGTGGTCCGAGGTCGTCGAGTTGTTCGTGGTCGCGGTGTTTGTCGCCGACGCGTTTGTGGTCAACGTGCTTGCGCGCGACCTCAAGTCGACCCCAAGTCGCGACACAGCGAGCTGCAAAAGGGCCAATGGCCTAGCCGTTGGTAGCGCGTGCCACTAGGTTTGCAGCATGAGGGAATTGCCACACGTGCTGGGCATCGTCCTGGCCGGCGGAGAGGGCAAGCGCCTGTATCCGCTGACCGCCGACCGAGCCAAGCCCGCGGTTCCCTTCGGGGGCGCCTACCGGCTGATCGATTTCGTGCTGTCGAATCTGGTCAACGCGCGCTACTTGCGGATCTGTGTGCTCACCCAGTACAAGTCGCATTCTCTGGACCGGCACATCTCGCAGAACTGGCGGCTGTCCGGCCTGGCCGGTGAATACATCACCCCGGTGCCGGCCCAGCAGCGCCTCGGCCCCCGCTGGTACACCGGCTCCGCCGACGCGATCTACCAGTCGCTGAACCTGATCTACGACGAGGACCCCGACTACATCGTGGTGTTCGGTGCCGACCACGTGTACCGGATGGACCCCGAGCAGATGCTGCATTTCCATATCGAGAGCGGCGCCGGCGCAACGGTTGCCGGCATCCGGGTGCCCAGGGCCGAGGCGCACGCGTTCGGCTGCATCGACGCCGACGAGTCCGGTCGCATCAAGGAGTTCGTCGAGAAGCCGGCCGACCCGCCGGGCACCCCCGACGACCCGGAACAGACCTTCGTCTCGATGGGCAACTACATCTTCACCACGAAGGTGCTCATCGACGCCATTCGTGCCGACGCCGACGACGACAACTCCGACCACGACATGGGCGGCGACATCATCCCGCGGCTGGTCTCCGACGGCATGGCCGCCGTCTACGACTTCAAGAACAACGAGGTGCCCGGTGCCACCGAGCGCGACCACGGCTACTGGCGCGACGTCGGGACCCTCGACGCGTTCTACGACGCGCATATGGATCTGGTGTCGGTGCACCCGGTGTTCAACCTGTACAACAAGCGCTGGCCGATCCGCGGCGAGTCCGAGAACCTTGCCCCCGCCAAGTTCGTCAACGGCGGCTCCGCCCAGGAGTCGGTCGTCGGTGCCGGCAGCATCATCTCGGCCGCCTCGGTGCGCAACTCGGTGCTGTCGAGCAACGTCGTCATCGAAGACGGTGCCATCGTCGAAGGCAGTGTGCTGATGCCGGGTGTGCGGGTGGGCCGCGGCGCGGTGGTGCGCCACGCGATCCTGGACAAGAACGTCGTGGTCGGCCCCGGCGAGATGGTCGGGGTCGATCTGGAGAAGGACCGGGAGCGCTTCGCGATCAGTTCGGGTGGCGTGGTCGCCGTCGGCAAGGGTGTTTGGATCTAGCCGGGCGCAAGCCCATCGCCGCCGATACGCTGGACGCTACTGCTGCCGTCGGGATCACTGCCGGTGACCACGAGCGTGCCCGAATCCGGTTCGACAGCAATGGAGTTGGGCTGGCGCACGGTGGGCGGATCGGCGAGTGTCCGGCTGGCTGACGGCGCGCGACGTAGAGCGGGTCGATTCGTCCTAGACCCGCCTGAGCGCTGTGCCCCGCGGCGGAGCGGCTAAACCGGTCGCTGCGCCGCCTTGCGCCGTCGTCGACGGAGCAAGAGCGCGACGGCCGCCCACGCCAGCGCCACCACCACCACGAGCACCAGCGCGGGGATCAGGATCGCCACGAAAACCAGACTTACGCTGGCGATGTCCTCGATCGTGCTCAGCACCGGTGCAGCGGTCCCGGCGGTGGCCACGTTGGCCGCGGGGCGCACCGCCGTCTTCGTCAGATGCACCACCAGAGCGGTCACCACGCCGATCGTCACCGGCACCCACTGGCCGCTGCGGACGAAGTCGCCGGGATCGGCCACTGCCGCCGTCTGGGCCGCCGTGCCCGAGCCGAACACGATCCCGCCCGCGGTCGGCCGCACGAAGGTCTGCACCGCGTCGTTGACGGAGTCCAACGCGGGGATCTTGTCGGCGACGATCTCCACCGCCAGCAGCACCGCGACGATCGCGATGATCCAGCCGTTCTCGAGCCACGACCACGTGTGCGGCAGGGTGATCAGGTTGGTGAACCGGCCGAGCAGACCCATGGCCAACAGCGGGATGTAGGCGTTGAGCCCCGCCGCGGTGGCCAGGCCGAACCCGGTCATCAGCTCCACACGGGTCACCTTAGCGCCGACTACCAGGCCGGCGGCGCCAATCGGTAGCGCACCTTTTGCATGTACTGGTCGTAGCCGGCGAGTTCGGCGTACAGCATCTTCTCCTCGTCGATGATGCGCACGACAAGCAGCATCACGCCAACGATCGCGCCGAGCAGCGCCCAGTAGGACCCCAGCGCGAGCGGGATGCCGATCATCATGACCACGCTGCCCGAGTACATCGGATGCCGCACGAGCCATAGAGCCCGGTGGTCACCAGCGGCTGCTCTCTCTCGACGACGATATTAGCTGCGGCGTAACGGTTTTGGAAGACCACCAACATGGCTACGCCCAAGCCGACCGCCTCCATCACATCCCCGAGCACCGATACGACGGCGGGCGTGTTGGACCAGCCGAACCGTCGGTCGAGGCCTGCCACCACGAGCATTCCGAAGAAGCACCCGACGATCCCGACCACCACCGCCTTCTGCACCGTGCGTGTCTCGGCGAGCGGTCCGGCGTGCATGCGGCGCTCGACCGTTGCCGGATCCTCCCGACCCAGATGCAACGTGGGCAGCAATGACACGACGGCGAACACGCCGATGAACGTCCAGCCCTGCCAGTAGTCCAGCGTGCCCGCCGGTAGGAACAGCACGAGCAGGAAGCCCGCGAAGCTGGCCACCGATGACAACACCACTCGCAACGTGTTCGACATTCTCAGCCCTCAACCAAGATCGCGGCGGCGGTAGAGGAATCCGGCAGCGAGCGTGAGAACAACCGCGATCGCGGTCATCGTGCCCAGCGCTACAACGGAAATCGACGATGGTGCGGTGGTGCGCCCGACGGGGGATGCGTCGATCAGCCAGCGCGGCAGCCGAAGTAGGGCGCCGAGGTACAGTGCGGCCACGACGCAGGTGACCGCCAGCCAACCGAGGCCGGGACCGCGCACCGCCACCCCGAGTGCGGCGACACCGGCCACGACGGCCATGGCGGGCAGGAACGCCAGCGCGGCGCCGGTGAGCCGGATGATCAGGTGCGGGTCGCCGACCGTGAGGGCAGCCCCCACACCATTGCCGAGGCCGGCGCAGGCCAGCAGTATCACCGCACCGGTCAGGGCCGCGAGAACCGCGGAGACCAACCAGGCCCAGCGTGATACCGATCCGGCCAGCACGGCCTCGCCGATGCCGGACCGTTCGTCGCGGTGCAGCCCCACGACCACGGTGACCACGTAGGCGGTGGTCGCCGCGGCCAGGAACTGCGACATCGTGGTGTACACGCCGTCGATCCCGTGTGTCGTGAGGACCCGGGCCAGCAGCTCGTTGCCGTGGGCGGCGTCGAGAAGTGACGTCGCCATCGAGCCAAAGGCCGTCCCGGCCACCAGAAGAGCGATCGACCAGCCTGTCGTCAACCCGCGGTGGGTCACCAGTTGCAGGCCGAAGATGCCGCCGACCGGTGTGGCGCGGGGGTGTTCCGCGGACGTACTCAACACGCCCTCGTCGTACTGGCGCCGACTCTCCAGTAGCAGTGCGGCACTGACCACTACGACGATCAGCAGGGCCAGTAGTACCAGCGGCCACCAGCGCAGTGCGACGAAGGCCCGCATCTGCTGCGCCCAGGCGATGGGGGAGAACCAGCTCAATGGGCTGCCGGAGTTGTCGATGACGTCTCCGGCGCCACGTACCAGCACAGCGGCACCCAGTGTCGCCAGCGCGGCTGCCTTCGCGGTGCGCGCCTGACGCCACAACTGGGCGGCGAGCGCGGCCAGCGCCCCGAAGACCGTGGCGACCGCCACGATGCCCAGACACATCGCCGCGGTGTCGACGACACCGAAACCCGTTGCGGCCATGGCGATAGTCATCGTCACCGCCAGAACGGCGTTGACGGCCCCCATCACGATCACCGCCGCGGTGGTACGGGCATGGCGACCGACCGCCGCGGCTAGCACCAGCTCGGCGGCACCGTCCTCCTCCTCGGCGCGGGTGTGGCGGATGACGGTGAGGATGGCCATGATCGATGCCGCGACGATCATGGTGAGCATCAGCTCGTTGGCCATCATGACACCCAGTTCGGTCTCGCGGACACCGAACGCGGGGCCGCCCAACATCACTCCCGCGGGGGTCTTCAGCAATTCGACCCGGGCCCGGCGCTGCGCCTCGTCGGGGTAGGCCAGTTTGATCCCGTTCGGCGCGTAGACCATCATCGCCGTCAGTACCGCGACCCACGCCCCCAGCCGGATCCGGTCCCGCAACAACGTGAACCGGATGACCGCGGCCAGACCGGCCAACGGGGAGCCCGACGATGCCTGGTGGCGCCCGATGCGGGCGGCCGCGGGGGCGGTCATTGTGCGGCACTTCGATATTCGCGCAGGAACAGGTCTTCCAGCGATGCCGGGGTGACGGTCAGGTCTGCGATACCCAACCCGGTGAGACATCCCATGGTGGCGTCCATCGCGTCGCGGTCCACCGAGAACGTGACCTGGCCGCCGTCGTGGATCTGCACGTCGTGCACGCCGGGCCAGCGGCGCACCTCGGCCGGGTCGTGGCGGGTTCGGGCGGTAACGGTGGTCCGCGTCAGATGGCGCAACTGCGCCAGGGATCCGGACTGCACCGTGCGTCCGGAGCGGACGATGGTGACCGTGTCACAGATCTGCTCGACCTCGGCCAGGATGTGGCTCGACAGCAGGACCGCGGCGCCTTTGGCCGCCACTTCCTGTACGCATTGCTGAAAGGTGATCTCCATCAACGGGTCCAACCCGGATGTCGGTTCATCCAGAATGTAGATCTCGGCGTCGGTGGCGAACGCGGCCACGAGGGCGACTTTCTGGCGGTTGCCCTTGGAATAGGTGCGGGCCTTCTTGTGCGGATCGAGGTCGAATCTCTCGATCAGTTCGGTGCGCCGCGACTGCTGGGCCCCACCGCGCAGGCCGCACAGGAAGTCGATGGCTTGGGCGCCGGTGAGGTTCGGCCACAACGTCACGTCGCCGGGCACGTAGGCGATCCGCCGGTGCAGTGCGACGGCGTCACGCCACGGGTCGCCACCGAGCAGCCGCACCGCTCCGGCGTCGGCGCGCAACAGCCCCAGCAGGATCCGGATGGTGGTCGACTTCCCGGCCCCGTTGGGCCCGAGGAATCCGGTGACCGAGCCGGCCCGGACGATCAGATCCAACCCGTCGAGTGCCCGGGTGTGTCCGAATGTCTTTGTCATTCCGCGGATTTCGACCGCGATATCAGCGCGTGCCGACGTCGCCGATGTCGTCGCCATCAGCATCCCCTTCGTGGTGGGCTGAGAGGTCCTGCCGAGCCGCGAATGCGTCGAACATCGTCGAGTCGGTCATCAGGCCCTGGGTGTAGATCTCGAGAGCGGGCAGCATCATGTCGTTGCTGTAGTCGCGCAGCACCGCCCGGATGTCCGTTGGGGTGTCGTGCAGTTGCAGGTACAGCAGGAATGCGCCGCCGCCGGCCATGCCCAGATATCTGGCCCGGGCGGCGGGGTCTCGGCTGGGTTTGACGGTGCCGGCCCGCACGCCCTCGTCGAGGTAGCTCTCGACATTGGCGATCATGGTCCGCCACAGCTGGTTGGCCAGTTCGCCGCCGGTCTGCATGGTGCGCACCAGGTAGGACATCATCGGCGCGAACGATTCGATCTCGGCGACCTGCGCCAGCCAGGTGGCCGGGTCGCTGGAGCGGATGGTCTCGGACTTCTCGCTGCGGATCTCCTCGGCGATGTAGTCGTCGCACGCTTTGCGCAAGCCGTCCTTGGAGCCGAAGTGGTGGATCACCAGCCCGGGGCTGACCCCCGCTGCCTCGGCGATGGCGCGCACCCCGACGTCGAAACCACGTGCGCCGAACAGATCGACGGCCGCGTCGCGGATGCGAGCAGCAGTGGTCAGGTCTGTTGAACGCATGTTTAGGATGCTAAACGCTCGTTCAGTCCTAGGTCAAGAAAGAACCGTGGATACCGTTCGGTGGGCCGTTCAGGCGGCGTGCGGCAACTCCGACCGGTCGACAATGACGGTCAGCGCCGGCCGGCGCCGACCGGCGCGGTTGAGCAGAATCTCGAAGGTTCGCGCCGCGCCGATAGAGCCGTAGGAGTAGGGCTGGGATCGCCGGATGGTGCCCTCGGCAAGGCCCTCGACCGTGACGTGTACCAGGTGCTTGCCGGATCCATCGCCGGGTTCTGCGGTCTCGGTGACGCTGGCAGTCAATCCGATGAGTGGAATTCGCCGTGCGTTGCGGCGTTGGCCCAGGATCAGAAAGGTGTTGGTGATCCGCAGCTCGGACCAGGTTGCCACGACGCGCTCGGCGCGGTCCCGGCGACTTTGCAGGACCGAGCTCATCGCCGCCCCGATTAGGAGCGCTGCGACGGATGCAATCGATGCCAGCGTGAATGCGGGGCTGATGTGCTGATCCATGGTTCCCCCTGAACCACCCCGCGAAGGCATGCTCTGCCTGCGCGCCATATTTGTTGTGTCGCACAGGATTTGGGTGATGTGGACGATGTAAGCAGGTCGCTCATTGCAAACCCAAAGACAAATCTAGATTGAGGGGATCCTGAATTGCGATGACATCACGATTTTAGATCGAACCTATTTCGGATCGCGATGTAATACGCTCATATTTATTTGCTAGATCTCCACTATGCGTGCGCGTAGCAACGTTTCGGCGCAACAATGTCTGGTCTGATAAGTTCTGACCGTGGAACTTCGCCAGTTGGAATACTTCCTGGTTGTCGCTGGTGAGATGAGTTTCTCTCGTGCGGCAGAGCGGGCGAACGTCGTGCAATCCGCACTGTCGACGAGTATCAGCAAACTTGAACACGAACTCGGCGTGCAATTGTTCGACCGCAGCCGTCAGCGCATCAAACTCACGTGCGCGGGCGAACAGTTCCGGGATCGGGCTGCCGAGGTCCTGCGCGCGGCCCAAGCAGCCAAGGAGTCGGCGCAGACCGCCGGGGGCAACGTCACGGGCACGGTGGAGTTCGGGCAGCTGGTTTGGTGGGGCCCGCTGGACTACGTCGCGGCCCTGTCTGGGTTCGCCCGGGAGAACCCCGGGGTGCGGTTGCGCTCGCACCTGGCGCCCGGTGGATCGTGGGCCTATTTGTCGGCGCTCGTCGAGGGCACCCTGGACCTGGCGGTGATCTCGGCGCCGCAGCGTTTCCCGGCCCAACTCGACATGACCCTGCTCTTCGAAGACACGTTGACGTTCGTCTGCCGGTCCGACCATCCCCTGGCCGGCCGCAAGATCGTCGACATCGCAGACCTGGCGGGGGAGACCCTGCTCGGTTTCCCGTCGGGCTACGGCCTGCGCAGTGTGGTGGACGAGGCGTTCCATGCCGTCGGTGTCGATACTCCCGTCCGCCACGAGTTGACGCTGAGTCCCGCGGCGGTGGCCGAACTGATCCGGCGCGGCGCCGGCGTCGCGCTGGTGCCGGCGAGTGAGGCGAGCCGGACCCGGGAGCTGCGCACGATCGAGCTCGCGAGTCCCGTCCTGTGGCGCGTCTACGTGGCCACCCGCCTGCCGGCCGATGTCAGCCCGGCTACGGCACGGCTGGCCGAACTCCTTATCGGCGCGCCTGGGGCTGCCGGGCACGCGAGCGTGCGGACGGTACGCGGCAGCTAGTCGCGCGCGGCGAGCAGAATTCCGTCGCCGAGGGGTAGCTGCACCGGGGTGAGCCGGTCGTCCTCGGCGATCAGTCGGGCCGCCTCGCGCACCGCGGTCACCTCCGCATCGCTGGCCGTCGGGTCCCCGGCGCGCCCGCCGAGTGCCGACCGGTGCACGACGATGGCTCCACCGGAGCGCAGCAGGCGCACGCCTTCGGCCACGAAGTCGGGGTGGTCGGCGGGTGCCGCGTCGATGAACACCAGGTCATAAGACTCGTCGGCCAGTCGGGTGAGCACCTCCTGAGCCCGCCCGGCGATCAACCTGGTGCGCGACGGACCGATCCCCGCCTCGGCGAAGGCCTGCTTGGCGATGCGCTGGTGTTCGGGTTCGATGTCGATCGTCGTCAGGACGCCGTCGTCACGCATGCCCGAGAGCAGCCACAGTCCGCTGACGCCCGCACCGGTGCCGACCTCGACCACGGCTTTGCCGCCGGTCAGGCGCGCCAGCACGCTCAGTAGCGCTCCGACCGCAGGAGTCACGGCTCCGGCGCCGGTGTCCACGGCTCGCTCACGGGCGGCCGTGACTATGGCGTCCTCGGAGATCGAGCCTTCGGCATGGGCCAAGATGCGGTCTGCGCGGCTCGGCCCGTTCTGGCCGGATTGGTCCTCGGTGGTGGCCATTCTCAGCAGCGTAGAGCACCCGGATCGGCGCGGGGGCAGGCGCGCCCGGGGTGGAAAAGCGTCGCGGACGGCTCGCGACACACCGATGCCGTGCCCTGGATTTGCGAGCGGAATTTTTGGGTATCGGTGGAGTACAGAAAAGGTAACGAAACTATTTCTCAGACAAAGCTTACTGCGCTCATATCGCCGCCACACCGGTGTGGGGAACGGTAGCGGGCATGGAACACCGGGAACGCTGGTCGGGGAATACTCCCGATGGCGCTCGTGTTGACAGCTTTGATGCAGCCGAGGGCGGCAAGCCCGCACTGCAGATCACCCAGGAGGATCCGACGACCACCACAATGACGGCTCCCGCCCACATGTCGCATGTCGAGCAGTTCGCCGACGCCGAGTGGGTCGAGCCGTCCGACGAGCTGCAGGGCACCGCGGTGTTCGACGCCACGGGCGACCGGACGGCCATGCCCTCATGGGACGACCTGGTTCGCCAGCACGCCGACCGGGTGTATCGGCTGGCCTACCGCCTGTCCGGCAACCCCCAGGACGCCGAGGATCTCACCCAGGAGACGTTCATCCGCGTGTTCCGGTCGGTACAGAACTATCAGCCGGGCACCTTCGAGGGCTGGTTGCACCGCATCACGACCAACTTGTTCCTCGACATGGTTCGCCGCCGCGGCCGCATCCGCATGGAAGCCCTGCCCGAGGACTACGACCGGGTGCCGGCCGACGAGCCCAACCCCGAGCAGATCTACCACGATTCGCGCCTCGGTCCGGATCTGCAGGCCGCGCTGGACTCGTTGGCTCCGGAGTTCCGTGCCGCGGTCGTGCTGTGCGACATCGAAGGTCTGTCCTATGAGGAGATCGGGGCGACGCTCGGGGTGAAGCTGGGCACTGTCCGCAGCCGCATCCACCGCGGCCGCCAGGCGCTGCGCGACTACCTGGCAACGCACTCCGGTCAGCGCGGGCTGGACGACTTCGTCGCCGATCGGGTCTGACCCCTCCCGGGCCAGCGCGGGCGCTTATGTCCCGGTGCGGTTCCGAAGTGCGGTCAGGGCATGTCCTTTGGGTCTGCGCGCGCTACATTCGACCTAGCGGCACGAATTTTCGGCGTGACCGAGAGGAGCTGGTGGTGGTCGACCGTGGACATATGTTCCGGCGAGCGTTCTCCTGGCTGCCCGCGCAGTTCGCCTCCCAGAGCGACGCCCCGGTCGGTGCGCCCCGCCAGTTCGGCTCCACCGAGCATCTATCCACCGAGGCCATCGCCGCTTATGTCGACGGCGAGCTGCGAATGAAGTCCTACCTGCGCGCGGCGCACCATTTGTCGCTGTGCCCGCAGTGCGCTGCCGAGGTCGAGGGTCAGACTCAGGCCAGGACCGCACTGCGCGACTCACTGCCGATCAGCATGCCGAGCAGTCTTCTGGGGCTGTTGTCTCAGATTCCGCAGTCCACGCCGGATGAGCCGGCCGCACCGCAGCGCCAGGGCCGGCCCGGTGGTGAGCTTGAGCCCGGAATCGCAGACCAGTTAGCTGACGGCACAGATCGTGGCCGGCGTAAGCGCCGGTAGGGTGGACGTGAAGTCGAGCAGCGACGTGCTCGGTCCCGTAGCACGCGCTCTGAACTGAGCGCTTGGACAGAGGTTGAACTTGAGACCCAATCAAGACAGTTCCGGCACCGGTCCCCGGCTTGCTCCGCGCCCGGTATCCCGCCCTCCCGTCGACCCGGCGGCCAGCCGTGCATTCGGCCGGCCCACGGGTGTCGACGGGTCGTTCGTCGCCGAGGAGCTGCGTCCCGCCAAGTACCGTGGCGACCTCGGCTTCCGGCCCACCGACCAGTCGTCGGACCCGGTGCTCGCCGAAGCGTTCGGCCGGCCGTACCCGGGCGGTGAGTCGTTGCAGCGGCACCCGGCCGATGCCGGGGCGCTGGGCGCCGAGAAGGAAGAGCCCGACGACGTCGAGGACCCGTGGCGCGATCCGTCTGCCGCCGCCGGACTCGGCACACCGGCACTGCAGCAGCCTGCGTCGGTCGTGCCGGCCGGGCCCACCGGCAAGTTGGGTGTGCGGGAGGTCCTGTTCGGCGGACGGGTGTCCTATGTCGCGCTCGCAGTGCTGGGCATCGTCGCCCTCCTGATCGGTTTCGCCGGCGGCTGGGTCGGACGCAAGACCGCCGAAGTCGTCGAGGCCTTCACCACGTCCAAGGTGTCGTTGGCGACTAACAGCACCGGTGAGGTTCCGCCTGGCCGGTTCGCGAAAGTGGCGGCCTCGGTGGCCGATTCCGTCGTCACGATCGAGGCGGTGAGTGACGAGGAGGGCGCGCAGGGCTCGGGCGTCGTCGTCGACGGCCGCGGCTACATCGTCACCAACAACCACGTCATCTCCGAGGCGGCCACCAACCCGAGCAAGTTCAAAATCTCGGTGGTGTTCAACGACGGCAAGGCGGTACCGGCCAACCTGGTCGGCCGCGACCCCAAGACCGACCTGGCTGTGCTGAAGGTCGACAACGTCGACAACCTGACAGTGGCCCGCTTCGGCGACTCCGACAAGGTGCACGTCGGTGACGAGGTCATCGCCGCCGGCGCCCCGCTGGGCCTGCGCAGCACTGTTACACACGGCATCATCAGCGCGTTGCACCGGCCGATCCCGCTGTCCGGTGAGGGCTCGGACACCGACACTGTCATCGATGCCATCCAGACCGATGCCTCGATCAACCACGGCAACTCCGGTGGCCCACTGATCAACATGAACTCCGAGGTCATCGGCATCAACACGGCCGGCAAGTCGTTGTCCGACAGCGCCAGCGGCTTGGGCTTCGCGATCCCGGTCAACGAGGTCAAGGAGACCGTCGAGGCGTTGATCAAGGACGGCAAGGTCGCCCATCCCACCCTGGGCCTGTCGGCGCGGTCGGTCAGCAACGACCTCGCCCAGGGCGCGCAGGTCGCCAACGTCAAGGCCGGCAGCCCCGCCGAGAAGGCTGGCATCCTGGAGAACGACATCGTGGTCAAGGTCGGCAACCGGACCGTGGCCGACGCCGACGAGTTCGCCGTCGCGATCCGCCAGCTCAAGATCGGGCAGGACGCTCCCATCGAGGTCATCCGGGACGGCCGCAAGGTCACGCTTACGGTGAACCCCGCGCCGGACAACTGACGCGATGTTCGCCAACGTCGGGTGGGGCGAGATGCTCCTGCTGGTGGTGGTGGGCCTGGTGATCCTCGGCCCGGAACGGCTGCCCGGTGCTATCCGGTGGACGTCGAGCACGCTGCGCCAGGCTCGTGACTACATCAGCGGCGCGACCAGCCAACTGCGCGAGGATCTCGGACCCGAGTTCGACGACCTGCGTCAGCCGCTGAGTGAACTGCAGAAGCTGCGCGGGATGACACCGCGGGCCGCGCTGACCAAACACCTGCTCGACGGGGACGACTCCTGGCTCAACGAGGCGTTCCAGGCGCCCGGAGCCGCTGGGTCGGCGACACCGGGTAGCGACAAGCCGCACAGCGCCGGCGGTCCGGAGCCGGTACCGCCCGCGCCCGAACCGCTGCCGCCCGGCACGCCGGCGCCGTTCGACTCCGACGCGACCTAAGGAATCGGCCCCGATTCTGCGCCCAGCGCATCGACTCTGCGGTGCGCGTGGGTATTCGGGTTGAGCACACGCGCCCAGCGCAGACTCGATCAGCCGTGGCGGGTGGTATCCAGGCCCAGCGACATCCCGGCCAGCCCACGCCGGCGCGCGGCGAGCTTGTCGGCGATCCCGCGCAGCTCCTTACCCGCCGCCGAATCGGGCGCTGAGAGCACCAGCGGCACCCCCGAGTCGCCCGCCGAGACCAGCGCGGGATCCAGCGGCACCTGACCCAGTAGCGGCACATCGGCGCCGACCGAGCGGGTGAGACTGTCGGCGACCTGCTGGCCGCCACCAGCACCGAAGATCTGCATTGTCGTCCCGTCGGGCATCAGCAGCCCGGACATGTTCTCCACCACGCCCACGATGCGCTGGCGGGTCTGCAGGGCGATCGCCCCCGCGCGCTCGGCGACCTCGGCCGCGGCCAGTTGCGGGGTCGTCACGACCAGGATCTCGGCACCGGGAACCAGCTGGGCCACCGAGATCGCCACATCGCCGGTGCCCGGCGGCAGATCCAGCAATAGGACGTCCAGGTCGCCCCAGTAGACGTCGGCCAGGAACTGCTGCAGGGCGCGGTGCAGCATCGGCCCGCGCCACACCACCGGGGCGTTGCCCTGGGTGAACTGGGCGATCGAGATCACCTTCACCTCGTGGGCGATCGGCGGCACGATCATCGACTCGACCTGAGTCGGGCGGTCGTCGGTGCCCATCATCCGCGGCACCGAGTGGCCGTAGATATCGGCGTCGAGCACGCCGACCGACAACCCGCGGGCCGCCATGGCGGCAGCGAGATTGACCGTGACGCTTGACTTTCCGACCCCGCCCTTGCCGGAGGCCACGGCGTACACCCGGGTCAGCGAACCGGGCTGGGCGAACGGGATCACCGGTTCGGCAGCGTCGCCGCGCAGCTGCTTACGCAGTTCGGTGCGCTGCTCGTCGTTCATCACGTCCAACACGACGGTGACCGCGCCGGTGCCCGGCACGTCGGCGACGGCCTGGCGCACCCGATCGGTGATCTCGGTCTTCTTCGGGCAGGCCGCGGTGGTCAGATAGATCTCGACGTGCACGGCGCCGTCATCGGCGACCGAGATGCTCTTGACCATGTTCAGTTCGGTGATGGGCCGGCGCAGCTCAGGGTCGATCACCTTGGCCAGCGCGGCGCGCACCTGGGTCGGCAGCTCGCTTGTTTCAGACATCAGCGCTGAGTCTAGGCGTCGCGTCGGACCGCACTTCGCCGAGCATCGCGCCAGCGCACCGTTCGATGTCGAGCGTCGCACCAGACTGCCGGGCGGGGACGGTGTCAGCTGGCGGGGCCGGGAAGTGCGCCGTGCACGGCCGGTAGCGGCGCGACCGGTGCCGCCGGTGCCGCCGGTGCGGGCTCGGGTGCAGGAGGAGGCGGCGGCAGCAACCACGGCGGTTGCCAGGGCGGCGGTGCATCGTTGGGTGCAGCCTGCTCCGGCTCGGCAGCCACCGGCGGCGGGGCCTGCGAGCCCAGGCAGATCACCTGGCAGGGCGCCTGCGGCAGCGCGCCGACCGGCCCCGGCAGCGGGCCGAGGGCCAACTGCCCGGCCGTCTCGCTGTTGCCCAGGTTCAGCTGTGTGAGCGGGTCGGTCGACGGCAGGCCGATCGCGTTGAGCGGCAGGCCGGGGCCCAGACCTTCGGGTGCGTCCAGGTGCGCATCGCCGATGGCCGGTGCCGGGCCGACGATCGGGGGCAGGTCCACCGGCGCGACCCCAGTGGCGTACGCCGCCGCCCAGCCCAGCACGTTCTGGGCGTAGGCCATCGAGTTGTTGTAGCGCAGGATCGCGGTGAGGACCTGCGACTGGTTGCGCAGGTTGAGTCCGCCGCTGCACAGGTAGCGGGCCGCGGCCAGGGCCGCGTCGTAGACGTTCTGCGGGTCGGCCTTGCCGTCGCCGTCGCCGTCGGCGGCGTAGCGCGACCAGGTGCCCGGCAGGAACTGCATTGGGCCCATCGCCCGCGCGTAGACGGGGCGCCCGGCCTGCACGGTCTGGACGATCACCTCGTTGCCGGCCAGCGTGCCGTCCAGGGACGGGCCGTAGATGGGGCTGATCGCGGTACCGCGCGCGTCGGTCGCGCCGCCGTTGGCGTGCCCCGATTCGATGCGGCCGATGCCGGCCAGCAGGTTCCAGCTCAAGCCGCACCCTGGGGCGGCGACGGCCATCGCCTGCTCGGCGTTGCGGTAGGCGGCCAGTGCCACGGCCGGAATGCGCATGGAGCCCGGTGAACTCACCACTATTGCCGGCGGCGGGGCGGAAACCGTCGCCGCCGCGAAGTGGAAGTTGGTGGGCTGCTTGGTCAGCGCGACGACGCTGGGGCCCGAGGTATCAACCTGGCTGGGCGCGACCGCCGCCAGCGGGGTGACTTCGGTGTTGATGACAGGAGCACCGGGCAGATCGGGCGCCGCGCTCACGGCGCCGGCAAGGACGACCGGCGTGAGCACGACGACGCCGAACGCTGGAGTCCGCACCAACCGGCTGACGCGGTTTCCTATGCCCACTCGTCCGTCCTCAACAGAAAGCTCTAGTGCCGTGAACCACGTCACCATACATACCTTCGTGACACCAGAGGTATCCATTCGTCACCTTGGTCACGAACCGGACTTCTTCGATTTACGTTCGGAGTTGTCGGGCTTGGCGGCACCGGGCGCCTCGGGCTGCAGTGACACCAGCAGTTCGCGGAGCTCCTCGAGTTCACGGCGCAGATAATCGCGGGTCGCGACCTCGCCGACCGCCAGCCGCAGCGAGGCTAGCTCGCGGGCGAGGAATTCGGTGTCGGCCTTGGTCTGCTCGGCCCGTCTGCGGTCTTCCTCCAGGGTGACCCGGTCGCGGTTCTCCTGCCGGTTCTGCGCCAGCAGGATCAACGGCGCGGCGTAGGCCGCCTGGGTGGAGAAGGCGAGATTGAGCAGGATGAAGGGGTAGGGGTCCCACCGCAGGCTCACGGCGAAAAGATTCAGCGAGATCCAGACCACGACGAGGATGGTCTGCCAGGCCAGGTAGCGGCCGGTGCCCAGGAAACGGGCGATCGATTCGCTGAACCGGCCGATCGCTTCGGCGTCGACGTTGACCTGGAACCGTCGCGACGGGCGCGGAGTGTCCAGCCGCTGGCGCGCGGACACTTCACTCATGCGCGATCCGCCTTCGCTTCTCGCTGGACGCTCATGTCGTGCTCTCTGCGTTGCCGGACAGCTGCGGATCCTCGAAGCTCTCCCGCCAGTCGTCGGGCAACAGATGGTCGAGCACGTCATCGACGGTCACCGCACCGAGCAGATGGTTCTCGTCGTCGACGACCGGACCGCAGACCAGATTGTAGGCGGCGAAATACCGGGTCACTCCGGCCAGCGAGGTGTCCGGCACGAGGCTGGGCAGATCGGTGTCGACGATGCCGCTGACCAGGTTGGCGGGTGGTTCGCGCAGCAGCGCCTGCAGGTGCACGCAACCCAGGTAGCGACCGGTGGGGGTGGCAGTCGGCGGGCGCACGACGAACACCAGCGAGGACAGTGCCGGGGTCAGGTCCGGGTCGCGGACGCGGGCCAGTGCCTCGGCGACGGTGGTGTCCGGTGCGACCACCACCGGATCAGAGGTCATCAGGCCGCCCGCGGTGTCGGGTGAGTGGCTCAACAGTCGTCGCACCGGCTCGGAGTCCTCCGGGTCCATCCTGCGCAGCAGCACCTCCGCCTCGGTCGGGTTGAGCACGCCGAGGAGGTCGGCGGCGTCGTCGGGATCCATCGCCTCCAGCACGTCGGCCGCCCGTTCGGTGTCCAGCTGCAGCAGCAGCACCGTCTGGTCGTCCTCGGGTAGCTCCTGCAGCACGTCGGCCAGCCGCTCGTCGTCGAGCGCGTTGATCACCTCGGTGCGGCGTTTGGCCGGCAGGTCGCGGATCGCGTCGGCGACCTCGATCGGCCGTTGGCCCTCGAACTGGTGCAGCAGCTGCGCGACCCCCTGGCCCGGCATCGCCAGCGCCGAGGGCGTCAGTCCCGTCACGTTCTGCCAGTCCACGACCTGCACCGCCGAGCGCCGACCAAGCCGGCGTTGACTGCGCACCGCCACCCGGGTCACCACCCAGTCCCGCGACCGGACCTGTTCGATGCCCAGGTCGACGACCACCACGTCCACCCCGGCCAGCTGCGTGAGTTCCGGATCGTTGACCCGCACCCGGCTGTCCAGGACCTGGCCCAGCACCAGGACCTCACCGGGCCGCTGGGCGAACCGGCGCAGCGACACGTTGCCGGTGTTGAGCGTCACCGCGTTGGGTTCGATTGCCGTGACGCGCAGGATGGGCACGAAAATCCTTCGGCGCGTGAGCAATTCGATGACCAAACCGAGGACGCGCGGCTGCTGGCGCACGATGCTCATGCTGATCACGACGTCACGGACGCGGCCGAGGGATTCCCCGTCGGGCCCGAGTACGGCCAACCCCGCAAGCCTGGCCGCGTACACCCTGTTCACCGACGCCATAACTCAAAGGGTAGGAGTGTAGGCGTGGATAACGCCTATCGGCCCCGCCGAACGTGCCTGTCGGTTCCGGGCAGCAATCTCAAGATGATCGAGAAGGCCAAGGGGCTGCCCGCTGACGAGGTGTTCCTCGACCTCGAGGACGCGGTCGCCCCGGATGCCAAGGCGCAGGCGCGCCGACAGGTCGGCGCGGCCCTGGCTAGTCCCGGCTGGGCGGGTCAGCTGCGCGGCGTGCGGGTCAACGACTGGACCACCCCGTGGACGTACTCCGACGTGATCGACGTCGTGTCCGAGGTCGCGTCGTCGCCCACCGGCCACCTGGACGTCATCGTGCTGCCGAAGGTGAGCGACGCCGGCCATGTCCGTGCGCTGGATCTGCTGCTGACCCAGCTCGAGCGGACCCACGGCCTGCCGGTCGGGGGGATCGGTATCGACGCTCAGATCGAAGATGCCAAGGGGCTGACCAACATCCACGCGATCGCCGGTTCGCCGCGGGTGCAGGCGCTGGTGCTCGGCCCGGCGGATCTGATGGCCAGCCTCAACGTGCGCACGCTGGTGGTGGGGGAGCAGCCGCCGGGCTACGACGTCGGCGACGCCTATCACCATGTGCTGATGACCATCCTGGTCGCGGCGCGGGCACACGGCATCGCCGCGATCGACGGCCCGTACCTGAAGGTGCGTGACGTGGCGGCGTTCCGGCTGGTGGCCGGGCGTGCGGCGGCGCTGGGATACGACGGCAAGTGGGTGCTGCATCCCGACCAGATCGCCGCGGGCAACGAGATCTTCTCGCCGGCCCAGGACGAGTACGACCACGCCGAGCTGATCCTGGAGGCCTACCAATGGCATACCTCGACGGCGGGCGGTGCGCGCGGGGCGGTGATGCTCGGTGACGAGATGATCGACGAGGCCAGCCGCAAGATGGCGCTGGTGGTCGCGGGCAAGGGGCGTGCCGCCGGGATGGCGCGCCAGGGCAGCCGGTTCGTCCCGCCGAGCTAGTAGCGCGGATAGGTCCCCGGCGAGATGGTCGTGTTGGCCGCGATGACCACCACGAACGCGATGTAGACCACGACCAGCGCCAGAACCGCGGCACCGATCGCCACGCCGGCGACGGCCAGGCCGAAGCCGTCCTGGCCGGTCCGCTTGGTCTCGCGCATCGCGACGATCCCGAGGATGATGCCCGCGATCGACGGCAGGCCGCACAGCAGAAGTCCGGCCAGCGAGGTCACCAGTGCGGCGATGGCTTTGCCGTTGGTGCCCGGCGGCTTGGTCGGCCGGTAGGGGTCGTAGGGGTCGTAGGCATAGCCGGGGTAGGCCGGCGGATATGCATACGGCGCCGGATAGACCGGCGGCAGGCCCTGCGAATAGGTGGCCGGATAGCCCGGCGAATAGCTGGCCGGATAGTCGACCGGCGCGTAGGGGTCAGACGGCGGCGGGGTGCCCTCCGGCGGCGGGGGCTGCGTCATCGGGTCAGCTCCAGGCGTAGATCGCCCAGATCATGCTGATGATCAACGAGGCCACCCCGACGATGATCCCGGCCACCGCCAGTCCGTATCCGCTCTGGCGGGTCTTCTTGATCTGGTTGAGGGCGACGACGCCGAGCACGATGCCGACAATCGAGCCGATGCCGCACAGCACACCGATGACCGAGGCCACCAGCGAGCCGATGGCCAGCGTGTTGGTCCCCGCTTCGGGAGCCGGGTAGCCGAAGCCGCCCGGTTGGGGCGCTGCGCCGTACCCCGGCGGCGGCGGATAGCCGCCACCGTATTGCGGCGGCGGGTAGGCAGACGGCTCCGGATAGCCCGAGGGGCCGTAGCCGGCCGACGGGGCCGGCGGCGGCGGATAACCCGGCTGCTGGCCGTATCCGGGCGGCGGGTAACTCGGTGGGGGATAGCCCGACGGCGGAAATCCGCTCGGCGCCTCATATCCCGGATAGGCCGGTGGTGGCGGAGGCTGGTACCCGGGCGGCACGTCATAGCCCGCGGGTGCCTGCCCCTGCTCGATGGGCGGGGCCTCGTAGGTGCCTTCGGAAGGCCCCCGCTCACCCTCGTTCTGCGGCTTTTCGCCGGACTCACCGCCGGAAGCTGTCATGCTGTTCAACCTAGCGTATGTGCAGGTGGAGCGAGACTGGCTTCTCTGCCGGCACCAATGCCGGCGGCAGCACGTTGATCAGGTAGCAGTCCGCTTTGTGCGGAGGACAACACGCGACAAATGGCGCGTACGACAGGAGAATGAGCAGCTATGACCAGCCCCTTCCCACCCGGCCAGAATTCCGGCGGCTCGGCCGCCGCCTCCCGCCGCGGCCCGGTCGGTCTGCCGACCCCGCCGAAGGGCTGGCCGATCGGCTCCTACCCCACCTACGCCGAGGCTCAGAAGGCCGTCGACTACCTGTCCGACCAGCAGTTCCCGGTGCACCAGGTGACCATCGTCGGCGTCGACCTGATGCAGGTCGAACGCGTCACCGGTCGGCTGTCGTGGCCGAAGGTCCTCGGCGGCGGCGTGATCACCGGCGCGTGGCTGGGCATCTTCATCGGCCTGGTGCTCGGCTTCTTCAGTCCCAACCCGTGGGCCTCGCTGATCACCGGCGTGGTCGCCGGCGTCGTCTTCGGATTGATCACATCCGCCGTTCCGTATGCGATGGCCAAGGGCACAAGGGATTTCAGCTCCACCATGCAATTGGTGGCCGGCCGCTACGACGTGCTGTGCGATCCGCAGAGCGCCGAGCAGGCGCGGGACATGCTGGCACGCTTGACGATTTAGCGGCTGCCCGGCAGAGCGGCGCGGGTCACGATTGCGCCGCATACGGCGGGGGAGTGTTGCACATCACGCCGCTGGGGTTCTACGGTTTGCCCGCGGGGCTTTGCCCCGCCGTGCTGCGGCATGCGCCTGACCGGGGCGCTGTGGTGCGTGTCGAGAAGACGGGAGGCGGTCGTCGTGGCAAGCCCAGGCGTGCGCGCTCGGCGAGTGGGCGCGGCCGCGCTGGCCGCTCTGACATGCGCCTCATTGGTGTCCTCGTGCGGTTCCGCTGACAACGGTCTGGTCGTCAGCCTTTACACCCCGGCCAGTGAGTCGGGCACCTTCACCGCCGTCGCCAAGCGATGCAACGAAGAACTCGCCGGTCGCTTCCGCATCGAGCAGCGCAGCCTGCCCAAGGCCGCCGACGATCAGCGGCTGCAGCTCGCGCGCCGGCTCACCGGCAACGACCGGACACTGGACTTGATGGCTCTCGACGTGGTGTGGACCGCGGAGTTCGCCGAGGCTGGTTGGGCGTTGCCGCTTTCCGACGACCCCGAGGGCCGCGCCGAGGCCGACGCTGTCGACGACACACTGCCCGGGCCGCTGGACACCGCCAAGTGGCAGGGCAAGCTTTATGCCGCACCCGTGACTACCAACACCCAATTGCTCTGGTACCGAGCCGATTTGGTGGCCCCGCCGCCGGACACCTGGGACGCGATGGTGGCCGAGGCCACCCGGCTGCACGCCGAGGGGAAGCCCAGCTGGATCGCGGTGCAGGCGAAGCAGTACGAGGGCCTGGTGGTGTGGTTCAACACGCTGCTGGAAAGTGCGGGCGGACAGGTTCTTTCCGACGACGGCAAGACCGTCACGTTGACCGATACTCCCGAGCATCGGGCCGCGACGGTGAAAGCGCTGCAGATCATCAAGGCGGTGGCGACCGCTCCCGGCGCCGACCCGTCGGTGACCCAGACCGACGAGGGCACCGCCAGGCTCGCCCTCGAGCAAGGCAAGGCGGCGTTGGAGGTCAACTGGCCGTTCGTGTTCGCCTCGATGCTCGAGAACGCGGTCAAGGGCGGCGTACCGTTCCTGCCGCTCAACGACAAGCCCGAGTTGGCCGGAAGCATCAACGACGCCGGCACGTTCAGCCCCACCGACGACCAGTTCACGACGGCCTTCGACGCCTCCAAGGAGGTGTTCGGGTTCGCCCCGTACCCGGGCGTGATCGCCGGACAGCCGGCCCGGGTGACGCTGGGCGGGCTCAACCTCGCCGTGGCCAAGACCACCCGGCACCGCGCCGAGGCGTTCGAGGCGGTGCGCTGCATCCGCAACCTGGAGAACCAGAAGTACACCTCGATCGAGGGCGGCCTGCCCGCGGTGCGGACCTCGTTGTACTCCGATCCCGCGTTCCAGCAGAAGTATCCGCAGTACGCGATCATCCGCGATCAGCTGACCACGGCCGCGGTGCGCCCGGCGACCCCGAACTACCAGGCGGTGTCGACCCGAATCTCGGCGACGCTGGCGCCCATCACCGCGATCGACCCGGACAGGACCGCGGACGAGCTCACCGAGCAGGTGCAGAAGGCGATCGACGGTAAGGGGCTGATCCCATGACCACCGCCACCACTCGCGGCGACGACTGTCGTTCCCAGCGCAAGTTGGCCTACCTGCTCATCGCTCCCGCCGTCATCCTGATGCTGGCGGTGACCGCCTACCCGATCGTCTACGCGCTGTGGCTGAGTCTGCAGCGCTACAACCTGGCCAGCCCCAACGACACCAAATTCGTCTGGTTGGAGAACTACCAGACGATCTTGAGTGACAAGTACTGGTGGACAGCCTTTTTCATCACCGTCGTCATCACCGTGATCTCGGTGGCCGTCGAATTCGTGCTCGGCATGGCGCTGGCCCTGGTGATGCACCGCACGATCTTCGGAAAAGGTCTGGTGCGCACCGCAATCCTGATCCCGTACGGCATTGTTACCGTCGCCGCCTCCTACAGTTGGTACTACGCCTGGACGCCGGGAACCGGCTACCTGGCGAACCTGCTTCCCGACGGCAGCGCGCCGCTGACGCAACAGATCCCGTCGCTGGGAACCATCGTGCTGGCCGAGGTCTGGAAGACGACACCGTTCATGGCCCTGCTGTTGCTGGCGGGTCTGGCGCTGGTGCCCGAGGATCTGCTCAAAGCGGCCCAGATGGACGGTGCCGGACCGTGGACACGGCTGGTCAGGGTGACGCTGCCGCTGATCAAGCCCGCCATTCTGGTGGCGCTGCTCTTCCGGACGCTCGACGCGTTCCGCATCTTCGACAACATCTACGTGCTCACCGGCGGGTCGAACGACACGGCGTCAGTGTCGATCCTGGGCTACGACAACCTGTTCAAGGCGTTCAACCTCGGCCTAGGCTCGGCGATCAGCGTGCTGGTGTTCCTGTGCGTGGCGATCATCGCGTTCATCTTCATCAAGCTGTTCGGTGCCTCGGCACCCGGCGCGGACAACGAGGTGCGCTGAGAAATGTCGGAACGGGTGAGTACGCGCCGAACGGTGAGCTGGGTCGTCATCGACGTCCTCGTCGTGGTCTATGCGTTGCTCCCGGTGTTGTGGATCCTGAGCCTGTCGCTCAAGCCCACCTCCTCGGTCAAGGACGGCAAGCTGATTCCGGCCCAGATCACGTTCGACAACTACAAGGGCATCTTCACCGGCAACGCGTTCTCCTCGGCACTGGTCAACTCCATCGGCATCGGGTTGATCACCACAGTGATCGCCGTGGTGATCGGCGGGATGGCGGCCTACGCGGTGGCGCGGCTGGACTTCGCCGGCAAGAAGGCACTCGTAGGCGCCGCCCTGCTGATCGCGATGTTTCCCCAGATCTCGCTGGTGACACCGCTGTTCAACATCGAGCGCCGGCTCGGGCTGTTTGACACCTGGCCCGGCTTGATCATTCCCTACATCACCTTTGCGCTTCCGCTGGCGATCTACACGATGTCGGCGTTCTTCCGCGAGATCCCGTGGGACCTGGAGAAGGCCGCCAAGATGGATGGCGCCACACCGGCGCAGGCGTTTCGTCGGGTGATTGCGCCGCTCGCCGCGCCGGGCATTGTGACCGCGGCCATCCTGGTGTTCATCTTCGCGTGGAATGACCTGCTGCTGGCGCTGTCGCTGACCGCCACCGACGCCGCGATCACTGCGCCGGTGGCCATTGCGAACTTCACCGGCAGTTCGCAATTCGAGGAGCCGACCGGTTCCATCGCCGCGGGCGCGATGGTGATCACGATCCCGATCATCGTGTTTGTTCTGATTTTCCAACGACGGATCGTCGCCGGACTCACCTCCGGCGCGGTGAAGGGATAGCAGGGTTTGCCATGGCCGAGATCGTCCTGGACCACGTAACCAAGAGCTACCCCGACGGCGCGGTGGCCGTGAAGGACCTGAGCCTGACCATCGCCGACGGCGAGTTCATCATCCTGGTCGGCCCGTCGGGCTGCGGAAAGTCCACCACGCTGAACATGATTGCCGGCCTGGAGGAGATCAGCTCCGGCGAGTTGCGCATCGGTGGGGACCGGGTCAACGAGAAGGCACCTCGTGACCGTGACATCGCCATGGTGTTCCAGTCGTATGCGCTCTACCCCCACATGACCGTCCGGCAGAACATCGCGTTCCCGCTGACGCTGGCCAAGATGAGCAAGGCCGACATCGCGCAGAAGGTCGACGAGACCGCCAAAATCCTCGATCTGGGCGGGTTGCTGGACCGCAAGCCTTCGCAGCTGTCCGGTGGGCAGCGCCAGCGGGTGGCGATGGGACGGGCAATCGTGCGCCAGCCCAAGGCATTCCTGATGGATGAGCCGCTGAGCAACCTCGACGCAAAGCTGCGCGTGCAGATGCGTGGTGAGATCGCCCGGCTGCAGAAGCGACTGGGTACCACCACGGTCTATGTGACCCACGACCAGATCGAGGCGATGACGCTCGGCGACCGGGTGGTGGTGCTGCGGGCCGGTGAGGCGCAGCAGATCGGTACCCCCGCCGAACTTTACGAGCGGCCGACCAATCTCTTCGTCGCCGGCTTTATCGGCTCACCGGCGATGAACTTCTTCCCGGCCACGCTCACCGATATAGGTCTGCGGCTACCCTTCGGGGAGGTGACGCTGACCCAGGAGATCCAGGAAGTCATGCGCCGCCACCCGACGCCCGAGAACGTCATCGTCGGCATCCGCCCCGAGCACTTCGAGGACGCCGCGTTGCTCGACGTCTACGAGCGCATCCGGGCGCTGACCTTCGAGGTGACCGTCGACCTGGTCGAATCGCTGGGCGCGGACAAGTACGTGTACTTCAAGAATTCCGGTGACGGGGCCCGCTCCGCCCAGCTGGCCGAGTTGGCCGCCGAGTGGGGTGCAGGTGAGAACGAGTTTGTGGCAAGGCTTTCCGCTGATTCCAAGGCGGCCGCCGGCCAGCCCGTCGAATTGGCGTTCGACACCGCCAAGGTGCACATCTTCGACGCGGACAGCGGAGTGAACTTGACCATCCCGCCGCCTCAGTGACCCAGCCGCTCGAACCGGTCCGTGCTCACGTCCGCGCACACTTCACCGACGCCGGGATCGCGGCCGAGCCGGATTCGGCCAGTGTGACGTTCCTGGGCCTGGAGCGCCTCGAGGTCTTGCGGTTCGGCCCCACCCCGGATGGCGTGGCGCACTATGTGACACTTGGCTGTTCGCGGCACCCGATGGCCGAAGCGGCCTCCGGTGTGGCTGACCCCCTGCACGGTCCGCGGGCCGAGGTCACGTTGAGCCTGCGGACCACCACACCCACTCCTGGGCTGGCTCGCAGCCTGGCAGTGGTGGCGGCCACCCCTGCTGTGGAGGGTGTGGTGCTGGTCGCCGACGCGTTGATCGACCTGTCTGCGCCGCTGTGGGACGGTGCGGCGTTCACCGCTGTGCTGCTTGGTGATTCGGTGATCGCCGACCTTCCGCTGGACGCGCCCCGCGATCCGGTTCACTTCCTGGCAGCGGTACCGGTCACCCCGACCGAGGCGGCGTGGGTACGGCTCAAGGGCGCCGACGCCATGCGCCAGGCGTGGCTCGACGACGGTGTCGATGTGCTGGATCCGAATCGGCGGGCGTCGTCGCCGAGCTGAGCTGCGCGCAGCGAGGAACGAAACGGCCCACTCGCCCTGCGGGGACAGGGGAGTGGGCCGATCCGCGGTACTGGTTGACTGGTGTGCTCAGAGCGCCAATGCCGCTTGGCTTTCCGAAGCCGAGCCACCGATCGGTGTGGTCGTGAAGGTGTACACCGGCGAGCGGGTGGGGTCGGTGTCCGGGATGACGAAGGTGGCGCCGGACAGGGTGATCGTGGTGTTACCGAGCACCGCGGTGAGGTCACCAACCACCACGTGGGTGGGGTACTTACCGTAGGCCACCAGTTGTGATTGGGCGGGGATCGTCTCGGTGACCGTGCTGGTCACCGTGTTCGTCGTCGCCGTCGAGAATGTGTACTGCGCGCTGAGCTGAGCGTTGACCAGACCGAAGACCTTCGCCGATGCCTGGGCGCCGAGCTGCAGGCTCGTGGTCGTGGTCAGTGTCTTGGTGAGTGCGACCGCGTCGGTCGCGCTGTTCGGGGTGGCGTTGTTGACCGTCGTGATGTAGATCGGCGCCGTCATCCCGTCCGACACGCTGGTGGTCTTGAATACGCAACGTGCGGAGCTGGACGCACAGGCGTCCACGAACCGTTGCGCGATAGCGTCGCTGGCGGCCACTGAGACAACGGTGTTCGGTGCGTCGAGGAAGTCGACCTCGGTGGACGCGTAGGACGCATTGCAGGAGCCGTTGCCTCCGGAGTGTGCACAGGCGGTCGACGCGACCTTGGTGGGGCTTAAGGGGCTCGACAACAGCGCCGACCCGAGCAGCGATGCGGTCCAGGTCTCACCGCTGGACGAATCGTAGGTCAACTCCACGTCATCCTGATCTACCCAGTTTGTGTTCACCTCGACGTGCGTCGATTCTCCCGGCAGTAGAGTGTCACCCGGCGCCGGCCCACCGAACTGTGGACGGTCGGCACTGTCGTAGCCGGTGAACGTCAGTGTGTACTGCGTCAGGTTGTAGATATCGAATCCTTGTGAGCCCAAGCTGGAATCAGCCTCCCAGTTGGACCCGGGCTGGAAGTAGATGTCGGTGGTGTTGCCGGTGCTGCAGGTACCGATGCCCCCCGAGTGGGCGCACGCCGCCGACGCGGGATCTGACGAGTAAAGAAAGCCGACCCCGACTGTGAAGCCGTACATCTGGGCGGTGTAGGTCTCGCCGGTGGACTGGTCGGTGTAGACGGCCTGGACTTGTTCCTGGTCGACAAAGCGGCTGTTGATCTCGAAGTGGGCGCTTGCGCCCGGGGCCAGGGTACTGCCGATCTCGGGGCCACCCTGTTGCGGCCGGTCGCTGCCGACGAATCCGGTCAGCGTCAGCGTCGCGGTGGTGTTGTTGGTGACGTTGAATCCGGTGGTGCCCCAAGTCGATGGCGACTCATAGCCGCTGTCGTTGTCAGCGACTGATGCAACGCTCGACGCCGTCGCATGCGTGCCGGTCGAGATCGTCGTCGGGACTGCGATGTACTCGGTAGTGGGTTCATCCGTCATAGCGGAGCCTTCCGCCATGGCGGAGTCTTCCGTCATAGTCGGGTCTTTCGTCATAGGTGCCGATGTGCCGAGCCAATCCACGATCGGGATCGAGACGATGGATCCGTCCCAGGTGTGGGCCACGATCAGATTGGTCCCATCCACGGCAAGTCCGCCGGGCCCGTCTCCGACCGCGAGCGCATCGATCGCCGCGGATGTCGGGTCGGTGTCGGCGACGGTGTCTGTCTTGGTGTCTATGACCGTGACCGAGTCGTAGCCGCGGTTGGCGACGAATGCCAGTCGGCCATCAGCGCTGAACGTCACCGCAATCGGGAATTCGCCGACGGCGATCGGGCCGCCGACGACGGCGTTCGTGGCCATGTCGATAACCGAGACGGTGCCGTCGCCGTCGATGGATGGGGAGCCGGTGTTGGTGACGTAGGCTTTTCCGTTGCTGGCGTTGACCGCGATGGCGGTGGGAGCGTCACCGACCGCGATGGTGGCGGTCACGGTATTGGTGGCGATGTCGATGACTGACACGGTGTCGCTGTACTCGTTGGTTACGTATAGACGGCCGCCGGCCGCATCGACAGCAACCCCGTATGGCCGGGAGCCCACAGTGATCGACTTCGCGATCTTTCCGGATGCGGTGTCGATGACGGACACTCGGTTCTGCGTGCTGTTGGTGACGTAAATGTGGGCACCATCGGGGCCCACCGCGATCCCGGTGGGGTTGCCACCGAGTGCGATCGGGTCGGCGACGGTGGTCATGGTGGTGGTGTCGATGACCGAGATCGTGTGGTCGTCGGAGTTGACGACGTAGGCACGGGTGCCGTCGGGACTCAGGGCGATGCTGTAGGGCGAGGCGCCGACCCGGATGGCGCCAATGGGGTCGTTGGTGGCGGCGTCGTATACCTTGACCGAATTGCTTTGGGCATCGACGATGTACATGCGTTTGCCGTCAGCGCTCGTGGCCACCGCGACCGGTAAGCTGCCGACGCTCATCGCATCGCCGGCGTCCACGGTCAAGGAGACCGGCACAGTGACGGTTCCGTTTCCGTGGAACAGGTGCAGATGGTTTCCGGTGTCGGTGATCCGGACCAGGAAACTGTCGGTACCGCCCGCGTCAGTTGTCGCTTCGGTGGGGGTGTAGGTGAACGTGCCGTCATCGTTGACCACCACTGCGCCATGAGCGGGCCCGGTGACTACGGCGTAGCTGAGAGGATCGCTTTCGGCATCGGCAGCACCGAGAGTGCCGGTGACGGTGCCTTCGGGATTCTCGCCGAACAGCAGAGGTGCGCCGGTCGGCGAGCTGTTGAACAGTGCGGCGTTGATCTGGCGGCGGGTACGGTCGATAGCAGCATCGAGCTCGCGGCCGGCCCAGGCGAGTACGGTCACCACCAGCGGCTCACCAGGGCGGGGCGTCAGCGGACTGCCCGGTCCGAACTGGGCTACCCTGTTGAGAGCCGTGTTTGGTGTTGATGCACTGAGCTTTCCGGTCGTTGCAGCCGAGACGTTAGAGGCCGCGACCTGATCAGAGGTCGCCGATGAAACATCCTCAACCGATGGCGAATTCGTTGTCGAGACCGAGTCTGCTGCCTGTCGGCGCAGGGTACCTGTCATCGCTTTGTTGACCATGCTGACTGATGTCGTCAGCGTCACCGAACCGGTTGGTGACGCCGGTGCACCGGCGGAGGCGGACCCGGAAGGGGCGACAGCCAGGCGGGACGACTTACGTGATTTGCGGACGGCCGATCGAGCAGCACCGGCCCTGGCCGACTTGGCCTTTCCGTGTGAGGCCTTCGTCGGCGCGGAACCGGATGCGCCGGTATCGGCGCTCGCAACGCCCGCACCTGATGCCAGGGCGACGCCCACTCCGAGGGACACGGCCAATGCGCCCACTCGACCCACCAGTTTCGTTGCAACCACGGTCTTCCCCTTTCGTCTCGGCGTTGTATCCATGATCGTCTCCTTTTATGTTGGCGCGCAGAGTCTTTCGTTCCTAAAACCTATGTCCCGTCAGGGGCACTAGCTAGAGTCGCGAGCGAGGTTTTTCTCTCCTGTAAGTAGATGTGCAGATGGTCGCTACTGACAATCGGGCAGATCGTGGCGCGGGCGCATGCCTGGGCCTTCGGATCGCCAACTCACCGCATGTGCGACCACCAGCGCTGGGCATGCCTGCAGCTGCCGGAGATAGGCGAACGGAACTGTGCCACAGTCAATACCGATGGACTAGGTCTGGACTTCAGCATCGCGCCCGGTGTTGATGACTGTGATGGTGTTGTCGATGACGTTGGCGACGTACAGGGTGGTGGCGTCGCGGCTCAGTACCAGCCCCTTCGGGCGGCTGACCGCGGTGATCGAGGCGACCACGGTCGGACCGGCTGCGCGCACCGTGACAGTCACAGTGGCCGGCGGGCTGGTCCCGCCGATGGCGTCGGTAACCGTGTAGGTGAATGTGTCGGTCCCAGTGAAGGTTGCTGCTGGGGCGTAGGTGTAGCTGTCATCGGCGTTGCTCGTCAGGGTGCCGTGAGAGGGCTCGGTGACTGAATTGACGATCAGCGCATCACCATCGGCGTCAACGTCGTTGCTCGAGAGTTGGGCGGCAGCGATGGTCAACGGAGTGTCCTGGTCGGTCGTGAAGGCGTCATCAGTGATGGTGGGGGCGTGGTTGATGGGTTCGACGGTGACGGTGATGGTGTCGGTGCTGGGGAGCGCGGGCGGGGCAGTCAGCCCGCGGCGGGCCAGGCCCATAGTGATCCCGTCGAGGAATCGATCCAGCGTGTGGTTGTGCCAAGGGTTTGCGGTCATGTCGGTGGCCGTGACGGTGAAGCTGTCGCTGCCACCGACGTGGGCGTACGAGGGATCAGGGGTGTAGGTGTAGTTACCGTCTTCGGACACGGTGACACTGCCGTGTTGAGGAGTGGCGGTAACCCGGTCGGCCGCGAGTTGAAGTACGTGTAGTGGAAGCGGCGCACGCCGATCCAGGCCCCGGCGACCAGGTCCGAAACCGGCGCATCGGGCACCGGCAGCCTAGACCCCAGATCTGCCAGACCAGCCCAGTTCAGTGCCTCGGTGACAATCGCTTTCTGGGTCACCGGTGCGCTGATCGGTGTGGGATAAGCGGGCCGGATCGACCTCGCCGCCGTCGTGGCTCGACTGCTCGTCGATGTCGATACATCGGGGCGCTTGGCTATGACACGAGTGGCTGAGTCGACGCTTCGGCCGGGCTTCGTGGTCTTGGTGTGGGACCGGGTTGCCCCATTCGCGCTGCGCGAGGTATGCGCCGACTTCGCATTCGAGCCGCCCCCCGTCGTCGAAGCGCTGTCGGCTGAGGCGACCGCGGGCGCGGCCAGCAGTGCCGCGCCTAGACCCGTTGCTGCCGTGCCGATCTGGAGCCAACGCAACACAGGTAGGTCGCGCTTGTGACGTCCACGACTCAGCGACTGATTCCGCGACGGCGTAGCCACGATTGCTGCCCCAATCTGTGCATTCTGGACGTTTGGAATTCATTGACGCACAGAAACGATTGACCTGTGAATGGCCAAGCAAAAGGAGACAGCAAATATTTACGCGCGGTTCGTGCTCGAGACACGTCACAAACTAACTGGCTAAGCAAGGACTTCCGGCTCGCGCAGCTGATGGTCGGGTTCACTGCGGCAAAAGCTTGGTCCGTACCAATCGAGGCGCAGCCGGACAGCTTTCAGAGCCAGTGGTTACGGCGGAAGTTGAAGTACAGGAACCCACACACCGCCGCCATCAGCGCCAGGACCGCGGGATAGCCGTACGCCCATGACAACTCGGGCATGTGCTCGAAGTTCATGCCGTAGATGCCGGCGATCATGGTGGGCACCGCGGCGATGGCCACCCATGCCGAAATCTTGCGCATGTCGAGGTTCTGCTGCAGGCCCACCTTCGCCAGTTCGGCCTGAACCAGCGAGCTGAGCAGCTCGTCGTAGCTGGCGATCTGGTCACCGGCCTGGCTCTGCAGGCTCAGCGCGTCGCGCATGTAACGGGTGACTTCCTTGGTCATCAGGTCTTTGTGATCGGTGGTGATCTTCTGCAGCGCGGCGGTCAGCGGTCCGACCGCGCGGCGCATCTCGACCACTTCGCGCTTGAGCATGTAGATCTGCGCGATGTCGGTCTTCAGGTCGGGGGAGAAGGCCTCTTCTTCGATGGTGTCGATGTCGCACTCCATCAGCCGCGCCACGTCGAGGTAGCTCTCCACCACGTGCTCGGCGATCGCGTGCATCACGGCGTAGGGGCCTAACGCGAGCTGGCTCTGCTCGGCCTCGAGTTTGTGGCGCAGCCCGGCCAGGCCACTGTGGTCGCCGTGGCGGACCGTCACGACATAGTCGGCGCCGACGAACACCATGATCTCGCCAGTCTCGACGATCTGGCGGGCCTGAGCGACGGATTCGTGCGGCACGTACTTCACCGTCTTGACGATGAGGAACAGGGCGTCGTCGTAGCGCTCCACCTTGGGCCGCTGGTGGGCGTGCACGGCGTCCTCGACGGCGATCGGGTGCAAGTTGAAGGTGTGCGCCACCGATTCCATCTGGTGCTCGTCGGGTTCGTGCAATCCCAGCCACACGAACGCCTTCTGGCCACCGGCGCTCAGCTCGTGCACCCGGGCAAGTGCCGCGGCGTGGGTGTACTTGCCCGGCAGACGTTCACCCTCGACGTAGATCGCACAGTCCACCATCGCCCGGGCGACGGGGACATGGATGCGTCGGGCGTCGACGTCGGTCTGAGAGCCGACGCCGCGGGCTGAGCCCAGCAACGACGGCGGCAAAGCGCGAAACGACGGCATGATGCGACCTCCCCTCACGCAACGGCCGGGCCCCACCGGACCCGCGCAAAATGCTACGCGCCAGTAGTGTCGACGGTGAACTTCACGGTGGGGGAACACCGTCTGGTGAGGTTCGGGGGCGAGTACCCTGACCGCCGTGTCTGAAACGATGCGTACCCCCCACCTCGTCATCGACGACGAGGATATCTTCGCCGCCCACCTCGGCGGCAAGCTGTCCGTCGAGCTGAAGGCGCCGCTGGACACTCAGCGCGCGCTGTCGATCGCCTACACCCCCGGCGTCGCTCAGGTGAGCCGGGCGATCGCCGCCGACCACACCCTCGCCGAGCGCTACACCTGGGCCAATCGGCTGGTCGCGGTGGTCAGCGACGGAAGCGCAGTGCTCGGCCTCGGCGACATCGGCCCCGCCGCCTCGCTGCCGGTCATGGAGGGCAAGGCCGCGCTGTTCAAGACGTTCGGCGGGCTGAATTCGATCCCGATCGTGCTCGACACCAAGGACCCCGACGAGATCGTCGAGACGTTGATCCGGCTGCGGCCCACGTTCGGGGCGGTCAACCTCGAAGACATCTCCGCACCGCGGTGCTTCGAGATCGAGCGGCGCGTCATCGAGGCGCTGGACTGCCCGGTGATGCACGACGACCAGCACGGCACCGCCATCGTCGTGCTCGCGGCCCTGCTGGGCGCGACCAAGGTCCTGGGCCGCGACATGAGTTCGCTGCGCCTGGTGGTCTCCGGGGCCGGCGCCGCCGGCGTCGCCTGCACGAAGATCCTGCTGGCCGCCGGCCTGACGCACATCACGGTGCTCGACTCGCAGGGCATCGTGCACAGCGGCCGGGGCAACCTCAATTCGTTCAAGCAGGAACTGGCCGAGATCACCAACCCGGAGGGGCGCACCGGCGGATTGGCCGAAGCGCTCGACGGTGCCGACGCCTTCCTCGGGGTATCGGCCGGTTTGGTGCCCGAGGAGCTGATCGCGACGATGGCCCCGGGCGGCATCGTCTTCGCGCTGTCCAACCCCGATCCCGAGATCCATCCGGACGCGGCGCGCAAGCACGCGGCGATCGTGGCGACCGGTCGAAGTGACTTCCCCAACCAGATCAACAACGTGCTGGCCTTCCCCGGGGTGTTCCGAGGTGCGCTGGACGCCGGCGCGCGGCGCATCACGGAGAAGATGAAAGTCGCGGCGGCCGAGGCGATCTTCTCCGTCGTGGGCGACGACCTGGCAGCCGACCACATCGTCCCGAGCCCGCTGGATCCGCGGGTGGGCCCGGCGGTGGCCGCCGCGGTCGCCGCTGCTGCCGACGTCTGAGCGAGCGATCCTGATGCCGACGACGATTCGCCGGCTGCTGCCGGGGCTGGTGGCGCTGCTGGTCGTCGCCTGTGCCGCGCCGCCGCCCGCCCCGTCGTTGGCCGTGGGGACGACGGCCGATCCCGAGACGACGCTGCTGGCCAACCTGTACGCGGCGGGGTTGCGCTCCTACGGCACCGGCGCCCAGGTGCGAACCGTCGAGAATCCGCTTTCTGCATTGGATTCCGGCGACGTCAGCGTCGTACCCGGCTTCACCGGTCGGTTGCTGCAGACCTTTGCACCGGGCACGGCCGTCCGCTCGGACGAGCAGGTTTACCGGGCGCTGCTCGGGGTGTTGCCCGAAGGGGTCGCCGCCGGTGACTACACGACCGGAGCCGAGGACAAGCCGGCGCTCGCGGTCACCGACGCGACCGCCGCGGCCTGGGGCAGTCGCGACCTGAGCGCCCTGGTGCGCCACTGTGCGGGACTGCGGATCGGGGCGGTCGCCGGTGCGCGGTGGCTTCCGACCGCGGTGGGCAGCTGCACCCTGCCGCCGGCGCGCGAGTTCCCCGACAAGGCAGCCATGTTCGCGGCGGTGCGCGCCGGTGTCGTCACGGCGGGATGGACCGGCACCGCCGACAACGGTGTACCCGGCGACCTGGTCGTACTGGCCGACGGCAAGCCGGCACTGGTGCAGGCCGAGAACATCGTGCCGCTCTACCGACGCAACGAACTCGACCAGCAACAGATCCGCGCGGTCAACGAACTCGCCGGAGTCTTGGACACCGGCTCACTGGTGGACATGCGTCGCCAGGTGGCCGAGGGCGCCGATCCGCGAACGGTGGCCGAGGAGTGGTTGTCCGCACACCCGTTGGGGCGCTGACGCTCTCAGCGCATCGGTGGAGAAAGCCTGGGCAGGACGCTGGAGAACAGCCGCTGGTAGCCCGAGCCGGTGGCGCGCACGACGAGGTCCAGGATCTTGGCGTCGGCGCCGACCAGAACCCTGGCCCGGTTCTTGCGGACAGCGTCGAGGATGATCTGGGCGGCCCGTTCGGGTGTGGTGCGAGCCAGCTTCTTGTCGAACGCCGCGGCCAGTGAGGCCTGATCGAGTCCCTCGGCGGCGGTCGCATTGCGGGCGATCGCGGTCTTGATGCCACCGGGATGCACGGTGGTCACCTTCACCGGGTGCTTGGCCAGGATCATCTCTTGGCGCAGTGCCTCGGTGAAGCCGCGGACCGCGAACTTGGCCGAGTTGTAGGCCGCCTGGCCGGGTACCGAGAACAGGCCGAAGAGGCTTGAGACGTTGATGACGTGTCCGTCGCCGGAGGCGATGAGGTGCGGCAGGAACACCTTGGTGCCGTTGACCACGCCCCAGTAGTCGACGTCCATCACCCGCTCGATGTCCTTGAACTGGCTGATCTCGACGTCACCGGAGAAGGCGATGCCGGCGTTGTTGTAGATCTGGTTGACCTTGCCGAAGTGGTCCTTGACGGTGTCGGCGTAGGCCTGGAACGCCTCACGCTCGGTGACATTGAGGCGGTCGGCCCGGACCGGGGCGCCGATGGCCTTCAGTCGCTGCTCGGTCACCGCCAGTCCCTCGGTGTCGATGTCGCTGATCGCCACGCTGGCGCCTGATCGGCCCAGCTCGACGGCCAGTGCCTGACCGATGCCCGACCCGGCCCCGGTGATGACCGCAACCTTTCCGGCAAACCCCTGCATGGACGCTCCTCGGGTTGTTTGACGTGTGTTGAATGCGCCCACGTTAGCCGGTGACCTACCCGGGGGTAACAGCGGCATGCCGAAGGGCGATGCTTAGGGCATGACGTTTCGCCGTATGACGGGCGCCGGTCTGGCCGCCGGATTGATCGCCAGTCTGATCGGCGGGGCGGCAGCCTTCGCCGCACCCGCCCACGCCGACGACACCACCACCGCCGACTTCCTCTCGGCCTTGGGCAACGCCGGCATCACCGGAGTGGATCCGGCACAGGCCGTCGAGCTGGGACAGTCGATCTGCCCGATGCTGGCCGACCGCAGCCAGAACACCGCCGACATCGCCTCGACGGTCTCCGATGCGCTCGGCCGGCCGCTGGGCCCCGCCACCATGTTCACCGGTATCGCGGTCTCGTTCTTCTGCCCGCGTGCCATGCAGGACCTGGCCAACGGTCAGTCGCCCATCCCGCTGGACTTGCTGAACAACTTCGGCTTCTAGGCCCGAGCGTGGGCCCTATGCACGCGACACCGCGATCTGGCGTGCATAGGCCCCACAGTCGAGCGTTCTAGCCGAACGCTTCGTCGATGATCTCCTGCTGCTCGACAGCGTGCACCTTCGACGAACCCGACGACGGCGCGGACATGGCGCGCCGGGAGATCCGCTTGATGCCGGTCAGCTTCTCCGGCAACAACTCCGGCAGGGTCAACCCGAAGGTCGGCCACGCACCTTGGTTGGCCGGCTCCTCCTGCACCCAGAAGAACTGGTTGGCGTTCGGATACGAGTCGAGGGTGTTGCTCAGCCGGCGCTTGGGCAGTGGTGCCAGCTGTTCGACACGCACGATCGCGACGTCGTCGCGCTTGTCCTTCTCCTTGCGGGCGGCCAGCTCGTAGTAGATCTTGCCGCTGGTCAACAGGATTCGCGTGACCTTGCTGCGGTCGCCGTCACCATCGGTGTAGGTCCGCTCCTCCAGGATCGAGCGGAACTTCTGCTCGGTGAAGTCCCGGATGTCGCTGACAGCGGCCTTGTTGCGCAGCATCGACTTCGGCGTGAACACGATCAGCGGCCGGTGCACACCGTCGAGGCCGTGGCGGCGCAACAGGTGGAAGTAGTTCGCCGGCGTCGACGGCAGGGCGATCGTCATCGACCCTTCGGCCCACAGCTGCAGGAACCGTTCGATGCGGCCCGAGGTGTGATCCGGACCCTGGCCCTCGTGGCCGTGCGGCAGCAGCAGCACCACGTCGGAGAGCTGGCCCCACTTGGCCTCGCCGGAGCTGATGAACTCGTCGATGATCGACTGGGCGCCGTTGACGAAGTCGCCGAACTGGGCCTCCCACAACACCAGTGCGTCGGGGTTGCCCACCGAGTAGCCGTATTCGAAGCCCACGGCCGCATACTCCGAGAGTGCCGAGTCGTAGACCATCAGCTTGCCGCCGGTCGGCGTGCCGTCCGGGTTGATCGTCAGCAGATCCAGCGGGGTGAATTCCTCGCCGGTCTTGCGGTCGATGATCACCGCATGTCGCTGGGTGAACGTGCCGCGGCGGGTGTCCTGCCCGGAGAACCTGATCAGCTTGCCCTCGGCCAGGAACGAGCCCAGCGCCAGCAGCTCGCCGAACGCCCAGTCGACCTTGCCCTCGTAGGCCATCTCGCGGCGCTTCTCCAGCACCGGCTTGACCCGGGGGTGCACGCTGAATCCCTCGGGGAAGGACATGTGGGCGTCACCGATGCGGGCCAGCAGCGACTTGTCCACCGCGGTGGTCATCCCGCGCGGAATCATCTGGTCTTCTTCGACCGACTCGCTGGGTTCGACCTCAACCTTTTCCAGCTCGCGGACTTCGTTGAACACCCGCTCCAGCTGGCCCTGGTAATCGCGCAGCGCGTCCTCGGCCTCCTTCATCGAGATGTCGCCGCGGCCGATCAGGGATTCGGTGTAGGACTTGCGCACGCCGCGCTTGGTGTCGATCACGTCGTACATGTACGGCTGCGTCATCGAGGGATCGTCACCCTCGTTATGGCCACGTCTGCGGTAGCAGAGCATGTCGATGATGACGTCCTTGTTGAACTTCTGCCGGAAGTCCACGGCCAGCCGGGCCACCCACACGCACGCCTCGGGGTCGTCGCCGTTGACGTGGAAGATCGGCGCGCCAACCATTTTCGCGACGTCGGTGCAGTACTCCGAGGACCGCGAGTCCTGCGGCGAGGTGGTGAAGCCGATCTGGTTGTTGACGATGATGTGGACCGTGCCGCCGGTGCGGTAGCCGCGTAGCAGCGCCAGGTTGAGCGTCTCGGCCACCACGCCCTGGCCGGCGAACGCCGCGTCGCCGTGCAGCATCATCGGCATGACGGTGAATTTCGCGGCGTCGTCGCCCCCGTTCGCGATGTCCAGCAGGTCCTGTTTGGCCCGAACGATGCCTTCCATCACCGGGTCGACAGCCTCGAGGTGCGACGGGTTGGCGGTCAGCGACACCTGAATGTCGTTGTCGCCGAACATCTGGATGTAGTCGCCGCGAGCACCGAGGTGATACTTGACGTCACCGGAGCCGTGCGCCTGCGACGGGTTGAGGTTGCCCTCGAACTCGCTGAAGATCTGCGAGTAGGGCTTGCCGACGATGTTGGCCAGCACGTTGAGCCGGCCGCGGTGCGGCATACCGATCACGACCTCGTCGAGCGCATGCTCGGCGGCCTGGTCGATCGCCGCGTCCATCATCGGGATGACGGTCTCGGCGCCTTCCAATGAGAAGCGCTTCTGGCCAACGTATTTGGTCTGCAAGAAGGTCTCGAACGCTTCGGCGGCGTTGAGCTTGGACAGAATGTACTTCTGCTGGGCGACGGTCGGCTTGTCGTGCTTGACCTCGATGCGCTCCTGCAGCCACTTCTGTTGCTCGGGTTCGAGGATGTGGGTGTACTCCACCCCGACGTGGCGGCAGTAGGCGTCGCGCAGCAGGCCGAGCACGTCGCGCAGCTTCTTGGATTCCTTGCCGGCGAACCCGTCGACGCGGAACACCCGGTCGAGGTCCCACAGCGTCAGACCGTGAGTGTTGACGTCAAGATCCGGGTGGCTGCGGAAACGCGTCTTGTCCAGCCGCAGCGGGTCGATGTCGGCCATCAGGTGGCCGCGGTTGCGGTAGGCGGCGATCAGCTCGATGACACGCGCGTTCTTGTCGACGATCGAGTCCGGGTTGTCGGTGCGCCACCGGACCGGCTCGTAGGGGATGCCGAGCTCGAAGAAGATCTCGTCGTAGAAGTCGTCGGAGAGCAGCAGTTCGTGGATGGTGCGCAGGAAGTCACCCGACTCCGCACCCTGGATGATCCGGTGGTCGTAGGTCGACGTCAGCGTGATCAGCTTGCCGATACCCAGCTCGGCGATCCGCTCCTCGCTGGCACCCTGGAATTCGGCCGGGTACTCCATGGCGCCCGCACCGATGATGGCGCCCTGCCCGGACATCAGCCGCGGAACCGAGTGCACGGTGCCGATGGTGCCGGGGTTGGTCAGCGAGATCGTCACACCGGCGAAGTCCTCGGCGGTCAGCTTGCCGTCGCGGGCGCGGCGCACGATGTCCTCGTAGGCGGCGATGAACTGACCGAACCGCATGGTTTCGCAGTTCTTGATCGCCGCGACGACAAGCGACCGGCTGCCGTTCTTGCCCTGCAGGTCGATGGCCAGGCCCAGATTGGTGTGTGCCGGGGTGACGGCGTTGGGCTTGCCGTCGATCTCGGCGTAGTGGCGGTTCAAGTTCGGGAACTTCTTGACCGCCTGCACGATCGCGTAGCCGAGCAGGTGGGTGAAGGAGATCTTCCCGCCGCGGGTGCGCTTGAGGTGGTTGTTGACGACGATCCGGTTGTCGATCATCAGTTTCGCCGGGATCGCGCGAACGCTGGTGGCGGTCGGGATCTCCAGCGAGGCGTTCATGTTCTTGACGACGGCCGCCGCCGCACCACGGAGCACCTGCGTCTCCTCGCCATTGTCCGCAGACACCGCGGCAGCCGGGGCCGGCTTGGGGGCCGGTGCCTTGGCGGCCGGTACGGGGGAGCCGTTGCCCGACGGGGCGGCCTTGGCGGGGGCCGGGGTCGGCGCCGCCTTGGCGGTCACCGGTGCGGTCGGCGCGGCTTGCGGCGGGGCGGCCGGTGCCGCGCTCGGGACCGCGCGGCCATTCCCGGTCGACTTACCGGTGGGGGCCGTCTCCGTCGTCGGCTCCGGGTTGTAGTCGACCAGGAACTCGTGCCAACTCGGGTCGACCGAGGAGGGGTCGTCGCGGAACTTGCGGTACATCTCCTCGACCAGCCACTCGTTCTGGCCGAATGGTGAACTCGTACTGCTCACGGCAGGTGCTCGCCTCAATTCCTTCATCCGGGCAAGCCGCGTTTGGACGGATTGCCCCCACTTTTGTGCCCCGACACATGGCCGCCGCTTAAAAGGCTAACCCCTCTTCGGTGTTCCCGAAGCACCTCAGCGCCATGGTCAGAACTACTGCGGCAACCGGTTCGACTCCGTCGGCGAGCGGTTACCTCGGGGCTACCTTTCGTTGGTAATGGCAGGCAGCAGGTGCAGGCTCGCCGGCCACCGATTTGGCGCAGGCCCGAAGGCGGTGCGCGCGTTGTTCACGATCTTCTTGCCCATCATTCGGTTGCCGCCACCACCGATGGCTGCGCCGATGCCGACGGGCAGCATCTTGCCAAATGCCATCGCCGAACGCTTGATCGTGTAGCGCTTGACGAAGTACCGCATCAGCCGCGTGTTGAGCTGCGACAAAGCCGGCAGCGGCAACAACTCGGCGCTCTCGGTGAGCCAGGCGCCGCTGGTACGCGCCGGCCCGATCAGTTCGGCGATCGCGCCCTTGCTTTCCTCACCCACCAGCACGGCCAGCACCAGCGCCCGGCGCCGCTCCCGCTGTTCGAGCGGGATGTTGTGCACCTCGGCGACGGCCAGCACGAACACCGACGTCGCCTCCAGGAACACCAGCGTCTCACCGGCTACCGCCGACAGGGCGGCCAGCGTGCCGATGCCGGGGAAGGCGGCGGCCGAACCGACGGCGGCGCCGCTGGCCATCACCGCGGCCAGGTAGCGCTTTTCCAGCTTGGTGACGATCTCGGCGGGGGTGGCGTCGGGATGCGAGCGGCGCAGCCTGCCCACATAAGCCTTGACCGCCGGGGCCTGGGCCCGGGCGCTGCGCTCGAGGATCTGGGACAGCACCCGCGCCGACATGCTGGCGTCATCCTCGCTGCCACCGTCGATCTGGGCCGGCAGCTGGGCAGCCGCTCGGCCGGTGGCATCAGAGCCAGTGCCCCGTCGTCGAACTTTCATGCCTGCGCCTTCCTGCTGGTCCCACCAGGCTAACGAACGGATGCCCCCTCGACGTGCCCCGCGGTGATCCCTGTCACCGCGTGCCGTAGTTGCCGCAGGAGGAACAAATAACCGGCCCGGCGTGCTGTGGTCAGTCATGGCAACATCCCAGAGTGTGACCGACACCCGAAGCACACCGCCGGTCGCCCCGGAGACGCAGGCGCCCGGCCGAATTCGGATGATTCTGGTGCTGGGCGCACTGGTGGCGCTGGGGCCACTGACCATCGACATGTACCTGCCCGCGCTGCCGCGCATCGCCGAGGAACTCGGGGTGTCCTCGTCGGTGGCCCAGCTGACGCTGACCGGAACGCTGGCGGGTCTGGCGCTGGGCCAGCTCATCGTGGGTCCGCTGTCGGACTCGCTCGGCCGGCGCCGCCCGCTGATCGCCGGGATCGTGCTGCACATGCTGGCCTCGGTCTTGTGCCTGGTGGCGCCCAGCGTGGCGGTGCTGAGCCTGGCACGCGGACTGCAGGGGATGGGGGCGGCCGCGGCCATGGTGGTGGCGATCGCGGTGGTGGGCGACCTGTTCGACGACACCCAGGCGGCCACCGTGATGTCCCGGCTGATGCTGGTCCTCGGAGTGGCCCCGGTGGTCGCGCCGTCGCTGGGCGCGGTGGTGCTGTTGAAGGCGTCGTGGCATTGGGTGTTCGCCGTGCTGATCGTGCTGGCGGGATTGCTGCTGGTGATGGCTGCCCTGGCACTACCGGAGACGCTGCCCACCGCGCATCGGCGCCCGCTGCGGGTGCGCTCGATCGCGGCCACCTATCTGATGCTGATGCGTGATGTGCGGTTCGTGGTCCTGGTGCTGGTCGCGGCGCTGGCCATGGCGGGTTTGTTCGCCTACATCGCCGGCGCATCGTTCGTGCTGCAGGGCCGCTATGGCCTGGACCAACAGAGCTTCGCGCTGGTGTTCGGTGCGGGCGCGATCGCGTTGATCAGCGCCACCCAGTTCAACGTGGTGTTGCTGCGCCGTTTCTCGCCGCAGCGCATCGCGGTGTCCGCGCTGGCCGCGGCCGCCGGGTGCGGCGTGGTGTTCATCGCGCTCTCGGCGACGCACACCGGCGGATTGTTCGGCTTCGTACTACCGGTGTGGGCGATGCTGGCCATGCTGGGTTTCGTCATGCCCAATGCCCCCGCGGTGGCGCTCTCGCGCCATCACGAGGCCGCCGGAACGGCCGCCGCGCTGCTCGGGGCGGCGCAGTTCGGCCTCGGCGCGGTCATCGCCCCGGTGGTCGGCCTGCTCGGCAACGACGAACTCGCGCTTTCGTTGGTGATGACCGCTGGCGTCGCGATCGCCCTGCTGGCGTTGGTGGCGGTCGGCGCGCCGGCCCCGGATGAGGCCTGACGCCACCGCTACTCGTACTCGGCGGGCTAACCCGCGGAGCTGTTCTCCGCGTACCGCAGCACCGCGGCGATCCCGTCGGCGGGGTTGAGCCGCTCGTCGGTGCGGACCAACGCCGCGCCGGTCGACACCGCCAGTAGCGGCAGTGCCTCGTCGGCCCGCAGTGTGCGCTCGGGCGCGCCGCCGAGGTCGGACAGGGTGTCGGCGTCCGGCGCGACCATCGCCAGGTCGGTGTCGGCGACGACGGTGACGTCCCCGATCTCCCCGATGATCAGGGTGTCCACCGCGCCGTCGCGCAGTGCGGCTGTCACGTCGGCCAGTCCTTCGACGGCCAGGCCGGTGCCGCGCCCTGCCGCGAAGCGCTGCGCCGCGTCGTCGATGACCGCGAGTCGCCGCTTGAGCAGTTCCTGGGTGATCTCGTCCTGTTCCTCGGTCTCGTCGGTGCCGCCGGTGCGGGCTCCGGCATGCAGCTGCACCGCCTTGTCTGCCACCCGGTCGGGCAGGGCGGACACCAGGTCGGTGCGCGAGCTGACCTCACCCTTGATGAACACGACCTGCGCGCCCGCATCGTCGAGGAGATGAGTGACCCGATCGGCGACCCCGCGGATGTTCCTGCGGGTGGCCTCTTCGACGGCGTGCTCCTTGCCGTACTCGTGGCCCTCGGCCGACTTGGCCTTGTGCACCGGGTAGCCGTCGCCCTCGACGCTTTCGGTGTCGACCCGGTTGGGCCGGTGCACGGTGATGTCGGCGCCGGCGTGATCGACGGCCACCAGGAGGTAGACGGTGTGCAGGGGTCCGTGCTCGACGACCGGCAGTAGGTAAGGCAGCTCGGAGACCCGGATGATCGTGGTGGTCGGTGGTCTGATGAGGCGCTCGTCGAAGACGATCGTGTCACCGGCGGCGATCACCGCCCGCCCACTGCGGCCCACCGGCGGATGGGCGCCGCGGACGGCACTGTCGATGGCCTCGATCACCGCGGGCTCGACGGACTCGCCCTCCAGGTGCTTGCGGATGTCACGTAGCCGGGCGTCGAGCTGGGCGGCGGCGTCCTCGGTGTCATGAGAGTCGTCGAAATAGATTGAGACGAACGGACCCTTCGCGTCCACCAACGGGCGGAATCGATCCGAATGCATGGCTACTCCTCAGCTGTAAATCGTTGCGGTGTCGGTTCTCCACAGGGATCGCACAGGGGCTGAACCCTCGACAGCTGACCTCATCAACGTACGCCTACGGGGCCCTTCGTCGACAGGCCGCTTCCGGGTACCTGATCGGCGAGTCGATAGTCTCGACCGGGGCAGCGCGACCGCCGGAAGTGTGCGCACCGGTGGCGGCGTTATGCACCCGGGTACCACGATCGATCGATCCGGTGCGGCGGCAGCAGCGGTTGGCCGACAGCGTCGCAGTAAGCCGAAACGAGGTGTGGATATGACCAGGAACATGGCCGGCCGGGAGCCGGGCGTGGACTTGGAAACCGGCCCGCGGCCGGCTGACGGGCCGCCGGCGAATCCATGGCCTGCGCTGTGGGCCATGATGGTCGGCTTCTTCATGATCTTGGTCGACTCGACCATCGTCGCGGTGGCCAACCCCAGCATCATGGACGCGCTGGAGATCACCGACTACGACACCGTGATCTGGGTGACCAGCGCCTACCTGCTCGCCTATGCGGTACCGCTGCTGCTGGCCGGCCGGCTCGGCGACCGTTATGGACCCAAGAACCTCTACATCGTGGGTCTGGCCGTCTTCACGGCGTCTTCCCTGTGGTGCGGGATGGCCGGTTCCATCGACACCCTGATCGCCGCGCGTGTGGTCCAGGGCCTGGGCGCGGCGCTGCTGACGCCACAGACCCTGTCGACGATCACCCGCATCTTTCCGCCGGAGCGTCGGGGCGTGGCCATGAGCCTGTGGGGCGCGACGGCCGGAGTGGCGACGTTGGTCGGACCGCTCGCCGGCGGCGTGCTCGTCGGGCATCTGGGCTGGGAGTGGATCTTCTTCGTCAACGTGCCGGTCGGCGTGATCGGGCTGGCGCTGGCGGTGTGGCTGATCCCCGCGCTGCCCACCCGCCGGCACGACTTCGACGTGCCCGGTGTGGTGCTGTCCGGGCTGGGGATGTTCCTCGTGGTGTTCGGACTGCAGGAGGGGCAGAGCCATCACTGGGCGGCGTGGATCTGGGCCGTCATCGTTGCCGGCATCGGGTTCTTCACGGCCTTCGTCTACTGGCAGGCGATGAACCGCGACGAGCCGCTGGTCCCGCTGGCGATGTTCGCCGACCGCGACTTCAGCCTGGCCAATCTCGGCGTCGCGGTGATCGGGTTCGTGGTCACCGCGATGATCGTGCCGGTCATGTTCTACGCGCAGGTGGTGTGCGGTCTGAGTCCGACCCGGTCAGCGTTGCTGATCGCGCCGATGGCGGTAGCCAGCGGCGTGCTCGCGCCATTCGTGGGCCGGCTGGTCGACCGGGCCCATCCCGGGCCGATCATCGGCTTCGGGTTCTCGGTGCTGGCGATTGCCCTGACCTGGCTTTCGACCGACATGACGCCGACGACTCCGATCTGGCGGCTGGTGGTGCCGCTGACCGCGATGGGCATCGGGATGGCGTTCATCTGGTCGCCGCTGGCGGCCACCGCGACCCGTAACCTGCCGCCGCAGCTGGCCGGCGCCGGTTCGGGTGTCTACAACGCGACGCGGCAGGTCGGCTCGGTCCTGGGCAGCGCCGGCATGGCGGCGTTCATGGCAGCGCGGATCGGGGACGAGCTGCCTGCGGCATCAGTCGGCGCGACGCCCGGCGAGGCGGCGGTGTTGGCCTTGCCCTCGTTCTTGCACGAGTCGTTCGCCGCCGCCTTGTCGCAGTCGATGCTGCTGCCGGCATTCGTCGCGCTGTTCGGCATCGTCGGCGCGGTGTTCCTGCTCGGCGGCTTGGTCGGGCGCAGCAGCGATTCGGACCATGCCGACGAGGAGATCACCGACGAAATCCCGGTGTATGACGAGGGTTACGACGAGGGTTATGACGACGACGCCTACGTCGAGTACCTCCTCGACCGGGAGCCCGTGCATCGCCCGACGGTCTTCGAGCGCGGCGATGAGCTCGACGACGAGCGCGACGATGAGTTCGACGACGAGACCGAACGCATCGCGTGGTCGGTGCCGGAGCCGCAGCTGTACCGAGCGCCCGCCCTCAACGGTTTCGGGATCGAGAGGTCACCGAGCCTGGACGGTGTGAGCGTCGACATCGAGCAGCCGTCGCGGCATCGGCTCAGCGACGAGGGAGATCAGCGATCTGCGCGGCACTACCGGGGCGAGGGGGACGAACACGAAAGCTACGGCCGCCACTCGATGCCCCGGCGCGACTGACACCTACGCCCAGCCGTCAGCGGACCGGGAGCAGGTCCGGGTATTCGGTCGGCGCCGTCCGGCCGTGGCTGCGAAACATCTCGTAGGCGCCCGGGGCGGTCGGGCCGGCCCCGGCGGCCAGCACGGCCTGCGCCTTGAACACCCGTGCGGCCGCGCTCAATTCGTGCCGAACTTCGTTCCCGGTGCGGCGCATCCCCGGTACCCAGAACTCGCCCCACACCGTCACTTCGGTACGTGTCGAGCGGGCGGCGGCGGTTACCACATCGCCGACCCGCTCGTCGGCTCCACACAGCGATCCCGCCACGGCGAGCGCAAGCGGTTTTTCGCCGTTGCCGACGATGGTCGCCAGGTCCGCCGTGCGCACGCCGAGGATCTGCAGCGCCGCCATGTCGCTGTCCTCGGAGACGGCCACCCGGACATCCCAGCCCGCCATCACCCGGTCGAACAGCCACCCGCCGGCCGAGTTCACCACGTCGGCGACGTGGATACCGATCACGTCGAGCCGGTAGCTCGCCCGCTGCCGGGTCCCGGCGCGCCGCGGCGTCCGGGGCGGCTCGTCGAGGTCGGACATGTCGGCTCTCGCGGACCTTCCATCACCGGGTGCACGCACGCCCACCAGCGTGACATTCAAGCGTTAATCTGTAAAGCTCATGCTTTGCCGAGGAAGCCCCGGAGTGCGGCGCCGTGCAGGTCTAGGACGGCCCGGCTCACCTCCCAGTCCGGGCACAGTGAATCGAAGCCGTGACAGGTTCCGCTGAACAGATGCAGGTCGGTACGCACGCCCGCCCGCAGCAATCTCCCGGCGTAGTCGACAGCCTCGTCGCGCAACGGGTCGAGCTCCGAGCAGGTGATGAATGTGCTTGGTAGACCGGTCAATCGGCTGTACCGCGCCGGAACAAATGTCGGACCCGGCGTGCTGTCACCGAGGTAGTGCCGCCACATCTGCGCCGCGGCGGCCCCGTCGAAACCCGGTGCGATGACGAACTCTGCCTTGGTCGCCGTCGGCCGGTCGTCGAGCACCGGCTGGTGCAACAGCACGCCGACGACAGGCGGTAGGGTGCCTGCCGCTGCCCGCTGGGCGAGCCCGGCCGCCAGTGCGCCGCCTGCACTGTTGCCGGCCAGGGCCAGCCGGGTGTGGTCGAACCCCGCCTCCGACGCCGTCGTCCACACCCACCGCAGTACCGCGGCGGCGTCGTCGAGTGCGGCCGGGTAGGGGTGCTCGGGGGCCAGCCGGTAGTCGACCGACACCACGGTGCAGCCGCCGCGGCGGGCCAGTTCGACGCATTGGCGGTGGTCGGTATCGAGGTTGCCGAGCACGAAGGCCCCGGAGTGCAGGTAGATCACCACCGGCGATGGTGCCGGGGCCGCACGGTAGAGGCGGATGGCGACCGGTGGCCCATCCTCGCGCGGCACTGTGGCCTGGCTGATCTGCACCCCGGTGGCGTCGACCAGTGCGACGGCATCTCGACGTCGATCGTTGAGTGAAACCCGCACGCCCGCAAGGCCGTCGACGGACAGGTCGATGCGTGCCGCCGTGAACGGGTGCAGTGCCGGGTCCAGTCGGTCGAGCAGCCGGGTGTCCAGTGCCGTCACCCGTTTCCCGGGGGCGTGAACGTGTAGTCACGAGACCGGAACCGGCGGGTCATCGCCCAGAACGCGCGGGCGCTGCGCGGCCACTGGGTCACCACCCGCCCGTTCGGTGCGCGAAAGTAGTTGCTGCACCGGGTGGTCCAGACGGTGCCTTCCATCCAGCGGTCGATGTCGGCCAGGAACTGTGCGGTCGTCTCCGCTCGGACCGCGATGTAGCGGTAGCGGTTCCGGCGCAGGTGTTTTAGGGCCCGCACGATGTAGCGGGCCTGGGCCTCCAGGACAAACAGCACACTGTTGGAGCCGACATTGGTGTTGGGGCCGTAGAGCAGGAAGAAGTTCGGGAAGCCGGGGACGGCCATGCCCAGATAGGCGAACGCGCCGTCGCGCCAGGTGTCGTGCAGCGACCGCCCGCCCTCACCGACCACGTCGATCTGGCCGAGATAGTCGGTGGCGGCATACCCGGTGGCGCACAGCACGACGTCCACGTCCAGTTCCGAGCCGTCCTCGGTGACCAGCGAGCGGGCGCGCAGTGCGCGGGCCGGGCTGGCGACCACCTGGACATGCGGCTGGGCCAGCGTCGACAGATAGTCGGCGGCGAACACCAGGCGCTTGCAGCCCAGTGGATGGTCCGGGGTGAGGCGGGCGCGCAACTGCGGATCGTCGACTTCCGATTCCAGGAAGCGCAGCGAGATGTTCTTGAACTCCTGGGTTTTGTCGCTGCCGTTCTCGATGACCGCGATGTTGGCTTCGCTGCGCAACCACAACCGGATCCGATACAGCTTCTTGGCCAGCGGTATTCGCCGGAACAGCCAGCGTTCCCGCTCGGTGTAGGGCCGGTCGGGCTTGGGCAGTACCCAGGTGGGGGAGCGCTGCACCGAGTACACCGTCTCGGCCACCTTCGCGACCTCGGGCAGTAGTTGCGATGCCGTCGAACCGGTGCCCAGCACCGCTACCCGCGCCCCGGTGAGGTCGACGCTGTGGTCCCACTGCGCGGTGTGCATGAGCGTCCCGGTGAAGGGCTCCTGCTCTTCGAGGTCGGGGAGCAGCGGCCGGGTGAACATGCCCACCGCCGAGATCACGATGTCGAAGGTGTGCTGCTGCCCCGCCGAGGTGGTCAACGTCCAGCTGCGTTGGCCGGCGTTCCAGTGCGCCGAGGTGATCTCGGTGTTCAGCCGCAGGTGTGGACGCACGCCGTGGCGGTCGGCGGAGCGTTCGAAGTAGTCCAGCAGTTCCGGCTGCCCGGGCCACAGCCGGCTCCAGTCGGGGTTGAGGTCGAACGAGTAGGAATACAGGTGCGATTTCACATCGCAGGCCAGGCCGGGATAGCTGTTGATGCGCCACGTACCGCCGACGCCGTCCTCCCGGTCGAAGATGGTGAAGTCGTGAAAGCCGGCCTTGCGCAAGAAGATTCCGAGTGCGATGCCCCCTGGTCCGGCACCGATGATGCCGACGGTGGGACTCAGCCGATTCGTAGGCACTGGCCACCGTCGATGACGAGTTCCGCGCCGGTGATGAACGACGCCTGGTCGGAGAGCAGGAAGGCCACTGCGTCCGCGATCTCCATCGGCTGACCCAGCCGTCCGCTGTAGGCCCGCGCCACCAGCCGCTCGCGTGTCCTGTCGTCGAGCATCGGTGTCTCCACCGGGCCGGGGAACACGGCGTTGACGCGAACGCCCGCACCGGCCAGCTCGGCTGCGGAGATCTGGGTCAGGCCCCTTAGGGCCCACTTCGACGAACCGTAGGCGGCGTGGAAGGGAAACGGCCGGATGGCTCCGGTGCTGCAGGTGTTGACGATCGCGGCGCCCTCGGTGTCGCGCAGCTGCGGCAGTGCCGCGCGAATACCGAGGAAGGGGCCCAAGGTGTTGACCCGCCAAGCCCGTTCGAATCCCTCGGCCGTCTCCTCGTCCAACGGCGCACGGTGCAGCACTCCGGCATTGTTCACCAGGGCGCTCAGTGCGCCGAACCGCTCGACCACCCGGGCGATCCCGGCGGTCCACTGCTCCTGTGACGTCACGTCGAGTTCGATTGGCAGCACCCCGGGATCGTCGGTGGCGATGTCGAGGCGGTCGGCGGCAGCCACCGAGAACCCATCGGCGCGCAGCCGCCGGACGATCGCCTGGCCCTGGCCTCGCGCGGCCCCGGTGACCAGGGCGACCTTCGGTCCGTTCACGGCAGTCCCCCCGCCTCGCGCAGGTACTGCGTTGCGCCGCGGCGCAACGCCTGAGATTCCGCACTGAGGGTGATCATCTGAAACCCCAACGCCGCCAGTTCTTTTCCGATCAGACCGTCTCCGGCATGGACGCCGGCCACGATTCCGGCCGCCGTGGCTGCGTGTTGTACCCGGATCATCGCCGCACGTACCGCGGGGTGGCTCGTCGCCCCCGGCACCGAAGCGCCCAGCGTGATCGCCAGATCTGCCGGACCGACGTACACGCCGGTCAGCCCCGGCACCGCACAGATCTCGTCCACCGCCGCCAGGCCGGCCTGTGTTTCGATCATCGCGAACACGCTGACCCGCGCGGCCAGCTCGGCGGGGTCGTGGCCGAGGGTGGCGCGCAGCGGTCCGAAGCTGCGGATCCCGTCAGGGGCGAATCGGGCCGCGGCCACCGCCTCGGCGGCCTGCTCTGGACTGTCGACCATCGCGACGATCACGGCGTCGGCACCCGCGTCGAGCACCCGCCCGATGGGGGCGGCCGCCGCGGTCGGCACCCGCACCGCGGTGGCGATCGGGACCTGCTCCAGGCGGCGCAGGATCACCGCGACGTCGGCGTCGTCGAGATAACCGTGCTGGATGTCGAAGCCGACGTAATCGTATCCGGCCCTTGCGAATTCTTCGGGTCCGGCGAACGACGGGCCGGTGACCCAGCCGCCCCAGACAGTGCTTTTGGCGGCCAGTGACTCCTGCAGTCTGCTCGGGGTCACGGCGCGGTGATCGCGATCTTCACCCGTCCGGGGGTCGGCCGGCAGGCGAACTCGAAGGCATCCTGAACCTCGGTGGCCGGAAAGGTGTGGGTGACGTACATCCCCAGCAGGTCCGGATGCTCGCGAGCGAACTCGTCGGCCTCGTCCAGCACGCGCCGGCGATCTAGCGTCACACCGGATTTCAGCGTCAGGTTGTTGCGCAGCATGGTGCGCATGCTGATCGGGTAGCTGTCGTCGTCGGGAACGCCGAAGTAGAACACGGTGCCACCGAAGGCGGCTGCCTCCACGGCGTTGTTGAGGGTGGACACCTGATGGCCCACCGCCTCGATGACGATGTCGGGTTTGTCGTGCGGTGACAGGTGGGCCACCCAGCGGTCGCTGGTGGAACGCACCACGGTGTCGACGCCGAACTTCGCGCCCACGTCGTCACGGTAGATTGGGTCGACGCCGGTGACGCGGGTCGCGCCACGAGCCTTGGCGACGTAGGAGAACAGCAGGCCGATCGAGCCCTGTCCGATCACGGCCACATGCTTGCCGGTCAGCGGTGGGAGTTGTTCGAGCGCATAGAGAATGCAGGCCAGCGGTTGCAGGCCCACGGCATGGGTGGGGGACAGGGCCGGATCGTAGGGTGCCAGCCCGTTTCCGTCGGAGACGACGAATTCCATCAGGCCGTCGAAGCCGGATGCCCAGCCCACCACCCGGTCGCCGCTACGGTGGCCGGGGTGCGCGCTGGCCACCACCTCGCCGGCGATCTCGTGGATGGGAAATCCCGCCATCTCGGCGGCCTGTGTCCCGGTGTCGCCGGGCAGCCGTCCCTGCACGCCCTTGAACCCGGGCAGGTCGCTGCCGCAGACTCCGGCGGCGAGAAATTTCAGCAGCACCTGCCCGTCGCGCAGCTCATCGGGCGCCGGCTGCGGTAGCGTCCCACGCTCGAAGGTATAGGGCGCGACGAGTCGGTAACACCACACGGGTCAGCCTTCCCGCGTCGTACGCGTCGTTGACAGTGCCACGTACGGAGCGTGACACTTGTCCGATGTTTTGTAAAGGTACGGCGATCACGTGAGTGTCGCCGGTTCGCTGCGGCCGACCCCGCTGGCCGACGGGTTCTCCTTCGGTGAGGGGCCGCGCTGGTTCGAGGGCCTGCTGTGGTTGTCCGACATGCTCGGCGCGGCTGTGCACACCGTCAGCCTGGACGGATCGGTGACCACGCTGACACTCGACGGCCACGCCCCAGCCGGCCTCGGATTCCGTCCCGACGGGACGCTGCTGATCGCCTCCACCGAACGCCGGATGGTGCTGCGGTACGACGGGGAGGAGACCACCCCGATCGCCGACCTGTCCGGCGTCGTGCCGGCCGGCGTCGGAGACATGGTGGTCGACGCCCACGGCCGGGCCTATGTCGGCGCGCAGGCCCGCCAGGGCGGGGTCATCGTGCGCATCGACCCCGACGGCACGGTCGCCGTGGTCGCCGACGACCTCGACTTCCCCAACGGCATGGCCATCACCGGCGATGGCGGGACCCTGATCGTCGCCGAGTCGACCGGCCGTCGCCTCACCGCCTATGACGTCGACGCCGACGGTGCGCTGTCGGCGCGCCGGGTGTTCGCCGACGGGCTCGAGGGGCCGCCGGACGGTATCGCGCTGGACGCCGAGGGCGGCGTGTGGACGGCGATGACGCTGGCGCATCAGTTCCAGCGGGTGGTCGCCGGTGGTGCGGTCACCGATCGCATCGATATCGGCGAGCGGGCGGCGATCGCCTGCATGCTCGGCGGCCCCGACCGGCGCACCCTGTTCCTGGTGTCGAGTTCGGACGCCTACCCGCAACGGCTGGCCGGCACGCGCCGCTCCTGCGTCGAGACCGTCAGGGTCGAGATCCCCGGCGCCGGCTATCCGTCGATCGAAAGGTGAGCATGACCGACAGCTACTACGAGCTGCTCGACCCCGCCGATCCGCGCGGTGAGCGGTTCGGCGCCACCGATCTGGTGCGCAGCACGTGGTCTCCGCGTATCCAGCACGGCGGTCCGGTGTCGGCGCTGCTGGTGCGGGCGATGCAGCGTTGCGAGCAGCGCGACGACACCCGGTTGAGCCGGGTGGTGGTGGATCTGCTCGGCGGGGTGCCCGCCGACGGAGACCTGTGGGTCGCTGCCACCGTCGAGCGGGCCGGCCGGCAGATCGAGTTGGTGAGCGCGGTGATGCTGGGGCAGGGACCCGACGGCAGCCCCCGGCCGGTGGCCAAGGCCAGCGGCTGGCGGCTGCGGACCGTTCCCACCCCCGGCCTGACTGCTGCCCCGGTGCCACCGCTGGCCCCGCGCACGGCCGGCGTCAACCGCAACCTCGCCGAGAAGTTCGACCGCAACTACGTGCACAGCACCGAGTGGCTGTGGCTGACCAAGCCGCTGGCGGCCGGTCCCGGCGAGTCGTGGATCCGCCCACTGGCGGGTCTGGTGCACGGCGAGACGATGACACCGCTGGAGCGGCTGTTCGCCATCGCCGACTCGGCCAACGGGATCGGCACCAAGATCGACATCACCAAGTACACGTTCATGAACACCGACCTCGCGGTGCACGTCCACCGGGTGCCGGTCGGTGAGTGGGTCGGCATCCGCTCGGAGACGAGGTACGGACCTGACGGGATCGGGACGACGGTGGGCACCCTGTTCGACGACGACGGCGCGGTGGGCAGCATCCAGCAGTCGGTGCTCGTACGGCCGCGGTCCTAGTCGGCCGTCGGGCCGACCGAGCGGTCAGTCGAACAACACCGCCGGGTTCAGGAACCCCGTGGGGTCGAAGGCCGCCTTGATCGTGCGCATGGCGGCGATGTCGGAGTCCTCCCGAGACATCCCCAGGTAAGCGCGTTTGCGGCTGCCGACCCCGTGTTCGGAGCTGACGTTGCCGCCGTGGGCGGCGATGAGATTCATCATGGCCGCGTACAGCTGGCTTTCCTGTTCGACGCCGCAGCGCAGCACGTTCAAGTGCAGGTTGCCCTCGCCGATGTGGCCGAACAGCACGCCGATCGCGTCGGGCGCGTGCGTGCCGATCAACGCGGCGGAGTCGTCGGCGAACGCCGGAATCGCCGACAAGGGAAGCGACACATCGAATTTCAGCGGCGGCCCGAACAGTCCCACCACCTCGGCGGTGGATTCGCGGACCTGCCAGAGACGCTGCTGGGCGGTGTTGTCCACTCCCACCGCGGGCTCGTCGCTGAGCTCGGCACCGTCGAGTGCGTCAGCGAGGCGTTCGGTCAGGTCGCTGTCCCCGGCCAGCTCGACTAGCAGCAACCAGTCGGCGTCGGTGGGGACCGCGACGTCGAAATGCTTGGCCGCCAGTGCCGCGGCGCGGCCGTCGACGAGCTCCAGCGCGGCCACCGACTCGGTGTCCCGCAACACCCGGCCGGCGGCCACCAACGCCGCCAGGTCGGCGAAGCCGCACACCGCCGTAACCCGGTGCGCCGGAATGGGGTGCAGGCGGAGGTCCAGCGAGGTGATCACCCCGAGGGTGCCCTCGGCGCCGATGAACAGCGAGGCCAGGTCGTAGCCGGTGTTGTCGGCGCGCACCTGGCTGTGCCGGTGCACCACCGTGCCGTCGGGCAGGGCGAGGTCCAGACCGATGACCTGTTCGCCCATGTTGCCGTAGCGCACCGTGCGTAGCCCGCCGGCGTTGGTGGACGCCATCCCGCCGACGGTGGCCGAGTCCCGGGCGGCCAGGTCGACCCCGAATAGCAGGCCCGCCGCGGCGGCCGCCCGCTGCACCGCCGCCGCGGTGACGCCGGCGCCGACCCTGATCCGCCGTTCGTCGACATCGACCTCGCCGACTTCGGTCAGTCGTTCGGTGGACAACAGCACGTCGTCGTGTTCGGGCACGGTTCCCGCCACCAGCGAGGTCCGCCCGCCCTGCACCGTCACGCAGACCCCCGCGTCCCGACATGCCCGTAGCACCGCGGCCACCTCGTCGGCCGACGCCGGGCGCACCAGCGCGCTGGCGTGCCCGCGGTAGCGCCCGGTGTAGTCGACACTGCGCCCGTCGAGCACATCGGCATCGGTGACGACGTGTGCGGGGCCGACGATGCCTTGCAGGGTCTGGGTCAGTGAAGCGGTCATGGCGAGGGTTTATCACACATCGCGAGAAACGCCCCCAACTCGACCAGACCGGCCGGCGTCGACGGCAGATAGTCGGTCAGCATCGCCGAGCGGACGATCACCGCGGCGTACTTGGCTCGGCTCACGGCGACGTTGAGGCGATTCCGGTTGAGCAGGAACGAGATTCCGCGGGGGACCTCGGCGATCGAGGACGCCACCATCGACACGAACACCACCGCGGCCTGTCTGCCCTGGAACTTGTCCACCGTGCCGGCCTGCACGTCGGTCAGGCCTGCGGCGTCGAGCAGCCGGCGCAGCAGCAGCACCTGCGCGTTATAGGGGGTGACGACCAGCACGTCGGCGCCGGTCAGCGCGCGGGTGCCGTCCTCGTCGGTCCATGCCGAACCGAGCAGCCGGGTGGTCTCGGCGACGATCGCCTCGGCCTCCTCGATGCTGTCAGTCGAGTTGCCGTCGTGATCGATGCTCAGGACGTGCACCCCGGGCTCGAAGCCGGCCAGGCGGCGAGCTGCCGTGCGGTCCTGCACCGAGTGCAGCCGCCGATCGTAGGACAGCCGGGAGACCGCGGCGCACACCGCCGGATGCATGCGGTAGGACCGATCCAGGAAATAGCCGAGTTGCTCAGGCAGCGTATGGTGGCCGTCGACGAGCCAGCCCAGCGCCGAGGCGTCCACCGGCTCGGGATGGGTGCCCTGACTGACCTGCGGCAGCTGCTGCGGATCGCCCAGCAGCAGCAGGTTCGCCGCCGCCGGTGCGACGGCGATGGTGTTGGCCAGGCTGAACTGTCCTGCCTCCTCGATCACCAGCAGCTGCAGGCTGCTGCGGGGCACCCGCGAGGCGTTGGCGAAATCCCATGCCGTGCCGCCGATCACGCAACCCTCGGCACCGGCGATGAACGCCGGATAGTCCTTTTCGTTGATGACCGTCCACGGCCCGGTGCCGCCCGGCTTCTTGGCGACGGCACCCGGGTCGACCCCGGCGGCGATGATGTCGCGAAACAGGTTCTCCACCACGGCGTGGGACTGTGCGACCACCCCGATGCGCCAGCGCCGGTCGTTGACCAGGCCGGCGATGACGCGCGCCGCGGTGTGTGTCTTGCCGGTGCCGGGCGGCCCGTGCACGGCCACGTACGAGGAGTCCAGGGCCAGCAGCGCGGCGGTGATGTCGGCAGCGCTGTCCCCGGTGCGCGGCAATGGGCCGCCGGTGCGGGGTGGGCGGCGCAACAGGATGTCGACGACCGCGGACGCCGGCAACTGCGGAAGCGTGGCCGCGATGTCTGCGGCGGTGGCGTCGATCGACTCCCGCAGTGCCTTCGTGTGGAACGGTGGACCGGGGGTGAGGGCGAACGGCACCTGACCGAAAGGACCGCCTTGCTTGGGTTCTCGCTCCAAGACGAGCACCTCGGTCGGGGCGGCCGGATCGTCGCACTCGAGGACGGTCACCGCACTGCAGCCCCGCCGTTCGGGATCGTCGGACAGCCCGGCCGGCGTCGGCGGCTCGTAGAGGGCGAACATCTCGCCGCTGAGCTCCCCGGCGGCGATCGAGCCCGTCAGTCGCAGTCGCCGCTGGGGTTTTCGGGCCCGCGGCGGAACGTGCCAGTCGGCCTCGAGTTCGGCGCGCTCGGCCAGGAAAACCCCTGGGGTGTCGGACCATTCGTCGACCGGGCTGTTGAGCCGGTCGAAATGTCCCCACCAGAACGGCTTGTCCTCGCGCCGGTGGTAGCCGCTTGCCGCCGCGACCATGGCGGCTGCCCGCTGCTGCGGGCTGCGGGTGGTGATGTCGTCGCCGGCGAACCGGGTCAGCGTGCGAGCCACGTCGTCATCGACCTCGACCTGACCGGATTCGTGCACCGGTTGGAAGCCCAGCGGCGGGACACCGGATTCGAATGCGCGCTGCAGCAACCAGTCCCGCAGCTTGCGGGTGGATCGGCAGTCGTAGAGGTTGTAGTCCTCGATCTCCTTGAGTACAGTCGCGGCCTCGTCGTGGTTGCCGTCGGCGCGCAGTTCGCAGTAACGGGCATACATCGTGATCGAGTCGGTGGCGGTGGTGACATCGCCGGTGCGCAGTTCGGCATCCATATACAGGGGCTCGAGCGACTTGAGGCTGTAGTTCTCGGTGCCGACCCGAATGCTCTTGCGGACAAGGGGATACAGGTCCACCAGGACGCCGTTGCGCAGCAGGTCGTCGACCTCGTTCTCGCCTTCGCCGTAGCGGCCGGCGAGCCGAAGCAGGGCCGTCTTCTCGTACGCCGCGTAGTGGTAGATGTGCATCTTGGGATACCGCTTGCGCCGCTTGCGGACCATCTCCAGAAAGCCCTTGAGCGCCTTGCGTTCTTGTCGGCGGTCATGGGCCCACAGCGGCCGGAATTCTCCGCCGACACCGAGCACGCCGAACAGGTATTCCAGACCCCAGTCGGTACCGTCGGCCGTCCACAGCGGGTCACCTTCGAAGTCGAAGAACAGATCACCCTTGTCGTGATCGGGCAACAGCATCAGCGGCTGTGGGTCGACCACCTCGAATGGTGGCTCTCCGGCAACCCGCGGAGCAATCTGAAGTCGCGCCTGCCCGCTCAGCGCGGCGACCGCGCGGGCGGGCATGCCGGGAACGGGGCCTTCGTGGGCGGCCAGTTCGGCAACGGTGGTGATGCCGGCATCGATCAGCCGGGCCCGCTGGCTGATTCGCATGCCCGCGACCAGTAGCAGGTCATCGTGTCGGCGAACCTGCGCCTGGCACTCCGGGCAGCGCATACACGCGCGCACGGACTCGTCCTCCCAACTCACCGCGACATCACCGGCGAGGTGCCGATCCAGTAGGTCCTGCAGGGCGGTGCGCCGGGACCGGTACACCGGCAGCAACTCGTCGACCCGGTAGGCCCGCGTTGTTCCGTTGCCCAGCACCAATTCCACCTCGTCGTGCACGGCCACCCCCGCAGCCGACAGTGTCTCGGCGTACGCGGCCAGTTGCAGCAGTGCTTCGACCTTCACCGATCGGGCGAGCTTGGTGTCGCGTAGCCGATATCGGTCGGCATCCAGCAGCAGGAAGTCCGCGAATCCGGCGAACCGGCCGTCGAACATCGCGGCCTGGTAGATGACGGGCGCGCGTTGCTCGACCGCGGCCAGGGTGGCCTCGGCGGCCGCGGTCAGTCCCGCGACGGTGTAGGCGGGCCTGCCGATGACCGTGACGTCAGTCGCCGAGCGCAGCTCATCGAGGTGGCGTTCCTCATGCTGGCCGCCGAGCTCGGCGGTACGGGCCAGCAACTCGTCTTCGACGGACACCGCAGGGCCCCGGCCCAGCTTGGCATCGAAGGCGCGGAGCAGCGCGTACTCGCAACGGGCGGCCGCCGCGAGATCGGATGCGCTGTAGATGACGCGGTCGTCGGCGACGAACACAGACTTACTGTAGGCGGGCGCACCGACGCGTCAGCCGCGGCTGCCTCACGGAACGTCGCTGAGCGGCAGCGTCGGCGGGACAGGCTCGAGAAATGGGCCCAACTCCTCGGGGGGCAAGGGCGGTGAGAAGTAGTTGCCTTGACAGAAATCGCAGCCGAGCGACCGCAGCCGGTCAACCTCCTCCAGGGTTTCGGCCCCCTCGGCCACGACCTCCATCCCCAGACTGCGCGCCAGCACCACGATCGTGTTCACGATCTGCAGGCTCTCCATGTGGGTTTCCATCCGGGAGATGAATGAGCGGTCGATCTTCAGCACATGCAGGGGGAACCTGTGCAGATAGCTGAGGCAGGAAAAGCCGGTCCCGAAGTCGTCGATGCTGATCCGGATACCGAGCGCACCGAGACGGGTGAGCACATCGGTGGCGTGATCGGCGTGGTCCATCGTCATGGACTCGGTGATTTCGAGCCTCAGCATCTCCGGCTCGACTTTGGTCTCGGCCATGATGCTCCGCACTTGTTCGACCAGGTTTGCCTGGGCGAACTGGCGTGGGGAGAGATTGACGCTGACCGTCAACGGCCGCTGACCGTCCCGGTTGGCGTTCCAACGGTGTACGGCCAGGCACGCCTCACGCAACACCCAGGCGCCGATCGGGATGATCAGCCCGGTTTCCTCGGCGGCCGGGATGAACTCGTCGGGGTAACGCAGTGTGGTCGGTGACGTCCGCCAACGGACCAGCGCTTCGAACCCGACGACCTCACCGTCGGCGATGGACACCACCGGTTGGTAATGCAGTTCGAACGACTCGTCGCGTACGGCGCGGCGGAGCTCGTTGTGCAGTGTCATCCGCCGCGTCGCGAGGTCCTGCATGGTTGCGTCGTAGATTTCGCAGCGAGCCTTGCCCTGGGCCTTGGCGCGATACATCGCCATGTCCGCGTGCCGCACCATCTCGTCCGCCGAACCGTGCTCTGGGGAGCTCATCGCGATCCCGATGCTCGCCCCGGTCGCAACCTCATGCCCCTCCACCCGGAAGGGTTTACGCAGCAACGCCTGGATCCGGTCCGCGATCGCCGTAGCTTCGCTGGATTTGCCGATCTGGCGCACCAGCAATGTGAACTCGTCGCCGCCCATGCGTGCCAGCAGCGCCCGGGGTTCATCGCCGGGGCGCTGGCCGGTGACCTCGCCGTCCCGGATCGCATCCTTCAGCCGGGCGCCGACCTGGATGATCAAGGCATCCCCCGCAGCATGGCCCAAACTGTCGTTGACCATCTTGAACCGGTCCAAGTCGACGAATAGGACGCAGAAACCGGCTTGTCGGTCCAGGCAGTATTCCCGGAACGCCTGCTCCACCTCTTGCACGAAATGGGCGCGGTTGGGCAGGTTGGTGAGCGAGTCATGCATCGCGTCGTGCAGCCGCGCCTTGGCACGATCCCGTTCGATCACCCGGCCGAGTTGAGTTCCGGCCCTGGAGATCATCGACAGCAGGGCCGCATCCTCCGCCGTCGGATTGGGCCCGAAGAACTCGAGCGATGCCGCCACCTCGGATCCGATCAGGAGCGGGGCGCTGAATGCGCAGCGCAGGCCGGATCGCAACGCGCTATGGGCGCGGGGAAAGTTCTTGCTCGTCGTCACATCATCCAGCCATTGAGCTGCACCTGTCTGCCAGACCTGGCCGGGCAGGCCCTCACCGAGCGCGAATACGAGTTCTGCTGTGGTGGTTTGTAATTCGGAGATGTCCAGGGCGGGATCGTGATACCAGATGTTGGACGGCCACATCCTCCGGGCCGGGCCCTCCCCGCCGACGATGTAGGCATGTGCGGCCGGCCATCCGGTGAAGTGGCAGATATACCGCAGTGCGGACGCCAGCACCTCTCTGGCCGAACCGGCCTGGTTGGCCATGATGGTGATCTCGGAGAGGAATTCGAGTTCACGCTGCTGGTGGTAGAGATCGCGCAGGCCCTGTTCGGCGATCTCCTCGGCTTGGTGCCGGATCTTGCGTTCCCGTTCCAGTCGCCGACGTACACGCTTGTTCTCTGCCGTCAGTGCCTCGACCAACCCATCAGAGGCTGAGTCGAGTGCGTCATCCCCCGCCATCACAGCGCCTACGCAGGGCTGACCGCTAGCACGCATCGGTCCGCACCACGGGACGTGCACTGTTCATGCCGCACGGTCAGCTCCTCCCCATAGTGGTCGCCGGCACCCAGGATGAAGCCGTGGGCCAGCCCGCAGAGCCGGCGCTGCGATCGGTAACCGATCAACAGACTTCCGTCCGCGGCCGAGGTGAAATCGAAATGTGGGCAATAAGCTCCGGCGTAGAGCTTGCGCACCTCGGGATGAATGACGCTGTTGAGGGTGCGCAGGAACGGCACCGTGTGCTGGTGAGCGGAGAAGAAGGCTGGCCAACGCTCGCTCATGAAGGGGATCGCCCGTCGTCCGAACCAGCGCAAGACCTCGTCGTCGGTCAACGATAGTTCGGTCCCGGCGGCCGCGACCAGCCGCATCATCTCCGCGTCGTCGTAGCTCCCCAGCGAGGTATAGACCCCATCCAGTCCGGCTCGATCGAGCAGATCCTCCCAGGCTTGGTCCCCGTGGCCGGCGATCACTACGTCTTCGAGCAGGTTGAAGATGATGCCCTTCATGGCCCCTCCGATGCCTCCAGGCCCGCAGTTTACGCGCCGGTAACCTGGCCTCGGTGTGCTTTGGTTTGCCAGTTCGTCGGGTTAGGCAAGAATATGCGGCAGGCGTTGCGGTGTCGCCGACGCGCTCAGTTTGCCTCGGTGATCGCCGCCCACCGACGCCTCAGGTGTTGCCGATCAGCTCGACGCCGTTGCCGTTCCAGCGGAACTTCACCACGCTCTGCATGCCCAGACCGTTGACGTAGGCCAGGGCGACGGTGTCGCCGGTGCTCTGGGTGGAGTCGAGGCCGTTGAATCCGTAGGTGTCGGGCACTCCGGTCGGGATGTACTTGCCGAGGTGGAACAGCACCGCACGGGTGTTGGGATTTTCGGCGTTGGTGTTGGCCCGCACGATCACCGCGGACAGCTGCGCGCACTCGTTGTAGTTTCCGGCCACCGGCACGGGGTACCAGCCCTGGTTGCTGCGTGGGTCGCGGGGAAGGTCTGACACGGCCTGCGCGATGGCGGGCGCGGCGAGGTTGACCGCACACGGATCGGGCGCCGGAGCCGGGGGCGGCGGGGGCGGCGGCACAGCGGTCGGCGGCGGCGGTGGCGTGGAGGTGGTGGTCACAGCCGGTGTCGTCACGTCCGGGGTCTTGGCCACGGTGGAGTCCCCCGAGCTGCAGCTCACCAGGGTTGCGGCCAGCGCCGCGCCCGCCGCAGCCATGCTCAGCCGATGCCCCACATCGGCTGACGGTACCGTCCCTCGGCGCCGGAGCGGGGTTACGGCACGCTCCGGCATTAGACTGCAGATCCAATGACAATCTCGGAAGACGCCGGCCCCGACGCCGACGAGGCCACCCCGCAGACCTTCGCCGACCTGCAGATACACCCCGCCGTCCTGCAAGCCGTTGCTGACGTCGGTTACGAAACGCCGTCAGCGATTCAGGCGGCCACCATTCCGGCGCTGCTGGCCGGTTCCGACGTGGTCGGTCTGGCGCAGACCGGCACGGGCAAGACCGCGGCGTTCGCGATCCCGATCCTGTCCAAGATCGACCCGACCAGCCGCGTCACCCAGGCGCTGGTGCTGGCCCCGACGCGTGAGTTGGCCCTGCAGGTCGCCGAGGCGTTTAGCCGCTACGGCGCGCACCGAAACATCAATGTGCTGCCGATTTACGGCGGTTCGTCCTACGTCCCGCAGTTGGCCGGACTCAAGCGCGGCGCGCAGGTCGTCGTCGGGACGCCCGGGCGCGTCATCGACCACCTGGAGAAGGGCAGCCTGGACCTCTCGCACCTGGATTACCTGGTGCTCGACGAGGCCGACGAGATGCTGCAGATGGGTTTCGCCGAGGACGTCGAGCGGATCCTGGCCGACACCCCGGAATACAAGCAGGTCGCGCTGTTCTCGGCGACGATGCCGCCGGGGATCCGCAAGATCACCTCCAAGTACCTGCACGACGCGGTGGAGGTGGCGGTCAAGTCGAAGACCGCCACCGCCGAGAACATCACCCAGCGCTACATCCAGGTCGCGGGGCCGCGGAAGATGGACGCCCTGACCCGGCTGCTCGAGGTCGAGCCGTTCGAGGCGATGATCGTGTTCGTCCGGACCAAGCAGGCCACCGAGGAGGTCGCCGAGAAGCTGCGAGCCCGCGGGTTCGCCGCCTCGGCCATCAACGGCGATATCCCGCAGGCGCTTCGCGAGCGGACCATCGCCGCGCTCAAGAGCGGGGCGATCGACATCCTGGTCGCCACCGATGTCGCGGCGCGCGGGCTGGACGTCGAACGCATCTCCCATGTGCTGAACTACGACATCCCGCACGATCCGGAGTCCTATGTGCACCGGATCGGGCGCACTGGGCGAGCCGGGCGATCCGGGACCGCGCTGCTGTTCGTCTCGCCTCGGGAACGCCACCTGCTGAAGTCGATCGAGAAGGTCACCCGCCAGCCGGTCACCGAAGACCAGTTGCCCAGCGTCGAAGACGTCAACGCCCAGCGGGTGGCCAAGTTCCACGATTCGATCACCGAGGCGCTCAACGCGCCGGGCTTCGACATGTTCCGTCGCCTCATCGAGGATTACGAGCGCGACCACGACGTGCCGATGGCCGACATCGCCGCCGCACTGGCGTTGCAGAGCCGCAACGGCGCGGAGTTCCTGATGACCGAACCGCCGCCGGAGAAGCGCCGCGAGCGGGAGTCGTCCGATCGGGGCGATCGTGAGCGCGCCCCCCGCAAGACCCGTGACGACCTGACCACCTACCGCATCGCCGTCGGCAAGCGGCACAAGGTGGGTCCCGGCTCGATCGTGGGGGCGATCGCCAACGAGGGCGGCCTGCACCGCAGCGATTTCGGGCACATCACCATCAAGAGTGACTTCTCGCTGGTCGAACTGCCCACCGACCTGTCCAAGTCGACATTGAAAGCCCTTGAGAAGACCCGGATCTCCGGGATCCTGATCGACCTCAAGCCCGACCGTGGCAGCCCACGATACGACTCGCGTCCCTCCGGCGGGAAGCCCCGGCGCCCGAGCCGATGACCGCGTCCGGCGCGGTCGACCAGGGCGGCCTGGAGGCCGTCGTGGGAGTCGACCGGGTTGCCTCCCTCACGGGGGTGCGCGCGGTGGCGGCGCTGCTGGTGCTCGCCACCCACGCTGCCTACACCACCGGCAAGTACACCCACGGCTTTGTCGGCCTGGTGTATTCGCGGATGGAGATCGGTGTGCCGATCTTCTTCGTGCTCTCCGGCTACCTATTGTTCGGGCCGTGGGTGCGGGCACTCGCCGATGCCGGGCCGTCGCCGTCGGTGCGGCGCTACGCCTGGCATCGGGTGCGGCGCATCATGCCCGCCTATGTCGTCACTGTGCTGGCGGCTTACCTGATCTATCACTTCCGTGACGCCGGACCCAACCCGGGCCACACCTGGGTCGGGCTGCTGCGCAACCTGACGCTGACCCAGATCTACACCGACAACTACATGTTCAACGGCTATCTGCACCAGGGATTGACACAGATGTGGAGCCTGGCCGTCGAGGTGGCGTTCTATGTCGCGCTGCCGGTGTTGGCCTACCTGTTGATCGTGGTGCTGTGCCGCCGTCAGTGGCGCCCGGGTGTGCTGCTGACCGGTCTGGTGGTGCTCGCTCTGGTCAGCCCGGCATGGATGGCGCTGGTGCACTCCACGCACTTCCTGCCGAGCGGGGCGCGGCTGTGGCTGCCCGGCTACCTGGCCTGGTTCGTCGGCGGCATGCTGCTGACCGTGTTGCAGGTCAAGGGAGTTCGCGTCTACGGCTTCATCACGGTTCCGTTGGCGGTCATTTGTTTTCTCATCGTGTCCACCCCGATCGCCGGTGAGCCCACGACATCCCCGACCGGCCTGACCGAGGCACTGGTCAAGACCGGCTTCTACGCCGTTATCGCGACACTCGTGGTGGCGCCGTTGGCGCTGGGCAACCGCGGCTGGTATGCGCGGCTGCTGGCGAGCCGGCCGATGGTGTGGCTGGGGGAGATCTCCTACGAGATCTTCCTGGTGCACCTGGTGGTGATGGAGATCGCCATGGTGGAGGTGCTGGGCTGGCCGGTCTACACCGGCTCGATGCCGGCGTTGTTCGTGGTCACCCTGCTCATGACGATCCCGGTGGCGTGGCTGCTGCATCGATTCACCCGGGTGCGCACGTAGGCGTCCCAATCAGCTCGAGTCTGCGGTGAGCGCGCGATTCTCGGCCGAACTTCGCGCTGAGCGCAGACTCGATGCGCTCACCGCAGACTCGAGGTCCGCCGCGCAAAGGCGTCGCGTACCCGGCGGACGATGTCGCTTGTTGAGTCTGCGGCCAGCACCCGGATCACGATCCACCCGAGCCGCTCCAGATCTTCGTGCCGGCGAACGTCTTTGGTGTACTGCCACCGATCCGTGCGGTGGTGGTCCCCGTCGTACTCCACGGCGACCATGACCTCTTCCCATCCCATGTCGAGGTAGTAGGTCGCGGATGAGTCGGGGCAGGGCACGGGAATCTGTGTTCGTGGACGGGGGAAGCCGGCGTCGACGAGAGTCAACCGCAGCCAGGTCTCCCGCGGTGACTGCGCGCCTGTGTCGGTCAGATCCAGCACGGTCTCAAGCTGGCGCAGGCCTCGCGCTCCGCGGTGTCGGGCCGCCACTGCGGCGACGTCGTCACTTCCAATGCCTGTGGCGCGTAACAGTGCATCCATCCGGGCGACCGTCGAGCGCGTGGGATGGCGTCGGCCGATGTCAAATGCCGTACGCGGTGCGGTGGTGACCGGCAGATCGCCCAACCACGTGCGCTCGTCGGGGTCGATGCACACATCGTGGGTGCGCACACCGCGCGGCGGCCTGGCATTCGACGCCACCAGCTCGACCGGCAAGCTGGCATCCAGCCACTTCGTCCCGTGCAGCGCAGCTGCCGTAAGCCCCATGACAATCCCGCTGCGGTGCGACCACAACCATGCCGCCCGCGCGCGCTGGGCGACGGTCAACTCAACTCCCTGCTGGGCATAGACGCCGGGAAAAACCCTGCGATAGCGCGCGCGTAGTTGATGGTCGCGCAGAACGCCTTTGGCAATTGCTTCGCTACCGATGAACGGGTCGTCGAGGGTCGTCATGCCGACACTGTGCGACCGACGACCGCTTCCGGGGTTACCGAGTCTGCGCCCAGCGCGTCCCTATGGGGATGAAGGTCGATCTGTGCGCAGACTCGGCGCGTCCACCGCAGGGTCGGACTCGGCTGGGCACACCATCGGGACTACGAATTCTTCGAGCATCGCCCGCTCGTCGTCGGCGTCGCGGCCGGGGAAGATCAGCAGCGAGGTGAGCACCCGCACCAGCCAACGCGCCCGGCGGTTCACCACCGCGGGGTCGTCGGGCCGCAGCGAGAGCAAGAAGCCCGACGTCAGCGCCTGGATGACCTCGGACTGCTCGGCCATCTCCGCGCCGATGGGGGAGTCGGCAGTGGCGAACCACGATGACAGCGCCGGACTTTCGCGGACCACCTTCATCGACATCGTCAGCCCTGCGAGCAAGCGTTCGCGTGGGTCGGCGATGCCGCCGATCGACTCCGACATCTGCTCGTGCAGCCGGTAGGCCTCCCGGTGTACGTAGGCGGTGTGCAGCATGTCGCGGTTCTCGAAGTAGCGGTACAGCGTCGCCCGGGAACACCCCGCGGTGCGGGCGATGTCGTTCATGCCCACGCTGCCGACATCGCGTCGGGCGAACAGTTCACCGGCGGCGTCGAGGATGCGGTCGGCGGCCACCTCCGCGCGCCGCGAGGCCAGCCAGTTGTTGCCCGCCATCAGCTGCGCACCCGGAACGGGACGGACAACGGTCGGCGGACGTAGCCGCCACCGGCCCATTCGATACCGGCTTCGTCGACGTCGAAATCTGGGCAGCGGGTCAGCAGTTCGGTCAGAGCCACCCGTGCCTGCATGCGGGCTGCCGCGGCTCCGAGGCAGTGGTGGGCGCCGTGGCTGAACGTCAGGATGTTGCGCGGCCGGCGCGTGACGTCGAGTTCGCCGGCGTCGGGGCCGTACTGGCGTTCGTCGCGGTTGGCCGAGCCGTAGAGCAGCAGCACCTTACGGCCGAATGGGATTGTCCTGCCGTGCAATTCCACGTCACGGGTGGTGGTGCGGGCCAGCCCCTGGACCGGTGAGGTCAGCCGCAGCAACTCGTCGACGGCGTCGGGGATCAGGTCTTGTGAGTCGACCAGCAGGCGGCGCTGGTCGGGCTGCTGATGCAACAGCTGGACCGAGCCGCCGAGCATCCCGGTGGTGGTGTCGTTGCCGCCGGTGACCATGGTGAACGTGAACGCCAGCACTGACAGGGTGCCGGCGAGGTCGCCGTCAGCCCCCACCCCGGCGGCCACCAGGTGGGAGACGGTGTCATCCCCGGGTTCACGCCTGCGTCGCTCGATCAGTTCGGTGAAGTAGGCCATCATCGACCCGATCGCGTCGCCGACCGAGCCCAGGGCATCCAACCCACTGGCGTTCGCGGCCACGATTGCCTCGGTCCAGCCGTCGAACTGGGCGCGGTCCTGCTCGGGGACGCCGAGGTAGTGCGCGACGACCATCGACGGCAGCGGCTTGAACAACTCGGCGACGATGTCCCCGCCGCCGGCGGCACGCAGTCGCTCGATGCGCTCGACGACGAACTCGCGGACCTTCGGTTCGACTGCCTCGACCTGGCGGGGGGTGAACCCGCGGGCGACCAGTTTGCGAAACTCGGTGTGCGACGGCGGATCCTGCATCACCATGGGTGGGTTGTCCTGCAGCCCGATCAGTTCCAGCTCGCGGTAGTTGACGGTCAGGCCTTGCGCGGAGGAGAACGTCTGATGGTCGCGGGCGGCCTGCCAGATGTCGGCGTGCCGCGAGAGCACCCAGTAGTCGTGATCGGGGTTGTCCGGCACGACGTGGTGCACGGGGTCGTTGTCGCGCAGCGCCCGGTACATCGGCCAGGGGTCGCCCCACGTCTGTGCCGTCGCCAACTCGAACCGGGCCGGGGCGGTGTGAGACACAACTGCGGTCATGTCTTATGATTACGACACAGACCGAGTTGTGTCAATGATGGTGTAGGATCCCAGTAGATTTGTCCTAATCCCAGTTGGGTTGTCATCTGTGCGTCCCTTTCGGCGCAATTGAACAAAATCCTGGGAATCAGAGTCCCGCCTCTCAAAACTTCCTTCTCGAATGCTCTTGCCAGGCCGACAGGGGGCCAGGGCTGCAGAGAAGTGGACCTGGAGTGCTGAGTCCCCCCGGGTGAGTCCGGAGACTTCCTGATGTGAGAACTCGGCCGGCGGCTGGTGTCTGTTGTTGAGCGTGGTGGGCGGCCTCAAGCTGGGCTGGTGGTGTGTAGCCGCAGTACTCGTAGAGCCGGTGGTGGTTGAACCAGTCGACCCATTGCGCGGTGCTCAGTTGCAGGTGGCCATGGTCGCTGCCATCCGCCAGCCCAGGGTCCGCCGAGCATAGGCGTCGGTGACGAACGCGACGTTGGCGAATCCCGACCCGGTCGACACATAGGTCGGGTCGGCCACCCACAGCCGATCCGGCGCTCGGGGGCCGAATACACGGTTGACCAGGTCGGCCGGGCGGACAGCCTCGGGGTCGGCGATCGTGGTGCGTCTGACCTTGCCGCGCACCACTCCACGCAGGCCGAGCTCAGCGATCAGCCGCTCGACGGTGCATCGGGCCAGGTCAACGCCCTTACGGTGGAGCGCCAACCACACTTTGCGGGCCCCGTAGACCCCGTAGTTGGCGGCGTGGACACGAGTGATCTCAGCCTTGAGATCCCCACCGCAGACCATCAGGGCCGTCTCGATGGCCTTGATGCTCGGCGATGAACCGTCAGGTCAGTGGTGTGGCCGGTCCAGTTCGGCCGCGAAGAAAGCCGATGCCGTCTTCAAAATCGCATTGGCCCTTCGTAATTCAGCGTTCTCCCGGCACAGCTTCTTCAACTCAGCGGACTCCTCGGCCGTGGTCCCGGGCCGGGCGCCGGCATCGACCTGAGCCTGACGGACCCACTTGCGGACCGTCTCGGCCGTCCCGACCCCCAACAACCGGGCGACCTCGGTCATCGCTGCCCACTCCGACTCATGCTGATCACTGATCTCGGCGACCATCCGCACCGCCCGCTCACGCAGCTCCGGCGGGTACCTCCTCGACTAACCACCTGAGCTGACCCCAACCTTCCCAAGAAGGGGAGCACCCGGACTCGCCGGGGGATTCAAACCGGATCAGCCGGCGGATGTGGACGCGGGCCAACTTCCTGTGAGCACAGACGACGGTGTATTCGACGGCGAGGCCGAACTCGAGGTCGCCGGACAGCGTTGCCCGGTCCGGGTGCGGCTGGTCGAGAAAATCCCGTCCGGCCAGCTCATGGTCAGCGGTGTCGGGTTGCCACCGTATGGCCTCGTTACAGGCCGCTAGACGGTGCGCGCCAGCCGCTGAGCGAGTAGCCCGGCGAACTTCGCTGGATCGTCCAGTGTGCCGCCCTCAGCCAGAAGTGCGGTGCCGTAGAGCAGTTCAGCCGTTTCGGTCAGGGCCGGATCACCGCCCCGTGACGTGAACGCCTCCCGCACCCCGGCGATCAGCGGGTGATCAGGGTTGAGCTCGAGGATGCGTTTCTCGGTGGGGACCGGCTGTCCGGAGGCCTGCAGCATCCGGGCGAGCGCCGGTGTGATGCCGAAGCTGTCGGTGATCAGGCAGGCCGGCGACTCGGTGAGGCGGGTCGACAACCGCACTTCCTTCACCTGCTCGGAGAGGGTCTCCTTGAGCCATTCCAGCAGATCACCGAATTCCTGCTCCAGCTGCGACCGTTCGGCCTCGCTCTTGTCTTCCTCGGCGTCCAGGTCCACCTCGCCCTTGGCGACCGACTGCAGTCGCTTGCCGTCGAATTCGGGCACCATGTCCACCCAGACCTCGTCGACCGGGTCGGTGAGCAGCAGTACCTCATAACCCTTGGCCTTGAACGCCTCCAGGTGCGGTGAACTCAGCAGCTGCGTACGGGATTCACCGGTGGCATAGAAGATCTGCTCCTGACCGTCCTTCATCCGCCCGACGTACTCGGCCAGCGTGGTGGCCTGCTCGTCGCTGTGCGTCGAGGCGAACGACGACACCGCCAGCAGCGTGTCCTTGTTGTCGACGTCGGAGAGCAGGCCTTCCTTGAGGACTCGGCCGAACTGGCCCCAGAACGTGCGGTAGTCCTCGGCCCGCTCCTTCTGCATCTCGGCGATCGTCGAGAGCACCTTCTTGGTGAGCCGGCGCCGGATCGCCTTGATCTGCCGGTCTTGCTGCAAGATCTCCCGAGACACGTTGAGCGACATGTCCGCCGCGTCGACGACACCCTTGACGAACCGCAGGTACGGCGGCAGCAACTCCTCGCAGTCGGCCATGATGAAGACCCGCCGCACGTACAGCTGTACACCGATCCGGGCGTCGGCGTTGAACATGTCGAACGGCGCATGCGACGGAATGAACAACAGGGCCTGATATTCGAAGTTGCCCTCCGCCTTCATCGGGATGACGTCCAGCGGGTCGTCCCAGGCGTGCGCGATGTGCTTGTAGAACTCGACGTACTCCTCCTGGGACACTTCGTCTTTGGGACGGGCCCACAAGGCCTTCATCGAGTTGATGGTTTCGGTCTCGATGGTGACCTGCTCCTCGCCGCCGTCCTCGTCGGCCGGGCTGCGGCGCTCGACCTGCATCCGGATCGGCCAGGCGATGAAGTCCGAGTACTGCTTGACCAGCGCCCGGATCTTCCATTCCGCGGTGTAGTCGTGCAGCTCGTCCTCGGCGTCCTCGGGCTTGAGGTGCAAGGTGACCGACGTGCCCTGCGGAGCATCGTCGACAGTGGCCACGGTGTAGGTGCCATCGCCGGCGGACTCCCAGCGCGTCGCCGAAGCCTCGCCCGCCTTACGGGTCACCAGGGTGACTTTGTCGGCCACCATGAACGACGAGTAGAAGCCGATCCCGAACTGTCCGATCAACTCCTCGGAGGCCGCGGCGTTCTGGGCTTCGCGCAGTTGCTGGCGCAGTTCGGCGGTGCCCGATTTCGCCAACGTGCCGATCAGGGCGACCACCTCGTCGCGGGTCATCCCGATCCCGTTGTCGCGGATCGTCAGGGTGCGGGCGGCCTTATCGATGTCGATCTCGATGTGCAGATCGGAGGTGTCGACGTCGAGGTCCTTGTTGCGGAACGCCTCCAGGCGCAGTTTGTCCAGCGCGTCGGACGCGTTGGAGATCAACTCCCGCAGGTAGGAGTCCTTGTTGGAGTAGATGGAGTGGACCATCAGGTCCAGCAGCTGGCGGGCCTCGGCCTGGAACTCCAGCTGTTCGACGTGTTCGGTCATGGTGAATCCATTCGAAGGGACGACACTTGATGCCGGCGCCGATCATAGCGACCTGCCGCGGGACGTCTCGACGAGAACCTCGGAGTAGTCGGTGTACTAGCCGGAAGGCGGTGGTACTCGCTGCAGTGTTCGCCGACGGGTTACGAATGGCGCACAGGGCTTCGGCACTACGCGACGTACCCCACCATCGCGGGGAGCCACTTTGGGTCATCCCTTAATCCGGGAAGACCTGTCCTGATCTTGGGCGTCTCTCGACGTCGTCAGATCAGTGGCCTGTGTTCACGTAGGAGCCTCACCTAGCAAGGTGCTGACCGCGGTCGATCATGGCCCCGGCACTGCCGGAAGTCAAAACCATTCCACACTGTGCTGTGCGTCCCAATCCGTCTCCCATCAGCCATCTCTCAGCTGGTGCTCAGTTGGCTGGAGTAGGTCGGAGGGGAGAAGAGCGAAAGGACGCTATTGATGAATACCGACACCGTGGACCGGCAGTTCGCCGCGCTGCAAACGCAGGCCGACCAGACCGCATCGTTGATCCGCGCGTTGGCCGACAAGTTGTCGACGGCCGCGGCAGCGGGTGACGCGAACGCCCGTGAGTGGGGGCTCGACCTGAAAGAGATCGCCTTGGCGATCAGAGACGAGCAGACCACGACCACCGAACTGCTGCAAGCCATTCACGCCCTCGTCGACAACCACGTGGCGTCTGCGCAACAGCCAGCGGTGCCGCAAGCCGCATACTCCGGCCCCGCCGCGTATCCGGCTGCGCCGCAATACCCGCAGTATCAACAGCCCGCCCCCGGAGGTGGCGCGCTGCAGCGCTTCCTCGGCGGGCGTTTCGGCCAGGCGATGGTGACCGGCGCTGGCATTGGCATCGGCGACGACATCGTCAACTCGATCTTCGATCGGTTCTGACGGACCGTGTGGCAGAGGTGCCCGCCATGATGGCGGCTGGCCGAGAGCCGACTTCGCCGTTGTTAACCTTTTGCGCATGCCGGCAAAGCTCAGTGACGAACAAATCGAGGCGTTTCTCGATAGCCGCCCGGGATGGGCGATGTTGACCACCATCGACGAGGACGGGTTTCCGCACACCGTGCCCCTGGGTTACTTTCGCCTAGGCACCGACATCGTCATGGGTGTGCGGGACCGGACACGCAAAGTGGCGAACATCGAAAGCAATCCCAAGGTGAGCATCATGCTCGAAGACGGCTCCACGATGGCCGATATTCGGGGCGTGATGTTCCAAGGTCTGGCCCGCATCGTTCGGGAACCAGGTGAAGCACTCGAGCTCGCGCGGCGGGGCGCCAAGGCCCGCGGCGTGCCAGAGGCCGAATGGCCCACCGCACCCAGACCAGGTGCCGCCTACATCTACATGACCCCGGTGCGAACCCGGTCTTGGGACTATGGAAACTCGACGACGGGTAACGCCTAGCCGGGGGAGGAACCCGAGCTACCCCAGCTCCCCGGGTCCCGGACCCTCAACGGCCACCCCACGCGAGGTGTCCTTGAGCTCCACCCCAGATCGCCCGAGCCGACGCGCCCCGGCGACCAGACCCGCGGCGATCCGCGCGGCTTCGCGGTACCCCAGACCGTCGGGGGGATGGATGTTCGAGACGCAGTTGCGTTCGGCGTCAGTGCATCCGGGCCGCGGCCGGTGGGTGAGGTAGATACCCAGGCTGTCGGCGACGCTGAGCCCTGGCCGCTCGCCGATGAGCACCACCAGCGTGGTGTACTGCCCGCGCGCGCCGATGTGGTCGCCGAGGGCCACCCGCGCCTGGGTCGCGATCACCGGCGGCGCCAGCGTGTAGCCAGAACCCAATTCGGTGACCAGAGCTTCCAGCAGCGCCGCCCCGTGATGCATCAGCGCGCTGGGTGAGAGCCCGTCGGCGAGCACGAATCCGATGTCCGCCGGCACGACAGGAACCGACGACAGATCCGCGGGCAACCGGCCGAGATCAGGGCGGCGCAGGTACTCACCCCGCGACGACGCTTGACTGGTAACCAGAGCGGGCTCACCGATGCCGATATCGCCGATCGCGGCGGCCACGCGTTCGGTGTCCAGCGGGATGTGCACCGCGTCGCGCGCGGCCGCGTGTGCCGCGGCGAACTGGAGCACTTCGCGTGTCGGCAAGGCATTCCCGGCGCGTCCCAACCCAATCCGGGCCTGCGTGCTCTGCCGCAGCGTGTCCCAGAACTGTTGGCGCGCAACATTGTCCGTCATCGGCTCTCCGCCGACGTCAGCTCTCGCAGTGGTGAACTCGTCACGTCGAACGGCTTCGGGCGGCCCCGTTCGTCGACCATGCCGACGGTGCGCAGCCAGTCCTCGAACTCCGAAGCGGGCCGCAGGCCCAGAGTCTGCCGCGTCAGCAGCACGTCGTGAAACGACAAACTCTGATAGCCCAGCATCACGTCGTCGGCGCCCGGGACGGTGATGACGAAGGCGACGCCGGCCGCGGCCAGCAGGGTCAACAGGTTGTCCATGTCGTTCTGGTCGGCTTCGGCATGGTTGGTGTAGCAGACGTCGACACCCATCGGCAGCCCGAGCAGCTTGCCGCAGAAGTGATCCTCCAGACCCGCTCGGATGATCTGCCGCCCGTCGTACAGGTACTCCGGGCCGATGAAGCCCACCACCGTATTGACCAGCAGCGGCTGGAGATCGCGCGCGACGGCGTAGGCGCGCACCTCCAAGGTCTGTTGATCCACCGGCTTTCCGCCGGTGCCCAGATGGGCACCGGAGCTCAAGGCCGACCCCTGTCCGGTCTCGAGATACATCACGTTGTCCCCGACGGTTCCCCGCTGCAGTGAGCGGGCGGCGGCATTACCCTCGCGCAGCAGCTCGATGTTCACTCCGAAGGCGGCGTTGGCCCCCTCGGTTCCGGCGATCGATTGGAAGACGAGGTCGACGGGAGCGCCCTCGTCGATCAGCCCGATGGTCGTGGTGATGTGCGACAGCACGCAGGATTGGGTGGGAATGTCGAACCTGTCCCGGATCGAGTCGAGCAGCCGCAGCAGGTCGGAGGTGGCGTGCGGCGAGTCGGTCGCCGGGTTGATCCCGATGACGGCGTCACCGCATCCCATCAGGAGTCCGTCGAGCACGGCGGCGGCGACCCCGCGCGGATCGTCGGTGGGATGGTTCGGCTGCAGGCGGGTGGCCATCGTGCCCCGCGCGCCGACGGTTGTGCGGAACGCTGCGGTGACCTCCATCGCCGACGCCACGGCAATGAGGTCCTGGTTGCGCATGATCTTGCTGACCGCGGCCGCCATCTCCGGGGTGACACCCGCTCCAATGGCGGTGAGCCGCGACGCGCTGTCAGCTTCAGAGGAGTTCTCCAGCAGCCAGTCGCGAAATCCGCCGACCGTGAGGTGTGAGATGGCAGAAAAGGCGTTTCGGTCGTGGCTGTCGATGATCAACCGGGTGACTTCGTCGGTCTCGTAGGGGACCACAGCCTCGCGCAGGAAGATGTCCAGGGGTAGATCGGCCAGCACCCAGGCTGCGGCCGCCCGTTCCGCGTCGGACTCGGCCGCGCAGCCCGCCAGCTGATCGCCCGACCGCAGTGGGGTCGCCTTCGCCATCACATCGACCAGGCCGTCGAACGTAAAGGTGACGCCGGACAGTTGTTGACGGTAGATCATCTCGATCCTCAGGGCAGTGCGAGAGCCGCCGTGGATCTCTTAAAGGTTGGTTGGTCGACCTTTAGAGTGTCGGTCATGTCCCGCCTGTTGTCCAGTCGAAAGGGTGTGCGCGCCGCTGCCTCGTGCAGCGGTAGGGGCACTCGTCTGTCACGGTGCCGGATCGCCGCCGGGAGGCGCCCGGCCTGGTGAACTTTTGGCCTGGTAGATGGCTGGGTAATACTCCAATCGCAGGTTCAGATCACGAGCCGGTGACGACTTACCGCTTACCGATGATCGTGAGGATCTGCCGATGCCCGAACGCCACGCTCCCAAGTCAGATTATTCCGACGTGACGGAGATGTTCCGGCGCCTCAAGCAACTCGACGAGGGGTCACCGGCATTCCGTCGACTCCGTGACGCCATCATCGAGCGCAGCCTGCCCCTCGCCCACCACATCGCGCGCCGTTACCGGGGTCGCGGCGAACCGTTCGACGACCTGGTGCAGGCCGCCCGGGTGGGCCTGCTCAACTCCGTGAATCGCTTCGACGTCGACTCCGGTGCTGCGTTCGTGTCGTTCGCGGTACCGACGATGATGGGCGAAGTCCGCCGCCACTTCCGCGACTACGGCTGGGCGGTCAAGGTTCCCCGCGGGATCAAAGAGCTTCAGCCGCAAATGATCAGGGCCCGAGCCGAGCTGACGCAACGGCTGAATCGAGCGCCCACCGCTACCGAGATCGCCAACCATCTCGGCATCGACCGAGACGTCGTCGTCCAGGCGACCATCGGTGGCGGCAACTACGCCACCGTGCCCAGCGATGCGCCCATGGGCGCCGGCGACCAGACCAGAACCATCGCCGACACCTTCGGTGACATCGACCCGCACCTGGACAGGGTGCTCAACATCGAGACGGTGCGGCCCTTGATCGCCGCTCTACCCGAGCGGCAGCGTGTTGTGCTGGCCCTGCGGTTCTTCGACAACCTCACCCAGACTCAGATCGCGGAGCGAGTCGGCTGCTCGCAGATGCACGTCTCGCGCTTGCTCGCCAAGGCGCTCGACAGCGTGCGCAACCAAGCGCTGCCGGCCGATCTGGCGGCGACGGCCAGTCCGCGCTAGTCCGCGCTAGTCCGGGGCCCACCCACTCGGTGAGCTCGCCGAACGGCTTGTCCGCCACCTCAAGACCCCTCGAACGGGGTCCGACTGCATTAGGGTTCGGGCCAGTTAGACCGACTAGACGGGGGTCATGACAGGCGCAGTTCCGTGGTACGTCCACGAGTAGTCGACTACGCCGTCGACCATCGCGCCTCCCGCGGGGGCGCGCTCAACACCATCCCGGGTCTGGGTGAGTCGAACCCGAATGGATACGGATCGCCGGTGTCGAGCCGCACCACGGCGTGCCCCTCCGCCTCGAACCGCGTGGCATGCTCCCCGATCGGGCCCGGCATCTCGTGCGAGAGGCTGGACAACCTGCTCGACTGCGCGAACTTCATACCGTTCCTTTCGCCGCAGAGAGCATGGCAGGAACTAAGCGTTGTGATGACCGGCTCGGCATGGGAGCGGTGACTCCACAATCGTCTGACTATTCGACCCGTCCGGGTTTGCGCCGCTGCGGTTCGGGCTACGGACACCAGATGATCGGCCGCGAATTGGTCCTGGGTCGCTATGCGCTCTTCGGGGTTCTCGGCCGCGGCGGCATGGCAGAAGTCCGCGACGGCTGGGACACCCGGCTGACCAGGCAGGTTGCTGTCAAGCTGCTCCATCCGGCGCTGAGCTGCGAAGCTCACTTCCGGCGTCGCTTCGAAGACGAGGCCCGCTCGGCGGCCAGCCTGTCCCATCCCAATATCGTCGCCGTCTACGACTTCGGCGAGCACCGGGGCAACCCGTTCATCGTGCTCGAGCGTCTACCGGGGCGCACGCTGGCAGACCTGATCGGCGCCGGTCCCATGCCGGTCCAGCATGTCCGGTCCATGCTCGACGACGTCCTCGCCGGGTTGGGCGCGGCGCACAACGCCGGGATGCTGCACCGCGACGTCAAACCGGGCAACATCCTGGTCTCCGCGACGGGCGACGCCATGAAGGTCGCCGATTTCGGCATTGCTAAGACTGTCGGCACCGCGCACACGACGACCGGGCAGATCGTCGGCACGATGAGCTACCTGAGCCCGCAACGGCTCGCCGGCGAGCCGGCGTCGGTGGGTGACGATCTCTATGCGGTGGGTCTGATGGCGTACGAGGCGCTAGTGGGCCGGCCGGCGTTCCGGCACGACGATGCCGCGGCTATGGCCGGCGCGATCATGAACACCACGCTGCCGCCCGTCGCCGCGGTCCGCTCCGACGTCGACCCGATTCTTGCCGCCGTCGTCGATCGAGCAATGACTCGAAACCCGTTGCAGCGCTTTGCCAGTGCCGATCAGATGCGGGCGGCCCTGGCCGGTGATCGGCAGGCGTTAATCGGTCCGGCTGCCGTGTCGCGGCCGCCGACCAAGGTGCTGGAACATCCCGTCGCGTCAGCCCCGTACGTGGTGCCGCCGCCGCGCCGGCACCGGCGGCCCACCGCACGCAGGGCGGTGTTCGGGGCCCTGGCGTTGGTGGCTCTGGTCGTCTCCGTGCTGGCGCTGGCCAGCGATCCGCCGGCGTCGGCGCCTGCGCAGGAACCGGTCGTCGCCAGCACGGCGGAGTCATCGCCGACGGTGGTACCGCCGGCTCCCGTGCCGAGTTCCGAGCCGGTTCAGGCGGACACGCCGCCCGGCCCGGGTCACGGGCCGGGTAAGGGGCCTAAGAAGCACCCGTGATCTGGCGGTCGGAGAACACCGGGTTCTCTACGGGTGCCGAGGACTGCTCGTTTTCGGTCACGACAGGCTCGGGCTGGACGGGGTGCGAGAAAAGCTGATCCATGACAGATCCCTTCGGTGGAAGTGGGTGTTCAGGCGGCTTCGGCGGTGGTCGAGAGCGGGAGCCGGTCAAGCGGATCGCAGATCTCCACAACCCGGGAAACGCAGTCGGACGGGTGCACCGTCCAGGCGACCTCTGCCATGTGGCATCGGTCGTCGATGTGGCAGAGCGCGGAAAAGGCCGCGCAGTCAAAGAAACTGACCTGGCTCAGATCGAGGGTGAGTTGACGGCAGTTGCCCGCGCGCCGGAAGACGTAGTCACTGAACCGGTGAGCGGTCGACATGTCGATATGGCCCACCGCGGTGATCCGCACGTCGGTGCTGTTACACCATTCGGTGAAGAGCTGCAGGCGATTTGCGCTCTGGTCAGTGCTGTCGAGGTTGCGGGGACCGGCTCGGCCGGTCACCGGCGTACTCGGGTTGGAACAAGTCATGGCGATGACTCCGATGAGGTTTAGGAGGAAATACACACGCTGTGTGGGACGCGCCCGAGAGGCTCGCATAGCGGGTGCAGAGCACACCGCACGCCTGCGACGAATACCGCGGCTGGAAAGTCAACCTGTGCCAAGCCTACACGTGTTCGGGCCGGACCGAACATCGATGCACTCGGGGCAGCTGGGATGAGTTTTTTTGCGGCGCGGAGGGTACAGCAATGGCATGGCACTGAAGAAGATCTCTCTCACCTCAGGTTTCCTCGCCGGTGCTGCGGCCACGGCTGTCGCATTCGCACCGCTGGCAACAGCAGAGCCGGCACCGCCCGGTTGCGTCAACCCCGACGGCAGCCCGTGCCCGGTGGCCACCGCCGGTCCCGACGGCGCGGCCGGCGTCATCCCCGGCGGCCCCGCCGGCAGTGCAGGTCCCGGCGGCGCCAGCGGCGTCATCCCGAACGGCCCGAGCGGATCGGCAGGTCCGGGTGGCGCCAGTGGTTGCATCCCCTACGTGGGTTGCGCGAACGTCGGCTAATCCCAACAGTTTTCGCTGACGAACTCGTTCAGCGGCCGTCCGAACGTCCACTCGTCGATCTCCAGCGCGGGTCGGTCGGGGAAGTCGGGCACCGGACCGAGGCACAGAATGGCCACCGGTTCGGCGCCCGTCGGCATGCCCAGCAATTCACCCAGCCGGCGCGGATCGAAGATCGACACCCAGCCCATGCCGAGACCTTCGGCGCGTGCCGCCAGCCACAGATTCTGAATGGCGCACGACACCGAGGCCAGGTCCATGTGCGGCATGGTGCGCCGACCGAAGATATGGGCGTCGCGGCCGTCGCCGAGGGCCACCACCAGCAATTCGGCGCAGTCCCGGACGCCTTCGACCTTCAACGCCAGGAACTCGTCACCCCGATCGCCCAGCGCGTCCGCGGTGCGCCGGCGTTCCTCGTCGACCAGGGCGTGGATGGCCCCCCTCAGATTTTCGTCGGTGATGCGGATGAACCGCCACGGCTGCATCAGCCCCACGCTGGGCGCGGCGTGGGCCGCGGCCAGCAATCGCGCCAGAACCGGCTCAGACAGCGGCTGTCCGGGGACGAACCGGCGCATATCCCGGCGTTCGTTGATCACCCGATATACCGCGCGGCGCTCCGGCGCGGAGAACGCGTGCTCGGTCACCGGGCCATCCTAGAGAGGGTCCCGGTGCGGTAACGACCCGTGCCGTCCTCCAGTCGAATCCCCAGGTGCGGGTTAATCTGAAACTCCGGTGCGGCAGGGTCGCCACACTGAGCGAGGAGTGGGCCATGTCAGCGTCCAGGACGGCCGTCATCAGCGGTCCCAAGCTGCCCCGGAGCCGGATGGTCGATGTTCGCGCCGCCGACGGCACCCGCCTGCACGCCGAGGTCTTCGGCCCGGACGACGGCTATCCCATCGTGCTGGCCCACGGCATCACCTGTGCCCTGCGGGTCTGGCACGAGCAGATCAACGATCTCTCCCGCGACTATCGGGTCATCGCCTACGACCACCGCGGCCACGGCCGCTCCGGCTTGCCGCCCCGCTCCGGTTACAGCCTCGGCCACCTGGCCGGCGACCTCGACGCGGTGCTGTCGGCCACGCTGCGCCCCGGGGAGCGGGCCGTCATCGCCGGTCATTCGATGGGCGGCATCGCTATCAGCTCGTGGTCGGATCGCTATCGCCACCGCGTCGAACGTCGCGCGGACGCCGTCGCTCTGATCAACACGACCACCGGTGACCTGCTCGAGGAGATCAACCTGCTGCGGGTGCCGCGCCTGCTGGCCGGCGGCCGGTCACTGGCTGCGCGCCGGATGATCCAGACCTTCGGCGGGGCCCCGCTGATCCGCGGCGCCCAGCCCGGCAGCCGCCGGTTCGTGGCGATGATGGCCGTCGGCGCGCAGGCCGATCCGTCGGTGGCCGACTTCGTCCACGACCTGTTCGCCGCCACCCCCGCCGCCGGGCGCGGCGCATGGGCGCGGGTGCTCGTCGAGCAGATGGGGAAGAAGCACATCGACCTCAGCGGTTTGACGGTGCCGACCCTGGTCATCGGCAGTACCCAGGACCGGCTGCTGCCGATGTGTCAGGCCCGCAAGATCGCCGCGGCCGCCCCCAACCTGGTCGAGCTGGTCGAGATGCCCGGCGGTCACTGCGCGATCCTGGAACACCCCGAAGCGGTCAACGGGCACCTGCGGGCGCTCGTGGAGACGGTGAGCGCCCAGCGCATCAGCTCCTGAGCGTGGCGGCGACCTCTGCGGCCACCCGCAGCCCGGAGCGGACCGCCCCGTCCAGGAAGCCCGTCCATTCGTCGGCGGTCTCGGTGCCGGCCCAGTGCAGCGGCCCGACCGGCCTGCGCAGCAGCGGACCGAACTCGGTCCACATGCCCGGTGGTACCGCTGCCGTGGGGCCGCCGGGCGCGAATGTCTCTGCGCCCCAGCACTGGTCGAGGTAGTCGATCGGGCTCTCGGCGTCCGGGCCGAACAATGCGGTGAAGCCGTCGATCGCATGCCGGCGGCGCTGCTCGGGATCCAGCGCATCGAAGCCGCGGGAGTCGACGAACCCGAGCAGGATCCCGGGACCGTCGTCGCCGGGGCTGATGTCGAAGGTGATGAAGACCGGACCCTGATCGGACAACGACTGCCCGGACAGCCCGCGCTCGCGCCAGAACGGCCGGGGATAGGCGGCATAGGCCTTGCTCAGCGCGCCCTGCGGCCACCGCTGGGCGAGTTGCTGGTAACCGATCGGCGGTGGCGGGGCGATGTCGATGCCCAGCCGGTGGGCCGGGGGGATCGCCAGCACGGCGCGGCGGGCCTCCACCACCGGCGTCGACGAGGCGACGGCGACCGCGTCCTCGGACCATTCGATCCGGGACACCACGGCGCCCAGGCGCACCCGGTCGCCGAGCTCGGCGGCCATCGTCTCGGCGATCTGCTGGGTGCCGCCGGGGAAGTGGTCCTGCTGAGCGCCACCGACGACGTCGAGCAGGCGGTCCAGCCCACCCGCAGCCTTGATGTAGCGCACCACGTGCAGCATCGAGAGCTCGTCGGGTTCGGCGCCCCAGGTCACCCTGGCCATGATCGCCAGCAGATCGTGGGATGCCCGGCTGGCACCGACCGAGTGCAGCCACTGCGCCAGCGTCACCGCGTCGAGCTTCTTCGCCTTCGGCGACGCCCAGGGCCGGCGGATGTCGACGTCTCGGCCGAGCCGTTCGACCTGCCACTGAATGCGGCCGATGTCGAGCAGGGTGAGCAGCGACAGCCGCGGGATGGTGCCGCGGTAGGAGCGGACCTTGCCCCGCCAGCGGATCAGGTTGGCGCCCTGGTGGTAGGTCGGTGTGGTGGCGCAGCCGAGTTCGGCGGCCAGCGTGAGCACCGCGTCCTGGGTCGGGCCGACGAAGGTGCCGCCGAGATCGACGGGCACACCGGCCAGTGTCGCGGTGTCCGAACGTCCGCCGACGCGGTCGCGGCCCTCCAGCACCACGGTGTGGAAGCCGCTTCTGGTCAGTTCACGGGCGGCGGTCAGGCCCGCGAAGCCCGCGCCGATCACCACTACGTCGTAACCCATGGGTCCATAGTCCCCGACCTCGGTGCACGAACGGGCGGGTATCGGGGGCAATCAGGGTGCGACCGTCAGCCAATCGGTGAAGCCCGACGGGTCGTGCCGCCCCAGCGCGCCGTGTTCGAACAAGCCCCACCCCTCGGCTGAGGACCCGCCGTCGTGGCAGACCGCCCGCCCGACGTGGTCGATCACCCCGAACGCCGCGCGGCCGATAATCGCCGGATCGTTCATGTCGTACGTGAGCCGTTCGGTGAACCTATCGCCCTTCCACATCCCATGGATCCAGTCCGAGTCACCGCCGTAACCGCCGCCGACGTGGATGGGCACCGGAAGTTTGGACTCCACGTCGAAACGCAGTGCCGCGCCGGCGGAATCGGTGGCCTCGATGGTGGCGCCGGTGGGGATGCGGGTGCCCGAGCGGTAGTGGATCTTGACCCGCGGCCAGCCCAGCTGCTCGACGCGGCCGTCGCGCCAGATCCGCGTGCAGTCGTTGAGCGAGCGGAAACCGTCGGGCGCCTCCTGGATGATGAGGACGATCGCGAAGTCCTCGAACGCCATCGGGACGTACAGCCACCACATGCCCTCGAATGGTGGGTCGGCCGGCCGCCCGGCGGGTTCGGCCTCACCGATCGGGCGGATGCCCCAGGACCGGTCGCGGCTGCCGATCCACACCGACGGGTCGACGGCGATCTCTCGCCCGTCGATGACGAGATGACCTTCCCATGAACCCAATTGGGCGAACCGCTGGGCGTCCAAGGTGACCCGGTTGCCCTGCCGCATGATGTGTGGCTGCTCCTGGACCACCGGGAACAATCCGCGCCAGGTGAGATCGACTGCCATTCCTTCGGTTTCGTCCATCACGATCCGCACGGTCTGCAGCGGATCGACGACCTCGACGCGATAGGCGCCGACGTGCTGGTTGAGCCGGTCCTGGTCGATCGAGTCGGACAGGTGCACCGCAGTCTGCGAGTCGCCCTGGCGCACCAGCACGTACGCGTCCTTCACCCCGAGATTCGGGTAGTACCCGATACCGGTGATCAGGAAGATGTCACCGGTGCGGTCGTGGGCGTTGAAATAGCTGCGGTCGTAGAAGTTCCGGTCCGAGGAGCTCGGCGAGGCGATCGGTAGCGGCGCCTGGTGGACGGGGTATTCGTCGAGCGGTCCGAGCATGGGCCTCAGGCCTCCTTGTTTCCCCGGGGCGCTGCGCTCCTGCCCGCCGGATCCTCAATCAACCGGCGCAGCAGCCCGGCGTGGTAGAACATCGACTCGACGTCCTCTGGCTTCTCGATCTCACCGAAGTGCACCCGTCGCGCGCCGGTGCGCATGAACACACAGCACCAGATCACCCCGGAGTACACGTAGAACCAGGTCAGGTCACCGAGCTCGACGCCGGTCAGCTTCTGGTAGGTGTCGCGCACGTCCTGCTCGCGCATCACCTCCGGCAGGCCCGGCATGCCGGCTAAGCCCGCGAGTTCCTGGAAAACCATGTGCGCGAAGATGATCCATGCGACGTCCAGCTCCCGCGGGCCCAGCGTCGCCATCTCCCAATCCAGCACGGCGACGGGGCGGAAGTCCTCGTAGAGCACATTGCCGACGCGCGAGTCGCCCCACGCCAGCACCGGCTCGCCGGCCGCGACGTCGGCCGGGAAGTTTTCCTCCAGCCAGCCCAGTGCGTTCTCGACCAGCGGTGAGCGCCCGATGTCGGGCACCGCGAACTCGTACCAGCCCTTGAGCCAATTCAGTTGCCGGCGCAACGGGGTATCGCCGGCCGGCTGGGCCTGGGCGAGGAAGTCGAATGTGTCGGCCGCGTCGGGGATCGAGTGCAGCTTGGCCAGGATCTCGATCGTCGCGTCCTGCAGGGCGCGCTGCTGCTCGGGCGTCGCGTCGGCGAACCAGTTCCCGCCGAACGTATACGGCATCACGTCGGGCGGCACGACGCCCTCGACGTGATCCATCAGGAAGAACGGGCTGCCGAGGACGTCGCCGGCGGCGTCGATCCACCGCACCTTCGGCACCGGAACGTCGGTCAGTTCCTCCACCAACCGGATGACGTCGAACTGGTGGTCCATCCGGTAGGTGATGAATACCGGAACGTCCTGCTGGGTGGGGGCCACCCGGGCGACCCATTTCTGCTCGACGGGTGTGCCGTCTCGCTCCCAGCGGCCGGTGAGGATGATGGTCTCCGAGGACATGCCGTTGGAGTCGATGCCGCTTTCGACGGTCACCTCGGGCGTGACGCCGTCGGGCATCACCGTGGACAGCCATTTCGACAGCACGCCTGGAATGGTGCTCACGTCACGGCCGGAGCGCTGTAGCCGGTCGACGTCGACGTCGACGTCGACGTCGACGTTCGGTTGGTTGGTCACCTTTGTCCTCCAACCCTATTACGATACGGTGGGTAGCGTTATGAAAGCAGACCCATCATCGGTTGACAAGGCCGGGACCGCCGGGCGTCCCCGCGATCCGCGTATCGACGCTGCCATACTGCTCGCTACTGCGGAGCTGCTTGTCGAAATCGGTTATCCCAATCTGACTTTGGCGGCCGTCGCCGAACGCGCCGGCACGACCAAGACCGCGCTGTACCGGCGCTGGTCGAGCAAGGCCGAGTTAGTGCACGAGGCGGCCTTCCCGGTCACGCCCACCGCGCTGCTCGCCCCGGCGGGTGACATCGCCGCCGACGTACGCGCCATGCTGGCCTCCACCCGCGACGTGTTCACCAGCCCGGTGGTGCGGGCGGCCCTGCCCGGGCTGATCGCCGACATGGGCGCCGACCCCGCGCTCAACGCGCGCGTGCTGGCCAGGTTCACCGGGCTGTTCGCCACGGTGCGCGATCGTCTGGTCGAGGCGGTGCACTGTCGCGAGGTGCATCCCGACGTCAACCCCGACCGCCTCATCGAACTGATCGGTGGTGTGACGATGATGCGGTTGTTGCTGTACCCCGAGGACGCCGTGGACGACAGCTGGGTCGACCAGACGACGGCCATCCTGGTACACGGTGTGGCCCTGTGACCTTGCGATGACACGGAGGATGACGCGATGACAGCACGACTGGCAGGCCGCACCGCCATCGTCACCGGCGCCAGCCGCGGGCTTGGCCGGGCGACGGCCCTGGCGCTGGCGGCCGAGGGCGCCGCGGTGGCGGTGGTGGCGCGCACCGAGCAGCAGTGGGACGAGCGGCTGCCCGGCACCATCGGCGAGACCGTCGCGGCCATCGAATCGGCCGGCGGCCGCGCCGTCGCCATCCAGGCCGACCTGCTCGACCGCGACGACCTCCCGCGGTTGGTCGACCAGGCACGCGAAGCGCTCGGGCCCATCACCATCCTGGTCAACAACGCCGCCTTCACCGCGCCCGGGCGACCGCCGAGGCTGGGCGCGCCGCCGAAGAAGGTGGCCCCGGTGAACAAATCGAGCACTGGCAACACCGATTGGCCGGGCTTTCTCACCATTCCGGTGGGTGCCTACCGCAGGCACTTCGAGATCGGGGTGTTCGCCCCGTATGAGCTGATGCAGCTGGTCTGCCCGGACATGGTCGAGGCCGGCGTCGGTTCGGTCGTCAACGTGACATCGGTAGCCTCGCGGGTGCCCGGCGACGGGCCGTACCGAAACTTCGACGGCGGCGTACTGCCGGGTTACGGCGGATCCAAGGCGGCGCTGGAACACCTGACCTCGTGCGCCGCCTTCGATCTGCAACGGCACAACATCGCCGTCAACGCACTCGCGCCGTCGCGCCCGATTCAGACCCCGGGACTGTCGTACTACCGCAGCGAATTCGCCAGCGTTTCAACCGAAGACGAGTTCGCCCGCGCAGTCGTGGAGCTCACTTTGGTGGACGCCGCTGAGGTCACCGGCCGCACCGTCGGCCACCTCGAAGTGCTCGACGGCAGCTTCGCCCCGTTCACCGACACCGCATCGGCGCTGGGGTAGCTCATCGGTGACGGGCCGCTGCTATCGGCCTAACTCGGACCGATCTGCTGCCTGTTGCGGTCGGCGACTTCACGCTGGCGCGCGGCCAGACCGCCCAGATCCACGGAGGCCGTCGCGGCCACCGTGCGTTCAGCTGCCAGCGCAGGATCGGTGACGGCCGCGCTTCCGCTGCGGTAGATCTCTGTCAGCCCGGCCATGGTCACGGCCGGCACCTCCGCGATCTGGCTGGCGAGTTCCAGTGCGCGCGGTAGAAGGTGTTCGTGGGCAACGACTTCGGTGACCAACCCGATCTGCTCGGCGCGCGCGGCGTCGACCACCTCGCCGGTCATCGACAGCCGTCGTGCCATCGCCGATCCCACCACCTGCGGCAGCCGAGCGGTCATACCGCCGCCGGGCAGGATGCCGACCCGGGCATGGGTGTCGGCGAAATACGCCCGTTGTGAGGCGATCATGAAGTCACACGCCAGCGCGATCTCCAAACCGCCGGTGAACGTCGCGCCGTTGATCGCGGCGATCACCGGCTTGCGCAGGCCGGCGATCGCGTCCATGCAGTTCATCTTGTCGAACCGGGCGAAGTAATCGCGGCCCAGATTCTGCGCCTGCTTGAGGTCGACGCCGGCGCAGAACGCCGGGTCGGTACCGGTGAGCACCACGGCACGGACTGCGTCGTCGGCGTCTGCCGCGCCCAGTGCGGCGTAAAGTGCCTCGAACAGCTCGGTGCTCAACGCGTTTCGCACCGCGGGCCGGTTCATCGTCAAGACCCGGACCATGCCGTGGTCGTCGCTGAGAAGGATCATCAAGTCAGGAATCTAGCCGCACTGTCGGCGAGGTCGAGCAGCGGCTGGGGCAATGCACCCAAGGCGAAGGTGATCGCCGCGGTCAGCGTGATGGTCGCGACGCTCAGCGCACTGGGCGTGACGACCTCGGGGGCGTCCTCGGGCGGCTCGGTGAAGAACATCAACACGATGACCCGCACGTAGAAGTAGGCGGCCACGGCCGAGGCCATCACACCAACGATGACCAGTGGGATCGCCCCGCCTTGGCCGGCGGCCTTGAACACCGCGAACTTGCTGACGAACCCACTGGTGAGCGGGATGCCGGCGAAGGCCAGCAGGAACAGCGAGAACACCACCCCCACCAGGGGATAACGCCGGCCCAGGCCTGCCCAGCGCGCCATGTCCGTCTCTTCGGCGCCGGCCGCGTCGCGGACCACACTCACCACCGCGAAGGCACCCAGGGTGGAGAAGGCGTAGGCGAACAGGTAGAACAGCGTCCCCGACAGGCCGGCCGGATTGGCGGCGATCACGCCGACCAGAATGAAGCCGGCATGCGCCACAGCCGAATACGCGAGCATTCGTTTCACATCGGTCTGCGTCACCGCGGTCACGGTGCCAACCACCATGGTCAGGATCGCCACCACCCACAGTGCGGGTCGCCAGTCATGGGCCAGGCCGGCAACGGCGACGTAGAAGATGCGCAGCATCGCACCGAAGGCGGCGACCTTGGTGGCGGCGGCCATGAACGCCGTGATCGGGGTGGGGGCACCCTGGTAGACATCGGGTATCCAGGAATGGAACGGCACGGCACCGACTTTGAACAACACACCGACGGTGAGCAGGGCGGCGCCGACCAGTGCCAGGGTGGTGTCGTCGGTTTCGGTGCGGGTGGCGGCGGCGATGCCGGTCAGGCTCAGGGTGCCGGCGAAGCCGTAGAGCAGGGCGATGCCGTAGAGGAAGAACGCCGACGAGAAGGAACCCAGCAGAAAGTATTTCAGGGCAGCTTCCTGGGACAACAGCCGGCGGCGCCGGGCCAGGCCGCACATCAGGTACAGCGGCAGCGAGAACACCTCAAGCGCGATGAACATGGTCAGCAGATCACCGGCAGCCGGGAACAACATCATGCCGCCGACGGCGAACATCGTCAGTGGGAAGACCTCGGTCTGCACCAGCGCGGCCTTGGTGGCGATCTTCTCGGCCACGCTGCCCGGGACCGTCGAAGCGTCGGCGGTGAAGGCGTCCAGAGCGACTGCGCTGTCGTCATATTCGACGGGGGCGCGTCGTTCGGCGATCAACAGCACCCCGAGCACACCGATGAGCAGGATGGTGCCCTGCAGGAACAGCGCGGGCCGGTCGAGGACGACGGCACCGGACACCGCGGACTGGCCCAGCCCGCCGCGCAGGTCACGGGCCAGTAGGACGACCGCCACGAACGCGGCCACCAGTCCGGTGAGGCTCAGCGCGACCTGGGTGGGGTAGCGGCTCTTACGTGGCAGGAACGCCTCGGCGACCACCCCGGCGACGGCGGTGCCGAGCACGATCAGCATTGGCGAGAGCTGGGTGTATTCGATGCTCGGCGGGGTCATGGGTGGGCTCCCTCTGCGAGCGTGGGCGCCGGGTCGGGCTCATGGATCGAGGTCAGGGTGGCGGTGACCGCCGGGTTGATGACGTCGAGTGCGATCTTGGGATAGATGCCGAGCCCGATCAGCAGGGCGATGAGCGGCGCCACCACCAGCAGTTCGCGCTTGCCGAGGTCGCGGACCTGCTCGTTGCCGTCGGTCACCGGGCCGGTCATCATCCGCTGGTAGAGCCACAGCACGTAGACCGCCGAGAGCACCAGCGCGGTCGAGGCGATGACGGCGAACACCGGGTAGCGGGTGAATGTGCCGATAAGGACCAGGAACTCACTGATGAACGGCGCCAGGCCGGGGAGCGACAGGGTGGCCAGGCCGGCTACCAGGAAGGTGCCGGCGAGCACGGGCGCGACCTTTTGAACTCCGCCGTAGGCAGCGATGGCGCGGGTGCCGCGGCGGCTGACCAGGAACCCGGCGATCAGGAACAGTGCGGCGGTGGAGATCCCGTGGTTGACCATGTAGAGGGTGGAGCCGGCCTGGCCTTGGCTGGTCATCGCGAAGATGCCCAGGATGATGAACCCGAAGTGGCTGATCGAGGTGTAGGCGATGAGCCGCATGACGTCGGTCTGCCCGATGGCCAGGACGGCGCCGTAGACGATGCCCACGACCGCCAGCGCGATGACGATCGGCCGGAACAGGGTGGCCGAGTCGGGGAACAACGGCAGGCAGTACCGCAGCATGCCGAAGGTTCCGACCTTGTCCATCACCGCCATCATCAGCACCGCCGACGCCGGCGTGGCCTGGACGGCGGCGTCGGGCAGCCATCGGTGGAACGGCCACAGCGGAGCCTTCACCGCGAACGCGAACATGAAGCCACCGAAGAGTGCGTTGGCGATGCCGGGCTGAATGGTGAACGACCCGTCGGCCACTGCGGCGGCGATCGCGCGGAAGTCGAACGTGCCCGCGTCGAAAACCGTGCTGGCGGCGGTCACCACATAGAGCCCGATGACGGCGGCCAGCATGATCAGCCCACCGAACAGGTTGTACAGCAGGAACTTCACCGCAGCCGCCGGAGCCGCGGAGCCGGCGACATTCGACTGGGCCCGGTTTCCTCCCCCGAATCCGCCGATGAGGAAGTACATCGGGATCAACATGGCTTCGAAGAAGACGTAAAACAGCAAGATGTCCAGCGCCACCAGCGACATGAGCACCATGCCCTCGACAGCCAGCATCAGGGCGATGTAGCTGTGCGGTCCGCGGCCGGACAACCCCGGCCGCTCGTCGGCGTCGTGCCAGCCGGCGATCAGCAGCAGCGGCACCAGCACCGCGGTGAGTACCACCAGTGCCAGCGCGATCCCGTCCACGCCGAGCACGTAGCCCGTCCCGAACGACGGTATCCACGGGTGGTTTTCGACGAACTGGAACTGTGCACCGCCTGGGTCGAACCTCGCCGCAAGCAACACAGCTACGACGAGCACCGCCAGCGAGACGGCCAGGCCGGCGTATTTGGCGAACTGGCGCAGCGAGGCGGGCAGCACGATGATCAGGGCGGCCCCCGCGACGGGGATCGCCCACAGGACGGTCAGCAACGGCACGGTTGTCATGGCAGTCACTGCCACGCCGTGAACAGGACGACGGCGATCACCAGCGCCGTACCGGCCAGCATGGACAGGGCATAGGAGCGGGCGAAACCGGTCTGCAGTTGAGCCAACCGCTGCGATCCCCGGCCGACGGCGCGCGCCAGGCCCTGGGTGACCCCCTCGATCGCCTTCTCATCCACGATGACAAGGCCTTTGGTGAACTCCTGACCGCCGCGCATGAACACGGCCTCGTTGACGGCGTCGCCGTAGAGGTCGCGGCGGGCCGCCACGGTGAGCGCGGAGACGTCTCGCGGGGCTTCGCTGGCCACGTTGTGGTTGGCGTATTGGCGGTAGGCCACCGCGACACCGATGGCGACGACGCCCAGCGCGGTGGTCGTCATCATCCAGGCGGGCACGACGTGTTCGGACTCGTGGCTGCCGACCACGGGCTCGAGCCAGCGTGCCAGGGTGTGACCGATCGTGAGCAGGGCGCCGGCGCCGACGGAACCCAGCGCCAGGACGATCATGGGCGCGGTCATGGACGCCGGTGATTCGTGCGGGTAGGTTTCGGTGGCCTTCTCGGTCCAGCGAGCCCGGCCGAAGAAGGTGAGCAGCATGACGCGGGTCATGTAGAAGGCGGTGATACCCGCCCCCAGCAGGGCCGCGCCGCCAAGCACCCAACCCCTCAAACCTCCCGAATTGAAGGCGGTTTCGATGATGGCGTCCTTGGAGAAGAACCCGGCGAACGGCGGCACACCGATGATCGCGAGGTACCCCAGCCCGAAGGTCACGAACGTGATGGGCAGGACCTTGCGCAGCTCGCCGTAGCGGCGCATGTCGGTCTCGTCGCCCATGGCGTGCATCACCGAGCCTGCACCGAGGAATAGCCCGGCCTTGAAGAAGCCGTGGGTGAGCAGGTGCAGGATGGCCACCGCGTAGCCGGCCGGGCCCAGGCCGGCGGCGAGCACCATGTAGCCGATCTGGGACATCGTCGAGGCGGCGAGGGCCTTCTTGATGTCGTCCTTGGCGCAGCCGATGATCGCTCCGAACAACAGCGTGACCGCTCCTACGGTCACCACGGCGGCCTGCGCGGCCGGCGCCGCGGTGAACACCGGCCCGGACCGCACGATCAGGTACACCCCGGCGGTGACCATGGTGGCCGCGTGGATCAGGGCCGAGACCGGGGTGGGGCCCTCCATGGCGTCACCGAGCCAGGACTGCAGCGGCACTTGGGCGCTCTTGCCGCATGCGCCGAGCAGCAGCAGCAATCCGACCGCGGTCAACACCCCGTCGCCCATGGCGGGGACGGCGGCGAAGACGGTGCTGAACGTGACCGATCCGACGGTGGCGAACAGCACCATCAGGGCGATCGCCAGCCCCATGTCGCCGACCCGGTTGACCACGAACGCCTTCTTGGCCGCGGTTGCCGCCGACGGCTTGTGCGACCAGAACCCGATCAACAAATAGGACGCCAGACCGACGCCCTCCCAACCCGTGTACAGGCCGAGGTAGTTGTCGGCGAGAACGAGCAGCAGCATGGCGGCGACGAACAGGTTGAGATAGGCGAAAAACCTACGGCGGCCGGGGTCATGGGCCATGTAGCCGATGGAGTAGATGTGGATCAGCGCACCCACTCCGGTGATGAGGAGCACGAAACACACCGACAGCGCGTCGAGTTGCAGGCCGAAGTCCACCTTGAGCACCCCGACCGGTACCCAGGAGAACAACACCTCGTGCACGGCTCGCCGCTCGGCGGGCAGCCCGAGCAGATGGGTGAACAGCACCGCACCACAGGTGAAGGCGCCGAGGACGGCGGCGCAGGCCAGCAGGTGGCCCCACGCGTCGGTGGCTTTCCCGCCCAACAGGAGCACCACCGCACCGGCCAGCGGCAGGGCCACGGTCAGAAAGAGAAGTGTCTGCATCCCGGTGCCGTTCAATGCCGCAGCAGGTGGGCGTCGTCGACGTTCGCCGAGCGTCGGGTCCGGAAGATGGTCATGATGATCGCCAGTCCGACGACCACCTCGCAGGCGGCCACCACCATGGTGAAGAACGCGACCACCTGACCGTCGAGGTGTCCGTGCATACGCGAGAAGGTGACGAATGCGAGGTTGGCAGCGTTGAGCATGAGCTCGACGCACATGAACATCACGATGGCGTTGCGCCGCAGCAGAACCCCGGCCGCACCGATGGTGAATAGCAGCGCCGACAGGTACAGGTAGTTGCCCGGGTTCATCGCTGATCGTCCCCGGTCTCGTCGCGGTGCAGGATGGTGCTCACCGAGGACCGCTCCCGGGAGCCGTCGGGTAGCCGGGCCATGGTGTCGACGGCGTTGTGGCGGGCATAGACACCGGGGTTGGGCAGCGGGGTGGCGCGCGCCCCGGTTTGGAACCGCTCGACGACCAACTCGCGCTGGGTCTTTCGCCGCTCGAAGCGTTCCCGGTGCGCCAGCACCATCGCGCCCAGCGCCGCGGTGATCAACAGTGCACTGGTCAACTCGAACGCCCACAGGTCGCGGGTGAAGATCAGCATCGCCAGACCTTGGACGTTGCCGCCCTCGTTGGCCGCGGCCAGCCCGGTGAAACCCGTTGTGGCAGCGCTGCCGATCCCGGCGATCAGCAGGATGCCGAAGCCGACTCCGGCCACCCCGGCCGCCCAGCGTTGGCCCCGAATGGTTTCGGTCAGCGACTCCGAGGAATCTACGCCGATGAGCATCAAGACGAACAGGAACAACATCATCACCGCACCGGTGTAGACCACCACCTGCACGACTCCGAGGAACAGCGCGTCCTGCGCCACGTACATCAGGGCCAGGGCGATCATCGTCGTCGCCAGGAAGATCGCCCCGTACACCGCCTTGGGTGCCGCGACCACCCCGACTGCGCCGGTCACCGCGACGGCGGCGAGGATCCAGAACGCCACCGCCTCGGCAGTGGAGGTGCGGGTGAGGGTTTCGGCGGCCAGCAGTGCGACGGTCATCGGGTCACCTCCCCGGCCTGTCGCAGCCCGCCCGGCACCTGCCCGAGGTAGTAGTCGTCGTCGGACAGCCCAGGCGCCATCGGGTGCGGCGGCGCCGTCATGCCGGGCGTCAGGGGAGCCAGCAACTTGTCTTTGTCGTAGATCAGGTCGGAGCGGTTGTCGTCGGCGAGTTCGTAGATGTTGGTCATGGTCAGCGCACGGGTGGGGCAGGCCTCGATACACAGCCCGCAGCCGATGCAGCGCAGATAGTTGATCTGGTACACCCGCCCGTAGCGCTCACCGGGTGAATAGCGTTCGGTCTCGGTGTTGTCCGCACCCTCCACGTAGATGGCATCGGCGGGGCAGGCCCAGGCGCACAGCTCACAGCCGATGCACTTCTCCAGGCCGTCGGGGTAGCGGTTGAGTTGGTGGCGGCCGTGGTAGCGCGGCGCCACCGGACCCGGCTTCTCCGGGTACTCCTCGGTGATCGGCCGCTTGAACATCGTCGAGAACGTCACGCCGAAACCCTTGACCGCATCCAGGAACTTAGGCATCGGCTGTCTCCTTGCTGACTGCGGGGCGGACTGTCGGGGTTACCGGCAGCGCGGGGATCGGGAACGCTCGAGCGTCGGCAGGTGGCGTCGGGACTACCGTCCGCCGGATCCGCCTGTGCCGCAACGTGTTGACCGCGACGAGGGCGAGCAGCAATGCCAGGGCGGCGATCAGGCCGGGCATCACACCGGTCAGGTTCGCGGTGCGCAGCAGGGCGACGACCACGATCCACACCAGCGACACCGGGATGAGCAGCTTCCAGCCCAGGGCCATGAACTGGTCGTAGCGCAGCCGGGGCAGGGTGGCGCGCAGCCACATGAACAGGAACAGGAACGCCCACACCTTGGCCACGAACCAGATCAACGGCCACCAGCCGGTGTTGGCCCCGGGAATCAGGCTGATCGGCCACGGCGCATGCCAACCCCCCAGGAACAACGTGGTGGCCAGCGCCGAGACGGTCGTCATGTTGACGTACTCGGCGAGGTAGAACATGGCGAACTTCAATGAGCTGTACTCGGTGTGGAAACCGCCGACGAGTTCACCTTCGGCCTCGGGCAGGTCGAACGGTGCGCGGTTGGTCTCACCAACCATCGCGGTCAGGTAGACCGCGAACGACGGGAGCAGCAGGAACACATACCAGGTCTTCTCCTGGGCGGCCACGATGCCCGAGGTCGACATTGTGCCGGAGTAGAGGAACACCGCGGCGAAGCACAGCGCCATCGCGGTCTCGTAGGACACCACCTGGGCGGTGGACCGCAGGCCACCGAGCAGGGGATAGGTGGACCCCGACGACCAGCCGGCCAGCACGATTCCGTACACCCCGATCGAGGTGATCGCCAGCACATAGAGCACCGCCACCGGCAGATCGGTCAGCTGCAGCGGAGTCCGGTGCCCGAACACCGAAACCACCGGACCTAGCGGCATCACGGCGAAGCCCAGGATCGCGGTGATCACCGAGATGACCGGCGCCATCAGGTAGATCGGCCGGTCGACGCCGGCCGGAACCAGCCCCTCCTTGAGGGCCAGTTTGATCCCGTCGGCCAGCGACTGCAGGATCCCGAACGGTCCGACCCGGTTGGGTCCGTAGCGCATCTGCATGCGGCCCAGCACTTTTCGTTCGAGCAGAATCGCCACCAGCACTGTCAGCAGAAGGAAGACGAAGATGCCCACCGCCTTGCCCAGCACCAGCCACCACGGGTCGTGGCCGAACACCGTCATGTCCGGGTAGCTCACCGCGTCGCCTCCCGCTCGATGCGCACCACTGCTCCGGTGGTGAGCGCGAGCTCCCGGTGCACCGCGCTGCCGGGCGAGTTCAGCGGCAGCCAGACCACCCCGTCGGGCACGTCTGCGATCACCAGCGGCAGGCTGATCGTGCCGCGGCCGCTGGACACACTGACCAGGTCTGCGTCGACCGCACCGATTCCGGCGGCGGTGGCCGCGGACAGTCGCACCACCGCACGGCGGGCGGTGCCCGCCAGGTGGGGCTCGCCGTCCTGGAGCCGCCCGTCGTCCAACAGCAGCCGCCAGCCGGCCAGCACGGCCTCACCGGGCTCCACGAGAGTCGGCGGTGTGGCGGGCGTGCCCGGCGGCGTCGGGCGGTGGCCGTCCCATAACCCCAGTTCACTCAGTTCGCGGCGGGCCTGCTCGGCGGTGCGGAAGCCGAGGTCCACGCCGAGCTCGTCGGCCATGATCTGCAGCACCCGTAGATCGGGAAATGCGTTGGAGGACAGGGCCGGTGCGAAGGAGCGCACCCGACCCTCCCAGCTGAGGAACGAGCCGGCCTTCTCGGCGACCGGCGCGACCGGGAACACGACATCGGCCAGTGCGGTGACCGCGGACTCGCGCAGTTCCAGGCTGACCACGAAATCCGCCGACTCGATCGCGGCCAGCGCGGCGTGCGGGTCGGCCAGATCGGCGGGGTCCAGTCCACCGATGAGCAATGCGTCGAGGTCGCCCGCGGCCGCGGCATCCAGGATGCCGACGGTATCGCGGCCGGGCTCGGCCGGCAGCTCGTCGACGTTCCAGGAAGACGAAAGCTGCTCGCGGGCGGTGGGATCGGTGACCGGCCGGGCGCCGGGCAGCAGATTGGGCAGGCATCCGGCTTCGACGGCGCCGCGGTCGCCGGCGCGGCGGGGGATCCACGCGAGCCGGGCGCCGGTGTTCGCGGCGAGCCGGGCAACCGCCGACAACGCACCCGGACTGGTGGCCAGCCGTTCACCGGCGAGGATGATGGTCCCCGGCGGCAGGTCGGCGGCCAGTGCGTCGAGCGCGTCGGCCTCGGTGCCGGGCGTGGTCAGGATCACCTGCGCTGCAAGCTTGGTCGACCCGCGGGAGGCCAGCGGTGCGATGCTGATGACGGGCAGGCCCCGTCTGCGGACGGCCTTGCGCAACCGCAGGAACACGATCGGGGACTCGTCCTCGGGTTCGAAACCGGCCAGCACCACCAGCGGTGCTGCCTCCACGTCGGTGTAGGTGACGTCGCGCCGGCCAGCGACGTGAGCCGCCAGAAAGTCCTGCTCCTCCAGCGAGTGCGGCCGGGACCGGAAGTCGATGTCGTTGGTGCCGAGCGCGATGCGAGCGAACTTCGAATACGCGTAGGCATCCTCGGCACTGACCCGGCCTCCCACCAGGACGCCGGTTCGACCGGTGGACAGTCCCGCGGCGGCCACCGCGACGGCCTCCGACCAGGACGCGGGCCGCAGCGCGCCGGTCTCGTCGCGTAGCAAAGGGGTGGTCAGCCGGTCACCGACGCGGGGGTAGGTGAAGGCCCAGCGCCCCTTGTCACAGTTCCATTCTTCGTTGACTTCGGGGTCGTCACCGGCCAGCCGGCGCAGCACCACGCCGCGGCGGTGGTCGGTGCGCTGGGCGCAGCCGCAGGCGCAGTGCTCGCACACGCTCGGGCTCGACACCAGATCGAACGGCCGGGCCCGGAATCGGTACGCCGCACCGGTCAGGGCCCCGACCGGGCAGATCTGGACGGTGTTGCCGCTGAAGTAGGAATCGAACGGCTCGCCCGCGGCGATGCCCACCTGCTGCAGTGCCCCACGTTCCAGCAGCGAGATGAAGGGATCGCCGGCGATCTGTTCGGAGAACCGGGTGCAGCGGGCACACAGCACGCAGCGCTCGCGGTCCAACAGAACCTGCGCGGACAGGTTGATCGGCTTGGGGAACGTGCGTTTGACGTCGGTGAAGCGGGTCTCGGCCCGGCCGTTGGACATCGCCTGGTTCTGCAGCGGGCACTCGCCGCCCTTGTCGCAGACCGGGCAGTCCAGCGGGTGGTTGATCAACAGCAGCTCCATGACCCCGTGCTGGGCTTTGTCGGCCGCCGCCGAGGTGAACTGGGTGCGTACCACCATGCCTTCGGAGACGGTGATGGTGCACGATGCCATCGGTTTGCGCTGGCCCTCGACTTCCACCAGACACTGCCGGCACGCCCCGACCGGATCGAGCAGCGGATGATCGCAGAATCGGGGGATCTGCACCCCCATCAGCTCTGCGGCGCGAATTACCAACGTGCCCTTGGGAACCGTCACCTCGGCGTCGTCGATGACCAGGCTGACCATCTCCACCGCCGGCGCGTCCTGCGTCCCGGTGTCCGAGGTCTGCGTCATACCCGCACCCCGTCTTTGCCGCGAGTTCTGCCGCGAGCAGACACAAACTTATGCGAAATCAGCGTCAAAACTATAAGTTTGTGTCTGGTCGCGGAAGGAATACGAGTCATGCGCCCACTCCTTCCGGTGCGGCCAACATCGAGGCGTACGGGTCGAACGGGCAACTGCCCTCCAGATGTGCTTCGTATTCGGCGCGGAAGTGCTTGATCGAGGAGATGATCGGCGATGCCGCCCCGTCACCCAACGCGCAGAACGACTTTCCGAAGATGATGTCGGAGATGTCGAGGAGTTTGGCGATGTCTTCCTCGGTGCCGCGGCCGGTTTCGAGCCGCTCGTAGATCTGGGTGAGCCAATAGGTGCCCTCCCGGCACGGGGTGCACTTGCCGCAGGATTCGTGGGCGTAGAACTGGGTCCAGCGGCGCACCGCGCGCACCACACAGGTGGTCTCGTCGAAGATCTGCAGCGCCTTGGTGCCCAGCATCGAACCGACCGAGGCCATTCCCTCGTAATCCAGTGGCACGTCGAGGTGTTCGGCGGTCAACAACGGGGTCGACGACCCGCCCGGGGTCCAGAATTTCAGTTCGTGACCGGTCCGGACGCCGCCGGCATACTCGAGCAACTCGCGCAGGGTGATGCCAAGCGGGGCTTCGTACTGACCGGGGGTGGTGACGTGTCCCGACAGCGAATACAGCGTGAATCCGGGGGATTTCTCCGAGCCCATCGACTTGAACCAGTCCACTCCGCCGAGCAGGATCGGCGGGACGCTGGCGATGGATTCGACATTGTTGACCACGGTCGGACTGGCGTACAGACCGGCGACCGCGGGAAACGGTGGACGCAGCCGCGGTTGGCCGCGCCGGCCTTCCAGCGAGTCCAGCAGTGCGGTCTCCTCACCGCAGATGTAGGCGCCTGCTCCGGCATGCACGATCAGGTCCAGGTCGAATCCCGAACCCTGGATGTCAGTACCCAGATAGCCCGCGGAATAGGCCTCGGCCACCGCGGCTTGCAACCGCCGCAACACCGGAACGACCTCACCGCGCACGTAGATGAACGCATGCCGCGCGCGAATGGCATACGCGGCGATGATCGCGCCCTCGACGAGGAAATGCGGCGTGGTCAGCATCAGCGGAATGTCTTTGCACGTGCCGGGTTCGGACTCGTCGGCGTTGACCACCAGGTACTTGGGTTTGGCCCCCGCGCCGGTCGCGTCCTGGGGGATGAACGACCACTTCGTCCCGGTCGGGAAGCCCGCACCGCCGCGGCCGCGCAGCCCGGATTCCTTGACGGTGGCGATGACGTCGTCGGGCTTCATGCTCAATGCCGAACGCAGGGCTTGGTATCCGTCGTGGCGCAGGTAGGTCTGCAGCGTCCATGGCTTGGGTTCGTCCCAGAACCGGCTCAGCACCGGCGTCAATGGCGTGGCGGGCGTCATCGGGCCTCCCCGTCCGGGCGGGGCGGCGCCGCCATGCCCCGTTCGTGGGCGATGCGCAGGCCGGCCAGCGTCGCCGTGCCCGGTCCGCCGCCGTCGCCGGCCGCCGCACCCGGCAGTCCCGCGAGCGTGCGTGCGGTTTCCCGGAACGGGCAGACCTGGCCGCCGCGAGTGGCTTGCGGTCGCTGTCCGGTGCGAATGTCTGCGACGAGTTGGCGTGCGCTCGACGGTGTTTGGTTGTCGAAGAACTCCCAGTTGACCATGACGACCGGGGCGTAGTCGCAGGCCGCGTTGCATTCGATGTGTTCCAGGGTGATCCGCCCGTCGGGGGTCGTCTCACCTGCGCTGAGGGCCAGCTCGGCCTCCAACACCTCGAGGATCGCGTCGCCGCCCATCACCGCACACAGGGTGTTGGTGCAGACCCCGACCAGATAGTCGCCGGTGGGGGTGCGCCGGTACATCGAGTAGAAGGTAGCCACCGCGGCGACCTCCGCCTCGGCCAATCCCAGTTGGGCTGCGCAGAAGCGGACGCCTGCGGTGGTGAGGTAGCCGTCCTCGGACTGCACCAGGTGCAGCAGCGGCAGCAGTGCCGAACGCGGCTGGGGATAGCGGGCGACGACGGCGGCGGCGTCGGCGGCGAGGCGCTGTTCGACGTCAGGGGGATAGGACTCCCGTCCGCCGATCGGGGGGCCGGGTTCCTCCGGCCGGGGGCCTAGGACCAAATCAATTGTCATCGAGCTCTCACCTGTCCACGCCTCCCATCACCGGATCGATGGAGGCGACGGCGGCGATGACGTCGGCGACCATGCCGCCTTCGCACATCGCGGCCACCGCTTGCAGATTGGTGAAGCTGGGGTCTCGGTAGTGCACCCGGTAGGGGCGGGTGCCGCCGTCGGAGATCATGTGTACGCCAAGTTCCCCGCGCGGGGATTCCACGGCGACATACACCTGGCCGGCCGGCACCCGGATGCCCTCGGTGACGAGTTTGAAGTGGTGGATCAGCCCCTCCATCGAGGTGCCCATGATCTTGGCGATGTGCTCGGGAGAGTTGCCCAGCCCGTCGGGGCCGAGCTTGAGATCGGCGGGCCAGGCCAGCTTCTTGTCCTCGATCATCACCGGTCCCGGCTCGAGCCGCTCCAGGCACTGCTCGACGATGCGCAGCGACTGGTGCATCTCACCGACGCGGATCAGGTAGCGGCCGTAGCAGTCGGCGCCGGTGTCGGTCACGACGTCGAAGTCGTAAGTCTCGTAGCCGCAATACGGTTGGCTCTTGCGCAGATCGTGCGGCAGGCCGGTCGAGCGCAACACCGGGCCGGTGATACCCAGCGCCATGCAGCCGGTCAGATCCAGGTAGCCGACGCCCTGGGTGCGGGCCTTCCAGATGTAGCTCTCGGTCAACAGGTCTTCCAGCTCGCGCAACCGGCCTGGCATGATCTTCAGCAGGTCGGCAACTCGCTGCGCGCCGTCGTCGGGCAGGTCCGCGGCCAGCCCGCCGGGCCGGATGTAGGAGTTGTTCATCCGCAGACCGGTGATGGCCTCGAACACGCTGAGGATCAGTTCGCGTTCCCGGAATCCGAAGAACATCGGCGTCATCGCCCCCAGCTCCATGCCGCCGGTGGCCAGGGCCACCAGATGGCTGGAGATCCGGTTGAGTTCCATCAGCATGACCCGCACCACTGCGGCGCGGGGCGGGATCTGCTCGGTGACGTCCAGAAGTTGTTCCACTCCAAGGCAGTACGCGGTCTCGTTGAAGAACGGCGATAGGTAGTCCATCCGGGTGACGAAGGTGACGCCCTGCGTCCAGGTGCGGTACTCGAGGTTCTTCTCGATGCCGGTGTGCAGATAGCCGATTCCGCAGCGGGCCTCGGTGACCGTCTCGCCCTCGATCTCCAGGATCAGTCGTAGAACCCCGTGGGTGGAGGGATGCTGGGGTCCCATGTTGACGACGATCCGCTCACCGGCCTCGCCCTGGCGTGCGGCGGCGACGATCTCGTCCCAGTCCTGTCCGCCCAGGACGATCACGCCGTCGCCACCGGACATCTCCTCGCCCATCAGTGATACGACCGGCGCTGGTCGGGCGGGGGGATCTGCGCACCGTGATATTCCACGGGTACACCGCCGAGCGGATAGTCCTTGCGCTGCGGATGGCCGACCCAGTCGTCGGGCATCTCGATGCGGGTCAAACCCGGATGCCCGTCGAAGACGATACCGAAGAAGTCGTAGGTCTCCCGCTCGTGCCAGTCGCACGTGGGGTACACCGAAAACAGCGACGGCACATGGGGATCGGCGTCCGGGCAGGTCGTCTCCACCTGGACGCGCCGATTGTGTGTGATCGACATCAGCGGGTAGAGCGCGTGCAACTCACGGCCGGTGTCCTGCGGGTAGTGCACACCCGAGACGCCGCAACACAACTCGAACCGCAGCGCCTCGTCGTCACGCAACGCTTGTGCGGTGTCCATCAGGTGCTCGCGCCGCACTTCCAGCGTCAGCTGGCTGCGGAACACCACGACCCGTTCGACGGCTGATTCGAAAGTACCGGTGCCGAGCACCTCGGCCAGCCGGTCGACGACCTCGTCGAAGTAACCGCCGTAGGGCCGCGGAGAGCTTCCCGGCAGGGCGACCTCGCGGACCAGGCGACCGTACCCCGAGGTGTCACCGCTGCCGTTGATGCCGAACATGCCGCGCCGGACACCGATGCTCTCCCCGTCGTTCACCGCAGCAGTCCTTTGAGCTCCAGGGTGGTCGGGGCGGCCAGCGCGGCCTGCTCGGCGGCGGCGACCGCCTCGGCGCGATGTACGCCCAGCGGCATCTGTGCGATCTTGGCGTGCAACGCGAGAATGGCGTGCAACAACATCTCCGGGCGTGGCGGACAGCCGGGCAGATAAATGTCCACCGGCACCACGTGATCCACGCCCTGGACCACCGCATAGTTGTTGAACATTCCGCCGCTGGAGGCGCACACGCCCATGGCCAGCACCCACTTCGGCTCGGCCATCTGGTCGTAGACCTGTCGCAACACCGGCGCCATCTTCTGGCTCACTCGACCCGCCACGATCATCAGATCGGCCTGGCGCGGGGTTGCGGAGAACCGCTCCATCCCGAAGCGGGCGATGTCGAAGCGTGGTCCGGCGGTCGCCATCATCTCGATGGCGCAACACGCCAACCCGAACGTCGCCGGCCACAACGAACCCTTGCGGACAAACCCGGCCACCTTCTCCACGGTGGACAGCAAGATGCCGCCCGGCAGCTGTTCCTCTAATCCCATTCCAGGCCGCCTCGCCGCCACACATACCCATAGGCAACGAAAACCGTTGCCATGAAGATCAGCATTTCGACCAGCGCGAAGGTGCCCAGCGCGTCGAACGTCACCGCCCACGGATAGAGGAACACGATCTCGATGTCGAACACGATGAACAACATCGCGGTCAGGTAGTACTTCACCGGGAACCGCTGGCCGACCGCGCCGCCCGCCACCGGCTCGATCCCGCACTCGTAGGCCTCCAGCTTCGCCCGGTTGAACCGTCGCGGACCGACCACCAGCGCGATGACCACAGACACCACCGCGAAACCTGCCGCGATAATCCCCAACACCAAAATGGGCGTGTAAAGACTCATACCGCTGTGCCGCTCCTCGCTCTGGGCTGCCGATGTGAGCTGGATGTGAGCTACGACACAGCCTACAGATGTCCGGACGTGGGTCGGCGCGTTTTCGTTAGGATGTCTTCAAGAGCTGGACGCAGCCTTCTCGAGTCGAGAGGGCAAGGGCGACAGTGCAATTGCTGCGCGGGCTACTGAATCTTGGTTCGTAGCAAACTGACGACCGCCTCACCCAACCGGATCGGATCGATGGGATGGGGGACCGCTGCCTCGGCCTGCGACCAGTTGGCCAGCCACGCGTCGTCGGCCCGTCCGGTCAGGACCAACACCGGCGGGCAGTCGCTGATCTCATCCTTGAGTTGTTTGGCAATGCCCATGCCGCCGACCGGGGAGGCCTCGCCGTCGAGGATCACCAGATCGAAGCCGCCGCCGTCCATCAACTGGATCACCATGGCGCCGGTGGCGACGTCGGTGTAGGCCAGCTCCGGCAGTTCGGGGTGGACCCGTGGGCCCAGCGCGAGGCGCACCTGCTCGCGGGTGCGCGCATTGCTGCTGTAGATCAGGACACGGATCGGTTGCGCACCGGGGCGAGACACGCCGCCGATGCTACTGCCGCATCTGCGATTTCGGCGCGGAAACGTTCGCTGGGCGAACGAAAGCGCGCCGAAATCACTCTTTGGCGAAGACGATGTCGGCCACCAGCGCGGTGCCGGCCGGGATCATGCCCACCATGTTGCCGTTGACGCCCAGCGTGGTGCGGTCGACCGTGGCGCGTGCCGACACCTGTATGTTGCCGTCACCGAGCCGGCTGACCGTCGCGGTCAGCGGCAGCGGCGCGGTGGTACCGCGCACGGTAAGCGTGGCACGCAGGTCGGCGGTGCTCTCTCCGGTGGGCTCCAGGCCGGTGACCTCGACCCGGATCTCGGGATGGTTCTCGACGTCGAAGAAATCCGGGGAGCGCAGGTGCTCGTCGCGCTTCTTGATGCCGGTGCTCAGCGACGCCGCACGGATGTCGAGGCTGCCGAACACCGCACCTTTGGCGGTGATCTGGCCGTCACCGCTGAATTCGGTGAATTCGCCCTTGACGGTCAGCAACCCCCAGAAGGTCTTGTTCCGGAACCGCACCGACGAGCGGGCCGGCACCACATTCCAGGCGCCGACGACGTCCGGGTCGGTGAGTAGCGCGTGCAGGGTGGTCATGTCGCCTCCGTGTCTTGTTCCGTTCAGGACAGCAGCGGAGCCAGATCAGGCCGTGCAGCGGAGCCAGATCAGGCCGTGCTGTCCCATCTTCACCACCAGACATACCCGCAACGCCACCGTTTCGCCGATCCGGGGTGGCGCCGACGAACCAGCCGGGGTCGCTCTGGGCGATCGCGGCGAACTTTTGATCGGCGGCGTCGACGATCAGCTCGTGCCGCGCATCATGGCCTCGCCTGGCCGGACTGGTCGTAGCCGGGATGGGCGATGGCGAGCCGATGCCGCACCAGCGAACGCAGGCACGCCAGCACCTCGGCGCTGCGGTCGTCGAGATCACCGGCCCGGATCGCCGCCGCCAATGCGTCCTCGTCGGGATAGCCCAGCGAGTCCAGCGCGGCCAGCGGTTCGACGGAACTCGTGTCGAGCAGCTCGCGCTCGACGGTGCGTAGCACGTTGGCCGCGACGCGGGCGTGGAACTGCACCGAACCGGTGGTAGCCAAACGGACGTCGCCCTCGAGGAATTCCGCGACGGCGGCGACCAGCTCCGCGGCCGTGGGGCGCCCATTGAGTCCGCTCACAGCTCAGCCTCCAGCAGATCGAGCACATCGCATTCGGTTTCGCACACCCGGCGGCCGATCGCAGCGAGTTCCACCGACCGGGTCTGTCCGCTCAGGTGCCGTTCGGCCTGGAACCGGCAGATCACCCCCCAGCGCAATGTCGCCAACACCAGCCACCAGCGCAACACCCCGCGGTCGACGTCGACACCCGCGGCCGACTCGTAGGCCGACACGAACTCGTCGATGCTGCCCAGGCCGCCGGCGCCCAACTCCGGCGGGGCACCGAATCGCCAGGCGCGGATGCAGAACCACGCCAGGTCCTCGTAGATCTCACCGATGTGCACCAGTTCCCAGTCCAGCACCGCCGCCAGGCCGGAGTCGCCGATGATGAGGTTGCCCATCCGGAAGTCGCCGTGCACCAGCCGCGGCGTGGACGGGGGTGGCCGGTGCGCCGACAGCCAGCGGATCGCCCACTCGAAAGTCGCTGTGGTATCGCCCATCTCGTCGAGACGTTCGCGCCACTGCGCCAGCTGGTCCTGTTCGGTCAGCCCGGGGACATCGGTCGTGGCGCGATGGATCGCGGCCAGGGCCTGCGCGCACTGTGCCAGCAGCCGTGCCCGCCCGTCATCGTCGAGCTGCCGCTGGATGCGCCGCACGATCGTCTCACCGGCGATCTCGTCGCAGATCAGGAACGGGTGACCCAGCGCGGCAAAGGAATTAGAGGCGATCAGCACGTGGGGCACCGGCGCGCCCGCCGCTGCTGCCGCCGACTGGACGGCCGCCTCGAGTTCCATGCCGGCATGGATATCGTCGGGTGGTGCGGTGCGCAGGATCAGCGCGCGCCGGGTAGAGCCGGTCACCGCGTCGAACGCCCAGGTGGTGCGGCTGGCGCCACCAGTCAGCGCCCGCAGGTTGTCGACGTCGGTCGGCGCACCCAAGACGGGGGCGAGTACCGTCGCCAAGCCGGTGGCCAGGGTTGCGGTGGTCATATCAGCGGGCCGGCTTGCCGAACTTGAACATCCGCTGCGCCACCCGGCGCATCTGGATCTCCTCGGCGCCCTCGGTGATCCGGTAGCGGCGGTGGTGGCGGTAGATGTGCTCGAACGGTTCGTGGCGGCTGTAGCCGATGCCGCCGTGCACCTGCATGGCCCGGTCGGCGGCTTCGCAGACGAGTCGGTTGGCGCGGTAGTTGGCCATCGACACCTTGTCGGACACTTCGAGGTGGTGGTTGCGGTCGAGCTCCCAGGCCGCGTACCGGACCAGGAGCCGGACCATCTGTGCCTCGGTCTGCAACTCGACCAGTGGCCACTGCACGGCCTGGTTGACCGAGAGCGGCTTGCCGAACGTCACCCGTCTGCCCGCATAGTCCACCGCGCGGTCAATGCAGTACTGCGCAGCACCAAGGCTGCTGGCGGCCTGGCGAATCCTGTTCTCGTGCAGGAACGTCTGCGCCACCTCCAGTCCGTGGTCGACCTGGCCGAGTACCGCGTCGGCGGGGACGCGGACGTCGCGCAGTTCCACCTCGGCGTGGTCGCTGGGCATGTTGAACGTCCACCAGTAGTAGGGCACCGCGAAGCCCTTGGCGTCGCAGGGGACGAGGAAGGCGGTGATGCCGCGGGCCTGGCCCGGCTCGCCGGAGGTCCGGGCGAACACCAGATCGTGGGTCGCGCGGTGCACGCCGGTGTTCCAGCGCTTCGAGCCGTTGATCACCCAGTCTGAATCAGGTGAGGCACCGTCTCGCACCGCGGTGGTCTCCAGCCAGGTCGCGTCGGATCCGTGCTCGGGCTCGGTGAGACCGAACGCCATCGAGCGGGTGCCGGTCAGCATCGCCTCGATCCACTCGGCCTTCTGATCCTCGGTACCGAACCTGTCCATCATGATGACCTGCGGGAAGTTCCCGACGATCGACGACTCGTCCTGCAGATCGTTGTGCAGCCCGAGTCCCTTGTGCGCCAGATGTTCCCGGATGACGGCCATGTCGAGGTTGCTGCCGTCGCGGCCCCCGAACTTCGACGGCAGGCCGTAGCGCAGCCAGCCGGCCGCATCGGCGCGGCGGCGCATCTCGTCGAGCAGGTCCTCCCACTCCCGGCGCGGGATCCCACCGTTGTCGATATCGGTGCGGGCGAACTCGCGGCGCCGGTCGAAATACTGCATGTGCTCATGCTCGAGCGGCTTGATCTCCGCCTCGATGAAGGCGTCCATCTCGGTCAGTAGATCGGACAGGTGTTCGGGCAGCGTGAAATCCACGGTGATCTCCTTGCTCGGTTAGAAGCCGTAGAGCGTCTTCTTCCAGATTGCGGACAGGGTGGCGATGGCCTCGGTGTCGGACAGTCGCAAACCCAGGCCGGCGGCATCCGGGCGTAGACAGACGGTGGTGAACTGCTCGAACAGCAGCGCGATGGCCAGCGCGGTGTGTTCAGGCTGGAGGGTGGCGGCGTAGCCGTGGTCCTGGGCCCGCCGCACCGACGCGGTGACGATGTCGATGCCGAACTGGCGGAACTGGTTCTGCAGCAACGCAAATCGGGGCATCGTGTTAGCGAGCTGGTCGATGCCGACCATGATGCCGATGTTCGGCTTGAACATCGCCCAGTAGGCGGTCACGACGGTCTCGAAGAATCGGATGTCGTGCGGTGAGTCCGGCAGATGGACCCGCAGACCGGACGGGAGAACGGACTGGTGCAGAAACTCCTCGGCCATCGCGGCCAGCAGGTCCTCCTTGTCGTCGAAGTACCGGTAGAAGACTGCGGGGGATTTGCCTGCTGCCGAGGTGATATCGACCAGGTTGGTGCCGTGGAAACCACGCTCGGCGAACAGTTTTCGCGCGGCTTCTTCGATCGCCTGACGCGTCTGGCGGCCCTTGGAGCTCAGTGCGCGGGGGCTGTCGGCACTCCCGTCCGCCCGGTGCGAACGGCTGGACGGTTCCATGAGGGGCCCCCGCGGTTGCCGGTCAAAAACTGAAGTTGACATTACTTTTGGTTTTTCCGGATGGCAAGAGCGCCACACCGGCGGGCGTTCGGCACGTGGGTGTGCCCCACTTTGAAGACGTCCAGTCCCACTACGACCTGTCTGACGACTCTTTCCGACTCTTCCTCGACCTCACGCAGACCTACAGCTGCGCCTACTTCGAGCGCGACGACATGACGCTGCAGCAAGCGCAGCTGGCCAAGATCGACCTCTCGCTCGGCAAACTCGGCCTGCCGATCACGATGAGCCTGCTGAAGTTCTTCAAGTTCATCTCGGTGGAGATCTCTCCCGGCGGGCGCCTGCCCACGGCCGACCTGGTCGAGGACTGTCCGGCAAGGCCGGGTTCTCCGTCGACCTGGTGCAACCGCTGCGGCCGCGCCACGCCAGGACGTTGGACCTCTTGGGCCGCGGCCCTGGAGTCGCGTCGCGGCGAGGCGATCGCGCTGCAGTCCGAAGAGGTCTACGACACCTACATGCGATACCTGACCGGGTGCGCGGATCTGTTCGGTAACCGCTACACCGACGTTTGTCAGTTCACCCTGACCAAATGGACGCCAGACCTCAGCGCTGACTGGCTCGCCACTTCTCCAGCGCTCGGCGGTCGTGCTTGGTGGGCCGGCCCGCGCCGCGGTCGCGGGCGGCGACCGGCACCGCGGCGATCGGCGGCGGTGGGGGTGTCCGGTCCAGATAACAGGTCGCGGCATCGACGGCGCCGACCCGTTTCGCGATGATCCGCGCCACCTCGACGATGCGGGTCGTCTCGCCGACCCGGGCTCGTATCTGGTCGCCGGGGGACACCATCGTCGACGGTTTGGCCAGCCGGTCGTTGACGCGGACGTGCCCGCCGCGGCATGCCGCGGCGGCGTCGGGCCGGGTCTTGGTCAGCCGGACCGCCCACAACCATCGATCGACGCGGGTCGCCTCCATGACACCCATCATGGCCTGCCGGGCCTCAATGCAGGATGCGGTCCCCGGCGCGCAGCAGCGCGCTGGGCAGCTCGTGGCCGACCACATCGCGTGCGACCGCGGCGGCGTGGATGGCTGCCGGCAGGTCGACGTCCACCCCGATTCCGCTGTCGCGCAACAGATAGACCAGGTCTTCGGTGGCGATGTTGCCGCTGGCGCCGGGGGCGAACGGGCAGCCGCCCAACCCGCCCACCGACGAGTCCAGCCGCCGGACCCCGGCGGCCACCGCGGCGTAGGCGCTCGCCAGCCCGGCCCCGCGGGTGTTGTGAAAATGCGCGCCCAGCGGCAGATCACCGATGCGCGGCCGCACCTGATCGACCAACGCGGTCACTCGGCCGGGCGTGGTGGTGCCGATGGTGTCGGCGATGGCCAGCCGATCAGCGCCGTGATCGACCGCGGCGTCGACGATGTCGAGTACCCGCCGGGCCGGGGTGGGCCCGTCGAACGGGCAGTCCCACGCGGTGGCGATGATGACCTCGACACTAGCGCCGCAGTCGTGGGCGATGGCGACGATCTCCGGGATCTGGGCGGCGGCCTCGGCGCTGCTGCGCCCGACGTTGGCGCGGCTGTGTCCGTCGGCCGCCGACACCACGTACTCCAGCGAGCGCAGGCCGGCCGCGATGGCCCGCCTGGCGCCGTTCGGGCTGGCGACGAGGGCGGAGAACTCGATGTCCGGGTAGTCGCCGAGGGCGGCGGCCAGCTCCGGCGCGTCGGCCAGGGCCGGGACCTTCGACGGCGACACGAAGGCCGTCGCCTCCACTTCGCGGACCCCGGTGGCCGCGATAGCCGCGAGCAGTTCGAGCTTGGCGGACAACGGAATCGGCGCCTCGATCTGCAGGCCGTCGCGCAGGGCGACCTCTCGGATCGTGACGTGCTCGGGCAGCGCGCTCACAACACCCCCTGGCCTTCGAGGTCGGTGATCTCCTCGGCGTCGAGGCCCAGCAGCTCGCCGTAGACCTCGGCGTTGTGCTGGCCGGGCCGGGCGGGCCCAGCGCTGCGTACGCCGCCCGGGGTCTGGGAGAGCACCGGGATAACACCGGGGCCCAGCACGGTACGGCCGATCCCTTCGTCGTAGTGCTCGACCAGCATCCCGCGGGCGCGCAGTTGCGGATCGAGCACCACCTCGGCGACGGTGTTGATCGGTCCGGCGATGACACCGGCCGCACTGAGTGTCTCGATGATGTCGTCGGGCTGTCGCTGGGCGGCCCAGTCGCCGATGATCTTGTCCAGCTCGTCCTGGTTGCGCCCGCGCGCGCCGTGGTCGACGAACCGGTCGTCGGTGGCCAGCTCGGGTTGGCCCATCGCCGCACACAGCCGGCGGAATACGGTGTCCTGGTTCGCGGCGATCACCACCCAGCTGCCGTCGGCGGTCCGGTAGATGTTCGACGGCGCGATGCCCTCCAGCCGGGTCCCCGACGGGCCGCGCACCACTCCGCCGGCGTCGTAGTCGGGGATGGTGGATTCCTGGATGGCCAGGCACGCCTCGGTCAGTGCGGCATCGACGACCTGACCTTCCCCGGTGACGCTGCGCCGGTAGAGCGCCGCCAGCGCGCCCTGTGCGGCGAACATGCCGGCCAGGCTGTCGCCCAGCGACAGTGCCAGCCGCGGCGGCGGACCACCGGGGAAGCCGTTCATGTGCCGCAGACCGCTGGCCGCCTCCGCCACCGAGGCGTATCCCGCCTTGTGTGCGTCGGGCCCGGTCTGCCCGTAACCCGAGACGCGCACCAGGATGATGCCCCGATTGCGTTCGCGCAGAACGTCATAGCCCAGTCCCCACTTCTCCAGCGTGCCGGGCCGGAAGTTCTCGACGATCACGTCGGATTGTTCGACCAGCTTCAGGAAAAGCTCACGACCGCGGGGCTGGCGCAGGTTGAGGGTGACGGCCTTCTTGTTGCGGGCATGCACCGTCCAGAAGAAGTGGTGCCCGTCGACCTCGGCCTGGCCCCAGGTGCGCAGCGGGTCCGGGGCACCCGGCGGCTCGATCTTGATCACCTCGGCGCCCATGTCGCCGAGTAGCCGGCCCGCGAACGGCCCGGAGATCAGGGTGCCGACCTCGAGCACCCGGATGCCGTCCAGTGCGCCGGTGACCGTGTCACCTGTCATCAATCCACCTTTGCGAAGTCGTGCCGGGTCAGCCAGTCGGTCACGACGCCGACCGCCTTGGCCAGGGTGCCACGCTGATCCGGCCCGGAGTAGTAGTGGTTGGCGCCGTCGATCTCGTACATCTCTTTGTCCGGGTGCCCGATGGCCTCGAAGAGCCGGCGGGTGTGGCTCGGCGTGCACGCGTCGTCGGCGAGGTTGCCGATCACCAGGGCAGGTACCGCGATGTCGCGACCGCATTCGACGCCGTCGCCATGGGCGTCGTCGTAGCTCCACTGCGACAGCCAGCTGCGCAGCGAGCAGAACCGGGCCAGGCCGACCGGACTCATGTTCACCACCGCGGGATCACCCAGGTAGCAGGTCCCCGGGGTGCGGTCGTTGGGGTCGACGGTGGGATCCAGCCAGCGCGGGTCAGCCATGGTCCCGTGCACCACGAACCCGAACTCGTCGTCTGGACGTCCGCTCGCCCTGAGTTCGGCCAGCTTTGCCTTGACCCACGCCGTGATCCGCCGGTTCCGCGCGATCTGCGCCTGGCGGTAGCGCTCCAGGAATTCGGGGGAGTACGGCGGCTGGTTGGGGTTGTCGGGGTTGTAGAGGTCGAGTTCGGGATCGCGCTTGGACGGGTCCGACTCTTCGAGGATGGACGCATCCAGCCATTCGGTCAGGGTGCCGTGGCGGCTGATGTGGGCAGCCAGCAGCATGATGCCGTCGGCCGGGAGCAATCCGAGCTTGGTCAGGTCGGGTCCGTCGCCGGACGGGCTCGCGGTGACGGTCGGTTTCTGCGCCTGCTGCTGATAGAACAGCGACAGCGAGCCGCCGCCGCTCCAGCCCGCCAAGACCACCTTGGCGTAGCCGAGCCGGTTCTTGGCGTCCTTGATGGCCTCACCGAGATCTTGGACCACCTTCTCCATCAGCAGCGCGGAGTCGGTGCCCCGGAACCGGCTGTTGCAGTAGACGACGTGATGACCGGCTCGGGCCAGGGCGTTGATCATCGGCAGGTAGGCGCCGCCGCCGATGGGATGCATGAACACCAGCACGGTGTCCGAGGGTGTCGAGGGTTTGAGCAGGTAGCTCTCCAGCACGACGAGCTCGGCGACGCCGCCGTAGACGTCGCGGACACTCGAATCGTTGCGGTAGGCGACGAGATAGGGGAGACGTTCGTAGGTCTGCTTGACCGGTGCGACCATCAGTGCTGGCCTTGGTCCGATGTCGCGGCCACTGCCGCTTCGAGATCGTTGGCCAGCACTTCGGCCGACGGGGTCAACCGTCGCCGGGTGTCGACGGCGATCACCTGCCAGTCGACGCTGTGGTACTCGTCGAACGTGCGCCGGGCGCGCTCCCGCGCCTTCTCGGGTGCGCCGTGGTGCACACCCTGCGGGGCGTGGCTGATGAGGCCGGGTGGCATCGGGATGCCGTAGAGCGAGCCGCCGTGGAAGAACGCGATCTCGTCGAAGTCGACGTTGCGGTGATACCAGGGTGTGCGCTCGGTTCCGGGCACCGATTCGGCCGGCTTGGGCAGGAAATTGCAGACGTAGACGCCGGTGGCCGCCATGAACAGATGCACCATCGGCGGCAGGTGCACGCTGTCGGAGGTGATGACGTTGTAGTCGGCGATGTTGAAGGTGAACGCGTAGTTGTCCCCGCGCCATCCCTCGACATCGAGCGGATGGTGCGGATACCGCAGCGTCGTGCTCTCGATGCCGTCGACGGGCCGGTGGTAGAGGCGCACTTCGTACTCGTCGCGACCGTCGTCGTCGAGCGCGGCCGGGTCGGGCACGACAGCTTGGGCCGGGTCGAACGGCCAGTGCCGTCCCAGTGGACCGGCGGGGGGTACCCGGAACTCGTCGGTGGCCTCGATCATTAGCCAGGTGCTCGCGGCCGGATCGGTCCCCGAGGACGGCAGTTGGCGCCAGGTGGTCGCCTTGGGCAGATAGATCCAGTCGCCGGCGCGGTAGGACATCGGCCCGAACTCGGTCTCCAGGCGCCCGGCGCCCTCATGGACGAAGCACAGCAGGTCACCGTCGACGTAGCGGACGTAGAACGGCATCGGCTGGCTGCGCTTGCTCAGCGAGATGCGGCAATCGGCGTTGGAGAACATCAGCAGCGGTGCGCCCGAAGCGTCGGTGGCATCGTCCGGTTTCAGCTCACTGGACAACACGCCGATCGGACGCAATGGGCCGGTGGCGCGGAAATGAGTCGGATCGTTACGTCGGTAGAGATTGGCGGTCCGGCCGGTGAATCCACCGCGGCCCAGCTCGTCGTCCTTGAGACCGTCCAGGTCGGCGTGCACGCGCCGCGGGGTGGTGCCTTTGCGCAGGTGGGTGAAGGATTCCATGGATTCTCCCGGTTTCGGCGTTGAGGTACGGGCGCCCAGAAAACTAAAAGTGACATTAGTTTTTGTTCAGGCTGCTGGCAAGGGTCGAGCAGCTGTTGTGTAGCCTCATGGACTTTCAATGGCTCACGACGGCGTGTTTTACTCAAGTCTGAAATCCGTGAACCGGGGTCATAGAAAGCTGGGGTGGATTGGTGAAGTCCATGTTCGACAAGGTGCGCGGCTGGCCGCGCCGATTCGCGATCGTCGCAACCATGGTGGCGACGCTGCCCGGCCTGATCGGGTTGGTGGGCGGATCGGCAACGGCGGGGGCCTTCTCCCGGCCCGGCCTTCCGGTCGAATACCTGATGGTTCCGTCACCGTCTATGGGCCACGACATCAAGGTTCAGTTCCAGAGCGGTGGTCCCAACTCTCCCGCGGTGTACCTGCTGGACGGACTGCGCGCGCAGGACGACTTCAACGGCTGGGACATCAACACCCAGGCGTTCGAGTGGTACTACCAGTCCGGTCTGTCGATCGTCATGCCGGTCGGTGGGCAGTCCAGCTTCTACGCGGACTGGTACTCGCCAGCCTGCGGCAAGACGGGATGCCAGACCTACAAGTGGGAGACGTTCCTGACCCAGGAGCTGCCGCAGTGGCTGTCCGCTAACCGGGATGTCAAGCCCACCGGAAGCGCTGCTGTCGGCCTGTCGATGGCCGGTTCCGCCTCGCTGATCCTTTCGGTGTACCACCCGGAGCAGTTCATCTACGCTTCCTCGCTGTCCGGCTTCCTGAACCCTTCCGAGGGTTCCTGGCCGTTCCTGATCAACATCTCGATGGGCGACGCCGGTGGCTTCAAAGCCAACGACATGTGGGGCCCGACGCAGGATCCGAACAGCGGCTGGAAACGCAACGACCCGATGGTGCAGATTCCCAAGATCGTCGCCAACGGCACCCGCATCTGGATCTACTGCGGTAACGGCCAGCCCGACGAGCTGGGCGGCGGAGACCTGCCGGCCACCTTCCTCGAGGGTCTGACGATCCGCACCAACCTCACCTTCCGCGACAACTACCTGGCCGCGGGCGGTAAGAACGGTGTGTTCAACTTCCCCGACAACGGCACCCACAACTGGGCCTACTGGGGTCGTGAACTGCAGGCGATGAAGCCCGACCTGATCAGCCACCTGGGAGCCACTCCGCAGGGCTGACGCAGTCGTTTCGCAAAGCGGGCCACCGGTGAAAACCGGTGGCCCGCTTCGTCGTTTGGGGGTTGTGGCTCAGTCGCCGACCGAATCGGCGAGCCGGTTGAGAAGATCGGTGAGCTGGGCCTGCTCCTTGGCGGACAGTCCCGCCAACACCTCCTGCGCCGCCGCGGTATAGGCCTCTCCCCAGCTGTCGGCGTGACGGCGACCGGCCGCGGTGGTCTGCAGCAGCGTCACCCGCCGGTCGGAGTCGTCGGCGCATCGTTCCACCAGTCCCTCGCGGACCAAGGCTTCGATCAGGGTGGAGGCGGTCCCCTGGGTGATGCCGACGGTCCTGGCGAGGTCGGTGAGGCGGACCGGACCGCAGCGGTTCACTTCGAACAGCACCTTCGAGCGCGGAGTGGACACCCCGTGGTCGCCGAGGCGCTCGTCGAGCGCGCGGACCAGTGTCTTGCCGGCCCGCCCGAATGCGTCGGCGAGTTGCGCGGCCCGGTCGGCGCCGGGTGTTGGGTGCGGAATGTGGCTCACCTCCTCGGGGTTGACAGGGAGCGTACCGCGCCCGCAATATAGTTTGAGATCAAACAATTTGATGTCAACTTATTTGGGGAATGGAGCATCGTTTATGCCACGCTTTCCGCTTGCGGGCTTCGACGTCCACCGTGTCGGATTCGGTGCCATGCAACTGCCCGGCCCCGGCGTCTTCGGGCCTCCCCGTGACCGTGATCAGGCGTTGGCCGTGCTGCGCAGGGCGGTCGATCGCGGCGTCGATCACATCGACACCGCCCAGTTCTACGGTCCCGACGTCGCCAACGAACTCATCCGCGAGGCGCTGCACCCGTACCCCGAGAACCTCGCTCTGGTCAGCAAGGTCGGTGCCAGGCGGGACGGCGCGGGCGCATGGTTGCCGGACGCCGAACCGCACCGACTGCGCGCCGGTATCGAGGAGAACCTTCGCGCCCTGGGCACCGACCGGCTGGCGGCGGTCAACCTGCGGCTGATGGACGACGGCGAGACCAACCAGCTGTTCACCGACCAGCTCGGCGTGATGATCACTGCCCGCGACGAGGGGCTGATCAACGGTATCGGGCTGAGCAACGTCAATCACGAACAGCTGCTGCATGCCCTGGACCTCACCGACATCGCCTGCGTGCAGAACCCGTTCAACCTCGTCGACCGTTCGTCACAGGCGGTGCTCGACGAGTGCATCGCCCGCGACATCGCGTTCGTGCCGTTCTTCCCGCTCGGTTCGGCTTTCCACGAGGTGAATCCGGTTCTGTCGCACCATGTCATCCAACGGGCCGCCGAGCAACTGGGGAGAACCCCAGCCCAGATCGCGCTCGCCTGGACGCTCGGCGTGGCCGACAACGTGCTACTGATCCCGGGCACGTCCTCGTTGGCCCACCTGGAGGAAAACCTCGCCGTGGCAGACATCCAACTCGGTGCGGAGACCCAGCGCGAGCTGACCGCCGCGGCCTGACGACCGTGGCCTGACGACAGTGGCCTGACTACTTCAGCTCGGTGGACGACAAGCCCAACAGTCGGCGCGCCACCACCAACTGCTGGATCTGCTGGGTACCTTCGAAGATGTCCAGGATCTTCGAGTCGCGGGCCCACTTCTCCAGCAGCGTCTGCTCGGAATACCCGGTGGTGCCGGCCATTTCGACGGACTTGAGGGTGACGTCGCTGGCCACTCTGGCGGCCTTGGCCTTACCCATCGACGCCTCTTTGGAGTTGGGAATCCCGTTGTCGGCCTGCCATGCCGAGCGCACGGTCAGCAGATAGCCGGCTTCCCAGTCGGCCTCCATCCGCAGGAACTCCGCGGCTGCCGCGCTCTGGGCGTGGGCCGGCTTGTCGTAGTCGATCTGCACACCGGCGTCGATCAGGATCTGGCGCAGTTCCTCCAAAGCGGCCCGGGCCACGCCGACGGCCATGGCCGCTACGATCGGGCGGGTGTTGTCGAAGGTCTCCATGACCCCGGCGAAGCCCTTCTCGACCTCGATCTCGGGGCTGCCGAGCAGGTTCTCCTTCGGGATGCGGGCATTGTCGAAGCGGATCGCCGCGGTGTCGGAGGCCTTGATGCCCAGTTTGTGTTCCAGCCGCTCGACCGTGACGCCGGGATGGTCGCGCGGCACGATGAACGACTTGATAGCGGCACGGCCCTTAGACTTGTCCAGCGTCGCCCACACCACGATGTGAGTGGCGCGCGAGCCGGCGGTGACGTAGATCTTCTCGCCGTTGATCACGTACTCGTCGCCGTCGAGAACCGCAGTGGTGGACACCGCTGCAGAGTCCGACCCGAACGAGGGCTCGGTGATGGCCATGGCGGCCCACACGTTCTTGCCCAACCGCTGGAGTTGTTCGTCGGTGGCAACCCCGGAGATCGCGGCGTTGCCCAGTCCCTGACGGGGCACCGACAGCAGCAGCGCGATGTCCCCCCAGGAGATCTCGAGGGCGTTGAGCAACGCTGACATGTTGCCGCCGTTGATGTTTCCCTTGGGTCCGCTTTCGCTGTCGCGGAAAGCCTCCGTGCCGGCGAAGGAGATGGTGTTGGCTTCGGAGATCCCCTCGAACAGGGTGGCCAGGGTGTCGAGCTCGACGGGGTAGGCGTGCTCGTCGAGATCGTACTTGCGCGAGATGGGGCGCAACATCTCCGCTGCGCCTTGGTGAGCCTTCTCGATCACGGCTTCCAGCTTGCGCGGCATTTCGAGATTGATTGCCATGACAGTGTTTTCCGTTCGTTGACCGGTAGCGTTCGGGAAAGGACTCAGAGAACGACGACACCCTCGGCGACGCCGATAGCGCGCAGATCGCGATACCAGCGTTCGACCGGGTGTTCCTTGGTGTAGCCGTGACCGCCGAGCAACTGGACGCCGTCGAGGCCGATCTGCATGCCCTTGTCGGTGCCGAGTTTCTTGGCCAGGGCGGCCTCCCGCGCGAACGGCAGCCCCTGCTCGGCGCGGGCGGCGCCGCGCCAGGTGATCAGCCGAAGCCCGTCGAGCTCGATGGCGATGTTGGCGCACATGAACGCCACCGCCTGGCGGCGGGCGATGGGTTCGCCGAACGCTTCCCGGTCCTTCACGTAGGGAATGACGTAGTCCAGCACCGCATGTGAGGTTCCCACGGCCAACGCCGCCCAGCCCAGCCGGGACAGCGCGATGGCCTCCGAGTAGGACCGGGCGTAGTCGGCTTCGTCGGCGCCGCCGCCGCCGAGGCGCGCCGACAGCGGCACCGACACCTTGTCCAACTCGACTCGGCCCAGTGCGGCGGCGCGGATGCCCATGCTCGGGTCGGGGGTCACTGACAGCCCCGCGGTGGCCGATTCGACGATGAACAGCGTCGGCTTTCCGTTCAATTGTGCTGCGATGATGAATAATTCGGCGTCTGCGGCGGCGGGCACCAGCGACTTGACTCCGTCGAGCCGGTAGCCGCTGGGCGTGCGCACCGCGGTGGTCTTCAGTGCGGTCGGATCGAACAGGGCGTGCGGCTCGGCGATGGCCACGCAGGCCTGCGGCACCCGGTCGCCGGCGAACTCCGCCAGATAGGTGGCCTGCTGATCCGCGCTGCCCCAGTGGGTCAGCGCGGACGCCACCCCGCCGGGCGCCAGGATCGGCAGCGCCAGCCCCATGTCGCCGTAGGCCATGGCCTCGGCGACCAGTGCGTTGGTCACCGTGCTGCGATGTTCGGCGATGCCGTCGAAATCCTCGGGCACGTTGATCGCGGTGATGCCGAGTTCGGCCGCTTTGGCGATCAGATCCGGGGGATAGGCGGCCGCGTCGTCGGCGTCGTGGGCAGCCGGACGAAGAATCTCCGCGGCGAACTCGTTGACCGTCTCGACGATCATCTTCTGGTCGTCGTCGGGGGTGAGATCGAAGTAGTCGGCGCCGCTGGGTCGCAGGCGAGTCGGTGCTTTACCCAGGCCCTGGATCTTCTTGAACTGCCGGGTCGCCGCCCCTGCGGTCGAGAATGCTTGCTTGACACCATATTTCAGGCCCCGGTTCATCGGGTCGCGCAGGCCGTAGCGGTCCAGGAACTCCTGACCGATCAGCGGTGTGATGATCGCCAGGCCGATGTCGGTGGCCGAGCGCCGGTGTTTGTACTGTCCGACCGCGCTGTCACGGGCACGCGGGTTGGTGGACTTGGGCGGAAGGGTGTTGGTCATTGGCAGCCTCGGCGACGGTGGGCGGTGCTGAACAGAACTCCTGAACGCTATCTTACTCCAGAGTAAGGTGAGCCCGGTCTGTTAGGTGGTTCACACGCCCAGGCGGCTCAGCACGGCGTCGTGCAGCAGGCCGTTGGTGGCCACCGCGCTGCCGCCGTGTGGGCCCGGATCGCCGGCCAGGTTGGTGAAGGTGCCGCCGGCCTCGCGCACCAGAATGTCCAGCGCCGCGAGGTCCCAGAGCTTGACCTCGGGCTCGGCGGCGGCGTCGACGGCGCCCTCGGCGACCAGGCAGTACGAGTAGAAGTCGCCGTATCCCCGCACCCGCCACACCGCGTCGGTCAGCTCGATGAACGCCTCGCGCCGGCCGAGGTCGGCCCATCCGGACAGGCTGGAGAACGACAGGCTGGCCGAGTCCAGCGCCGCCACCCCCGAGACCGCGAGGTTGCGCGGCGCCCCGCCGCCGACGGAGCCGAACGCTCCGAGACCGCGCCCGGCCCACCAGCGGCGGTTCAGGGCGGGCGCGCTCACGACGCCGACCACCGGTACGCCGTCCTCGAGCAGGGCGATCAGACTCGCCCAGACCGGAACGCCGCGGACGAAGTTCTTGGTGCCGTCGATCGGGTCGATGACCCACTGGCGGCCTTCGAACACCGCGGTGCCGCCGTACTCCTCGCCCAGTACCGCATCCTCGGGTCGCTCGCGGGCGAGGATCTCCCGCACGGCGGCCTCGACGGCCTCGTCGGCGTCGGTCACCGGGGTCAGGTCGGGCTTGGTGTCGACCCGCAGATCCAGCGCGCCGAATCGGTCTGAGGTGATCGCGTCGGCCCGCTCGGCGAGGTCCAACGCCACTGCGAGGTCTGCTTGTACGCCATGGCCGCTCATGCCAGCAGTCCTACCATGGGCGTCATGTGGGAATTCGCGGTGCTGCTGTTGATCGTCGGTGCGTTGGTCCTCGTGCTGGGCCCGCGGCTGAGGCGCCGCGGCCCGCGCGGCGAGATGGCCCAGGGCACCCTGCTGGTCACGGGGGTCAGCCCGCGCCCGGACGTCCCCGGCGAGCAGTACGTCACTATCAGCGGCGTCATCACCGGCCCCACGGTCGTCGAGCATGTGGTGTACCAACGGATGGCCGTCGACGTGGACAGCTGGCCGACGATGGGTCAGCTCATCCCCGTCGTCTATTCGCCGAAGAATCCGGACAACTGGTACTTCGCCCCGCCGGAGCAGCCGACCCCCGACCTGCATTAGGGCGACTGTTCCGAGTCAGGGCAGGGGCGCGTCGAGGCGGCGGCCGACGAGTCGGTCGATGACCGCCAGCAGGCCCTCGTCGAGCTCGGTGCGGATGTGCTGGCCGCCGAGGGCGCTGGACAGGGCGTTGTGGTAGAGGCCGTCGCCGATGAGCTTGATCGCGCGGGCGATGTCCCGATCGCCGATCGCCTCGTGCAGGACGCTGAGCCACTGATCGGAGATCAGCTCAATGGCGGCGCGTGCCCGCGGGTCGCCGGCCTGTTGGAGCCGCGCCACCGCGACCAGCGTGCGGTCCAATTGGGTGTCGGCGTAGTGCGAGGTGCGGATGTAATGCCGGGCCGGACCGTCGGGAGCATTGCGCATTTCGTCGATGTCGTCGGCGGCCAATGCGACCAGCCGATCGCACAACGCTTCGGCCAGGTTGTCCTTGCTGGGGAAGTGGTAGAGCAGGCCGCCCTTGGACACGCCGGCCCGGGTCGCGACCGCCTCCAGGGTGGCGTGGCGTTCCCCGTCGACGGCGAGCGCCTCGGCGTAGGCGTCGAGAATGCGCTCGCGCGAGGTCGTCATCGCCCCGAGTTTATTCGCTAGTTATTCGCTTTCGGCCTGTACCGTCCGGACGGTACAGTGATGGGGCGTGATTGATCTAGTAAGGAAGTGATAACGGTGCGCGCCTACATCGAGCTCGTTCGGGTGCCGGGCGTGGTCAATGTGACCGCCTCGCAGCTGTTCGCGCGTCTACCCCTGGGCATGCTGTCGCTCGCGATCCTGCTGCATGTGCAGGCGCGAACCGGTTCCTACGCCGTCGCCGGAGCGGTCGTGGCCTGTACGAGCATCGGCGAAGCGCTGGCCATGCCCATGACCGCGCGCCTACTTGGCCGCCTGGGCATGGTCACCACGCTGGTGTCGGCTGCGGTGGTCAACGGCGTGAGCATGGTGGCGCTGGCGCTCCTCCACGTGCCCGCCGGACTGCTGATGGTTCTGGGCTTCGCCATCGGGGCCTCGGTCCCGCCGCTGCTGCCCGCGGTGCGGACCCTCTACCCCCAGATGGTGCCCGGCGACGGGCTGCGGGCGCTGTTCGCGCTCGACACCACCGCGCAGGAGCTGATCTGGGTGGTCGGGCCCGTCGCCGCGACCTTCCTCGCCTCGACGATCTCCACCGCCATCCCCCTGATCTTCTCCGCGGCGGTCACCGTCGCGGGAACCGCCTGGTTCCTGACCAGTGCCCGTAACTTCCGGCCCCAGATGGTCCGCAGCGCGGTGGCGTTCGGCAAGGTACTGGCCAACCGCGCGGTCATCCTGGCCATGATCGTCAGCCTCGCGCTGGTGGCGTCGTTCATGGCGCTGGAGGTCGGTGTGCTGGCGCTGTACGGCAACCACAACCTGTCGGCGGGCATCGCGCTGGGCGTGGCCAGTCTCGGGTCACTGGTCGGCGGAGTGGTGTTCGGTCACCGCCGGTTGGGCGTGCGCGGACTGGCGGCTGCGATGACCGTGGTCGCCGCGGGCACGCTGGTCTTCGGGTTGGTCGACGGTTTTGCCCTGCAGCTGGCGGCGCTGTTCGCCTCCGGTCTGGGCTTCGCCCCGGCGCTGGCCGCGATCTATGTAATGGTGTCGCGCGAGACCGACCAGGACTCGACAGCCGAGGCCTTCGGCTGGTTGAACAGTGGTGCGCTGGCCGGTGGTGCGGTCGGAACGGCGCTCGGCGGCGTGGTCGCCGACGCGCACGGCCCGTTCGCGGTGGTTGCCGTCGCGGCACTGCTGGCGCTGCTGGCCGCCGGGGCTCCGCTGGTCGCCCGCTCGATCGGTCCGGTCAGCGGTCTGTCCGTCGAGCCCGAGTGCCCCGAATCGGTGGGTGCGAAGGTCTGAGGTCAGCCGTGGCCGATGCGCAACAGCTCGGCCACGTTGGCAATCTTCACCCGCGGGCGGCCGTGCGGTTCGCCGGCCGTGCGCTCGTAGGCGTCGATCAGCTGCCAGTGGTCGTCGGTGACCAGCAGCGGCTGATGGTCCACCAGCCACCTGACCAACTCGTCGGGGTAGTCCGGCGCAAGGTCGGGCAGCTGGGCCTCCTGCAGATCGGCCAGCAGGGTGTCGACGGTGTCCTGGGAGTCCTTCTTGTTGGTGCCGATGATCCCCGACGGCCCGCGCTTGATCCAGCCCACGACGTACTCCTTGGCGCGGCCGGCGACCCGGCCCGCCGAATGCGGGATGGTCCCGGAGCTCTCGTCGAACGGCAGGCCGGGCACCGGTACACCGCGGTAACCGACTGCACGGACCACCAGCTGCACCGGCAGCGTCTCGCGCTCACCGGTGTCCTTGGCGACGACTCGTCCGCTCTCGTCGGACACCAGCTCGTTGCGGCCGAGGACCATCTCCTCGACCCGCTCAGTCCCGCGGATCTCGATCGGGGAGGTGCGGAATCGGAACACGATGCGGCGGTGCCCCGGGGTGTGATCGCGGTGCGCATAGTCGCGCAGCACTTTGATGTTGCCCTTGGTGATCTTGCCCGCCGCCTCGGCGTCCTCGTCGCTGATGTCGGTCAAGTCGGCCGGGTCCACCACGATGTCGACGCCCTCCAGCTCACCGAGCTCGCGCAGTTCGAGGGTGGTGAAGGTGGACTGCAGCGGGCCGCGACGCCCGAGCAGCACCACCTCGTCGACACCGCGGTCGTGCAGTGATTGCAGGGCGTGGTCGGCGATGTCTGTGTTGGCCAGGACGGTCGGATCGGTGACCAGGATGCGGGCGACGTCGAGAGCGACGTTGCCGTTGCCGACGACGACGGCGCGGCCGCTGGTGATGTCCGGAGCCATGTCCTCGAAGTGTGGGTGAGCGTTGTACCAGCCGACGAAGTCGACGGCGGCCACACTGCCCGCCAGTTCCTCGCCGGGGATGTGCAGCGCCCGGTCGGACTGTGCACCCACGGCGTAGATCACCGCGTCGTAGCGGTCGGCCAGCTCGTCGGCCCGCACGTCCTCGCCGACGGTCAGGTTGCCGAAGAAACGGAACCGCGGGTCGTTCGAGGTCTTCTCGAATGTCTTGGAGACCGACTTGATCTTCGGGTGATCCGGAGCAACGCCGGAGCGGACCAGACCCCAAGGGGTGGGCAACATCTCGAGCATGTCGACCCGCACGTCGGGGCCGCCCGCGGTGACCGACGTATCGGCGAACTTCAGCAGCGCCGCCGCCGCGAAATATCCGGAGGGGCCTGCACCAACGATCGCGACATAGTAAGGACGCATTCTCGAGCTTTCTCATCAGCCCGGCTGCGCGCGATGGGCTGCTCGCCGCAGTCGAGACGCGCCGCGGCGGAGGATCGCGCGGCACACACCCTAGGTACGAAAGTGATGTTAAACGCGGAACCTGGTTATGCACCCCAGAACTCCCAGGAGCTGCCGCGGATCACACCGCATCGCGGCGCCGGTACCCTGAGAACCCGTGGACCTCGACCGTCAATCTGATATCGCCGCCCTGGACACCACCCTCACCACGGTGGAGCGGGTGCTCGACATCGATGGTCTGCGCGCCAAGATCGACAAGCTCGAGCACGAGGCGGCCGATCCCAACTTGTGGGACGACCAGAGTCACGCCCAACGGGTCACCAGCGAGCTGTCGCACGCCCAGGGTGAACTGCGCCGCGTGGAAGGCCTGCGGCAGCGACTCGACGACCTGCCCGTGCTCTACGAGATGGCCGACGAGGAAGAGGGCAACGCCGCTGAGGAGGCGCGCGCCGAGGCCGACGCCGAACTGAAGTCGCTGCAGACCGACATCGAGACGCTTGAAGTGCGCACGCTGCTGTCCGGCGAGTACGACGAGCGAGAAGCCCTGGTGACCATCCGGTCCGGGGCCGGCGGTGTGGACGCCGCGGACTGGGCCGAGATGCTGATGCGGATGTACATCCGCTGGGCCGAGCAGCACCACTACGGCGTCGAGGTCTTCGACACGTCCTACGCCGAGGAAGCCGGCATCAAGAGCGCCACGTTCGCCGTCCACGCGCCCTACGCCTACGGCACGCTGTCGGTCGAGCAGGGCACCCACCGGCTGGTGCGGATCAGCCCGTTCGACAACCAGAACCGGCGCCAGACGTCGTTCGCCGACGTCGAGGTGCTGCCGGTCACCGAAACCACCGACCACATCGACATCCCCGAGCAGGACGTGCGGGTCGACGTCTACCGCTCCAGCGGCCCCGGCGGCCAGTCGGTGAACACCACCGACTCGGCGGTCCGCCTCACGCACATTCCCACCGGCATCGTCGTCACCTGCCAGAACGAGAAGTCGCAGCTGCAGAACAAGGTCTCGGCGATGCGCGTGCTTCAGGCCAAGCTGCTGGAACGCAAGCGACAGGAGGAGCGCGCCGAGATGGATGCGCTCAAGGGTGACGGCGGAAGCTCCTGGGGCAACCAGATGCGCTCCTACGTGCTGCACCCCTACCAAATGGTCAAGGATCTGCGGACCGAGTACGAGGTCGGCAATCCTTCGGCGGTCCTGGACGGGGACATCGACGGATTCCTGGAGGCGGGGATCCGATGGCGCAACCGGCGCGATGACGACTAATCTCCTGGCCTTCGGCCTGCTCGAGCACTGGACCGGCTTCTGGCAGGGCCAGTACGGCGTGTGGATCGTCACCAGGGGTGTGCGGATCGCGTTGCTGCTGATCGGTGGTCTGCTGGGAGCACGGTTCATCTCGTGGCTTGCCAGGCGGATCACGCACAGGATCGACGCCCAGTATCAGCAGACCGACCAGATCGTGCGCACCGAGAGCGCCAAGCATCAGCAGGCCGTGGCGTCGGTGGTGTCCTGGGTGTCCATCGCGCTGTTGTTCGTGATGGTCGTCGTCGAGATCGGTGACGTGTTGTCGATTCCGGTCAGTTCGCTGGCGGCCCCGGCGGCGGTATTGGGTGCCGCGCTCGGCTTCGGTGCGCAGAACCTGGTGAAGGATCTGCTGGCGGGGTTTTTCATCATTACCGAGCGCCAGTACGGCTTCGGTGACCTGGTCCAGCTGAGCATGGTCGGGGCGCCCAACGATTCTTTGGGCACCGTCGAGGAGGTCACCTTGCGGGTGACCAAACTGAGAACCCCCGAAGGGGAGATGTACACCGTCCCCAACGGCAACATCGTCAGGTCCCTGAACTTGTCCAAGGACTGGGCGCGCGCGGTCGTCGACGTGCCGGTACCGACCTCAGCGGACCTCAACCGGGTCAACGACCTGTTGCAGAAAGTCTGCAGCGATGCCATGGAGGACGACGGTCTGCGCAAGCTGCTGCTCGACAAGCCGGCGTTGATGGGCGTGGAGAGCCTCGAGGTCGACACGGTCAACCTGCGTATCGTGGCGCGCACGTTGCCCGGTAAGCAGTTCGACGTCGGCCGGCGGCTGCGTGTGATGGTGATCGCCGCGCTGGCTCAGGCTGGCATCACCTCACCGGCGGAAAGAACACCCACCCTGGGCACGATGACACCGTCGGGGACGAGCGACGAGGTGGCCGCGCGAGGTCAGGAAACACAGCGATGAGCGATTCGCCACGTAAGGGCAAGCGCGACGACCACGTGTGGCCGAAGTATCTGCCCGGCGGCTGGGTCCGGACATCGACGGTCGCGCTGGCGGTGGCGTTCGTGGCGCTGTTCGTGATCTACCAGAACTACGAACCCCCGGCTACGCAGCAGGCGCCGGCGACCCAGGTGGTGCCACCGGGCTTCATCCCGGACCCGTCCTACACCTGGGTGCCGCGCACCGATGTACGCCGCACCCTGACGACGACACCGACGACGACCACCACCACGACGACGACCGAAACGACGCCGCCGACCGACACGACGTCACCGACCGAGCCGAGTCCCACCGAAACTCCGCCGACATCCCCGACTTCGCCGACGTCCCCGACCACCACGGAGCCGCCCGTCCCCGGCCTTCCGGCACCCACCCCGACGCCGTCTCCAGCGCCGGGGCAAGGGCCCATGTCGACCCCTGCCGCGCCGACGCTGTAACCGGCCGACCGGGCCGCCGGGCCCGGACGGCTACACTGGCGTGCCGTGATGATCACCCTTGACCATGTCTCCAAGCAGTACAAGTCGTCGGCTAGGCCAGCCCTCGACAATGTCAGCGTCAAGATCGGCAAGGGTGAGTTCGTCTTCCTCATCGGTCCGTCGGGTTCGGGCAAGTCGACCTTCATGCGGCTGCTGCTCGCCGAGGAGACGCCCACCTCCGGCGAAATCCAGGTTTCGAAGTTCCACGTCAACAAATTGTCCGGCCGGCACATCCCCAAGCTGCGGCAGGTGATCGGCTGTGTGTTCCAGGACTTCCGGCTGCTGCAGCAGAAGTCGGTGTTCGAGAATGTCGCCTTCGCCTTGGAGGTGATCGGCAAGAAGCCCGACACCATCAACCGGGTGGTACCCGAGGTGCTCGAGATGGTGGGCTTGTCCGGCAAAGCCAACCGGCTGCCCGGCGAGCTGTCCGGCGGCGAGCAGCAGCGCGTCGCGATCGCGCGGGCGTTCGTCAACCGTCCGCTGGTGCTGCTGGCCGACGAGCCCACCGGAAACCTCGACCCAGAGACCAGTAAGGACATCATGGATCTGCTCGAACGGATCAACCGGACGGGCACCACCGTGTTGATGGCCACCCACGACCACCACATCGTCGACTCCATGCGGCAGCGTGTGGTGGAGCTGTCCTTGGGCAGACTCGTCCGCGACGAGCAGCGTGGTGTCTACGGAATGGATCGATAGTGCGCTTCGGCTTCCTGCTCAACGAGGTCTACACCGGACTTCGCCGCAACGTCACCATGACGGTGGCGATGATCCTGACTACGGCGATCTCCATCGGTCTGTTCGGGGGCGGGCTGCTGGTGGTGCGGCTCGCCGACCACTCCCGCGACATCTATCTCGATCGCGTCGAGACCCAGGTGTTCCTCACCAACGACCTCTCGGCCAACGACCCGACGTGTGACGCCGACCAGTGCAAGGCGTTGCGCGCCAAGATCGAGGCGCGCAACGACGTGAAGTCGGTGCGGTTCCTGGATCGCGACGACGCCTACAACGACGCGATCCGCAAGTTCCCCCAGTACAAGGATGTCGCGAGCAAGGACTCCTTCCCGGCGTCGTTCATCGTCAAGCTCGACAATCCCGAGCAGCACAAGGATTTCGACGCCGCGATGCAGGGGCAGCCGGGTGTGCTAAACGTGCTCAACCAGAAGGAGCTGATCGACCGGCTCTTCGCGGTGCTCGACGGGCTGTCCAGTGCGGCGTTCGCAGTGGCGGTGGTGCAGGCGATCGGTGCGGTCCTGTTGATCGCCAACATGGTTCAAGTCGCGGCATACACCAGACGAACCGAGATCGGCATCATGCGGATGGTGGGCGCCACGCGGTGGTACACCCAGCTGCCCTTCCTGCTGGAGGCGGTGCTGGCAGCGACGATCGGTGTGGTGATCGCGATCGTGGGGCTGATCGTGGTGCGGGCGGCGTTCCTGGAGAACGCGCTCAACCAGTTCTACCAAGCCAACCTGATCGCCAGGATCGACTACGCCGACATTCTCTACATCTCACCGATCATGTTCGCCGTCGGCGTGTTGATGGCCGGTGTCACAGGCTATGTGACGCTGCGCCTATACGTGCGGAGGTAGCCGTGGCCAAGAAGCTGCCGGCCAGCAAGGCAGGTGATGTCAAGGGCGGTAAGAAGGTCGTGGCCACCAACCGCAAGGCGCGTCACAACTATTCGATCCTCGACACCTACGAGGCCGGGGTGGTGCTGCAGGGCACCGAGGTCAAGAGCCTGCGCGAGGGTCATGCCTCGCTGGCCGACGCCTTCGCGACCGTCGACGACGGCGAGATCTGGCTGCGCAACCTGCACATCCCCGAATATCACCACGGCACCTGGACCAACCATGCGCCGCGACGCAACCGCAAGCTGTTGTTGCACCGCAGCCAGATCGACACGCTGGTGGGCAAGATCCGCGACGGCAACCTGACCCTGGTGCCACTGTCGCTGTACTTCACCGACGGCAGAGTCAAGGTGGAGTTGGCGCTGGCGCGCGGTAAGCAGGCGCACGACAAGCGCCAAGATCTGGCGCGCCGTGACGCCGAGCGCGAGGTGATCCGAGAACTCGGCCGCCGGGCCAAGGGCATCTCCTGATCGGGGTTCTGCTCGCGCTGACTTCCGCCGTCGGTTACGGCATCAGTGATTTCGTCGGCGGAATCGCGTCCCGGCGAGTGGCCGCGCTGCGGGTGGTGCTGGTCTCCTATCCGGTGGCGATGGTCCTGCTCGGGATCTTGGCGGCCGTCGTCGGGGGAACGGTCACCACGCCCGCGGTGGTGTGGGGCCTGCTGTGCGGAGTGAGCCAGGCCTTCGGGGTGTGGTGGTTCTACGCTGCGCTTGGTTCGGGCCCGATCTCGGTGGTCTCGCCGCTGACCGCGGTGCTGGTGGCCGCGGTTCCGGTCAGCGTGGGGTTGGCGCTGGGTGAGCGGCCCGGGGTGCTCGCCGGGGTCGGGACGGTGCTGGCTCTGCTGGCCGTCGTGCTGGTAAGCCGGGAGGCCACTGACCAGGACAGCCGTCCGCACCGCTTCACGGCGTCTGTCGCGTGGCTGACGATCGGTTCGGGTCTGGCCTTCGGGCTGAACTTCGTGCTGATCCACCAGGCACCGGTCGACGCTCGGCTGTGGCCGCTGTTCTTCGCGCGGCTCTCGGCGACCGCGATCGTGCTCGCGGTGGCGGCCGGTTCCGGCAATTTCCGTGCACCGCGCGGCTTTCCGTTGAAGCTGGCGTTGGCGGCCGCGCTGTTGGATACCGGCGCCAACGTGGCGATGCTGCTGGCGTTGCAGGCCTCGATGCTCTCGCTGGCCAGTGTGCTCATGTCGCTCTATCCGGCGGCCACGGTGCTGCTGGCGATCGTGGTGCTGCGCGAGCGGGTCACCCGCTGGCAGGTCGTCGGCATGGTGCTGGCGCTGACCGCCGTCGCGATGATCTCGCTGCGCTGACCGCGCTCAGCGCAGCGGTTCGGTGGGCACGTCGTAGCGCTGCTGATAGGCGCGCACCTTCTCGCGCAACTCGGCGGAGTCGAGTCCGGTGTCGGCCCACCGATAGCGGCTTCCGCCGCCGTCCCCGGGGTTGGCCGAAAGATGTTCGCGCATCCGCTGTTCGGCGACCGGGGTGAGATCCCGGCCGATCCGCTCGTAGACGGTCCTGATGGTGGCGAACGGGTCGGCCATGAAGTCGGCGAACCGGACATCGATGATGCGGTCCTCGGCGATCACCCCGTCGTCGACCATCCTCATCCCGCGCTCCAGGCCGAGCAGCATCTCGGCGCTGCACTGCCCGGCGGTGCGGCGCACGGATGCCCCGTCGCTGGCGAGCTTCTGCAGATGCGCCATCAGAGCGCTGATCGAGGAGATCACCACCAGCGGGTCGCGGTGGGTCTGCACCAGGATCGCGTCGGGGTACTCGGCGATGAGCGTGTCCAGCTGCCACAGGTGCGCCGGGGTCTTGAGCAGCCACTGCCCGGGCACCCCGGACTGCAGGTGCTGCAAGTACCTGCGGTGGTAGCGGTAAGCCGCACTGTGGTCGGCCTCGTGCATCAGCCAGTGCGCGTAATTGGGCAGCCGATACTGCGTGCTGTAGATCATGCTGCAGAACGTCCCGGCGGTGATCCGCACACATTCCTGGCCGAGCCGCGCGCCCATCGGATGCCACTTCATGAATCCGGGCATCAGCTGCTCGACCATTTCCAGCTGGGCTTGGATCTCCTCGATCCGCGGGTCGGTCTGGTAGGTGTCGGGTTGCGGGACGGGGAAGGGGCGGTCCACCTCCCACGTCAATGGCGCCCGCAGATCGGGATCCTGGGTGAGCAGGTCGTAGAGGATCGTGGTCCCGGTGCGGGGCTGACCCATGATGACGATCGGTGCTTCGATCCGTTCGCCGGCGACCTCGGGGTGGGCGGCGCGCCATGCGGTGATCTGCAGCCGGTTTCGCAGTGGGACGACGATGTCGCCGGCGGCGATCTCGACGCCCAGTGGCGACAGGTCCGCCTCGGCGACCAGGTCGTCGACCAGCCGGTCGAGGTTCTCGCGCCAGCCGTCGTCTTCGCCGAAGTTGTCACTGCCGGCCAATTCGCAGGCCTGCTCGATCAGCGTCTCCGGGTCCAACCGGGCGGCGATAGCACTGGTCATCGCTGAGTCTTCCTGTCCTGCAGACGAACTGTGACGTCGGGGGCGTTCGGGTTGTCCAGCCACCGGACGATGACGAAGCCCCGCTCCCGTCCGCCGGTGTCCAGCCAGTAGCCGGTGTCGTCGTCCTCGGCGCCGATGCTCAGCCGGACGTAGCCGTCGGCGTCCGGGGTGATGCCCTTGTTGGTCACCGAACTGGTTGTGGTCAGCGGCTCGAGGCATTCATGCCAGATGCTCTCCAGTGTGACCGACCAATACCGGGTTTCGGGTGGGCGGAACTGCAGGTGCAGGTTCTGGTGCGGCTCGAGCGAGAACATGCCGAGCATGTAGAGGTTGTCCGGGGTGGTGTTCTCGCCGCCGAGATTCTCCGCGCCGGAGGTGATCAGAATGTTGGGCGTCTCCAGCAGGTCGGGCCGCACGGTGCGGTGCAAAGTGGTCAGCTTGACGATCGTCCATCCCATCGCGGTCAGTTGCGCGGCCAGCTGATCGTCGGTCAGCGGCACCGGTGGGGGCGCCTGGCCGATCCGTGAAATGTTCAGCTGGGCAGCGGTTTCCGTGGTGGGGTCGGCAATGTAGTCGCGCACCACGATCGACGTGGCGTCCGCAGGGATCTGCACCCACTGTGCGCCGGCCAGATCGGCGGGGCGATCGGCGGCGAAGACGATGTCGAAGCGGCCGTCGGCGTCCAGGATGAGGTCACGGTCGGACAGGTAGTCGCTCATCCGGCGCGGGTTCATTCCGGTGCCGGCCAGCACCTGCAACCCCAGATAGGTCGACGTGCCGCGGCTTCCGGTGACCCGGTAGGCGCGGTCGGCACTGATCATGGCCAGCGGGTAGGAACCGTGCGGGTTGGGGCCGCCGACGAAGCGGAACGGGGTGCTCATGTCGACGAAGTGCGGATGGTCGGGATCGGAGTCGACGGACAGTTCGGTGCACAGCGCGCTGACCCGGTTGAGCACTCGCAGACCCTCGAGCAGCTCACGCTCGTCACGGGCGTCGGCGGTGATCTGCGCGGTCAGGTCGTCGAGCACCGTGCGGACGAAGGCCCACGCCTCCAGGGACTTCTCACCACTCATCGGGACCTCGTTCGTTGATCGGGCGGACAACCACTGCGTTGACGGCGCGGGAGATGCGGTCAGCCAGCGAGCCGCCGTCGCGCAGCCAGTCGTCGATGCTGATGCGGACCGCCGCCATCGCCAGCGCGCCGATCAGCCGGGGACGCGGGTCGTCGACGCCCAGGCCGGGCAGCCGAGCGGCGATGGACTCGGCGATCGCGGTCTCGAAGTTCAGGTAGCACAGCAGCGTCCAGGCCCGCAGGCTCAGCGACTCGCGAGTGCGCAGTTCGATCTCGGCGATCTGATTGCCGACGACATCGAAGTCGGCGGCGAGTTCACTGAACGCGGCGGTCAATGCCGCGGTGGGGGACAGCTGCGGTGGTTGGCGGCGCAGCGCGTCGGTGATCGCCGCGGTCCACGTCGACGTGAAGCCCTCGGCGACGGCGTACTCCTTGGATTCGAAGTAGCGGAAGAACGTGGCGCGCGCGATATCGGCCTCTTCGGCGATCCGGTCGGCGGTGGTGGCCGCCAGGCCGTCACGCATGACCAGATGGGCGGCCGCGGTGGCGATGCGTTCGCGGGTCCGCTGCCGCTTGCGAACCCGCAGGCCGTCAGACATCGGCTCAGAATAGACAGAGTCTCATTTTCTCCGCGCCGAAACCGACAAACGGCGGGAGAAGTCCCAGGAGAAGGCCGTCGCAACGTCGATCTCGACGCGGGAATTAATGCACTTCAGTTCGCGGTTATACATCGCGTAGCATGGTTCGTCTGGCCGGAGTTCGGCCAGGGTGCGAGGGGCTGAACGGTTTCGACTTCGCGCATCGAATCAAGGGAAGCGTGCCGGTGCAGGCAAATGACCACCGTAAGCGTCGTTGCAACCAATTAAGCGCCGATTCTCATCAGCGCGACTACGCACTCGCTGCCTAAGCGACTGCGTGTCTGTCAGACCGGGAGCGCCCTCGGCCCGGACCCTGGCATCAGCTAGAGGGACCCACCTACGGGTTCGGTCGCGGGACCCGTAGGGACATCAAACAGCGACTGGGATCGTCATCCTGACTTGTTCGCGTGAGCAGGAGATCCAAGTAGAGACATAGCGAACTGCGCACGGAGAAGCCTTGAGGGAATGCCGTAGGACCCGGGTTCAATTCCCGGCAGCTCCACCTGTGAAGGCCCTGGTCAGAGAAATATTCTCTGATTGGGGCGTTTCTATATCCACACTGCCATCCACATTTCGTTAGTATCCACGCCTATGGCATCGCTCCGGCCGGGCACCCGCAAAGACGGCAGCACATACACGCAGGTCCGCTATCGGCTGAACGGCAAGGAGACGTCAACCTCGTTCGACGACGCTGCTCGGGCCGTCGAGTTCAAACGGATGTGCGATCAGCTAGGCCCGGCCAAGGCGCTGGAGGTATTGGAGTCGACAGACGCGAGCGCCCGTCACTACACGCTCGGCGCCTGGCTTAACCATTACCTCGACCACAAGACCGGCGTCGAGAAGTCGACCATTTACGACTATCGCAAGGTCGTCGAGAAAGACATCGCGCCGGTGCTCGCCGCGATTCCGCTCGCGGCGCTGACGGCTGAAGACGTCGCCAAGTGGGTGCGGTGGCTCGCCGACGAGCGGGGCCTCGCCGAAAAGACGATCCGGAACAAGCACGGATTCTTGTCCTCGGCGCTCAACGTTGCGGCGAGCGCCGGGCATATCAAGTCCAACCCGGCGGTGGGTGGCGCCGGGCTCGTCGCTGTCCCGCGTACCGAGCGGGCCGAAATGGTGTTTCTCACGAGAGAGCAGTACTCGAAGCTGCACGACAACATTGCCCTGCGTTGGCAACCACTCGTGGAGTTCTTGGTCGCCAGCGGCGCGCGCTGGGGCGAGGTCACCGCACTGCGCCCCTCCGACGTCAACCGGGACGACTGCACGGTGCGTATCTCTCGCGCATGGAAACGCACGTACGAGAGTGGCGGCTACGCGCTCGGCGCCCCCAAAACCAACCGCTCCCGTCGCACGATCAACGTCGACCCCGCCGTGCTCGACAAGCTTGACTATTCCGGTGAGTGGCTGTTCGCCAATACCCGCGGCGCCCCGGTGCGCGGCCACAACTTTCACGAGAACCATTGGCAGCCCGCGATCAAGCGGTCGGGCCTTGACGTGAAGCCCCGCATTCACGATCTGCGGCACACGTGCGCGAGCTGGTTGATCGCTGCTGGTGTCCCGCTGCCCGCCATTCAGCAGCACCTCGGGCATGAGTCGATTCAGGTCACTGTCGGCGTGTACGGACATCTGGACCGTTCGCACGGCAAGGCGGTCGCCGCCGCGATTGCCGCTCAGCTCGACCCCGGCCGGGACGGGACACACAACGTGACGCCGAAGTGTTGATACCTCAACGGCTTTAATGCTTTGAGACGTCATTTGGGGCACCATGGCGCCATTTTGAGTAACTGCTGACGTAGCGTTCGCGTTGCTTCACCTACAACTACATACCGGGAGACACTGCCATGACGCTTGCCGCCCCTATCATCGCCACTTACTCGCTCGACGAGGTGGTCGCCGCTATTAACGCCCCATCCGTGCGGTGGCTGCAAGAGCAGATCCGCGCGGGCCGCGTTCCCGCCCGCAAATTCGGGCGGCAATGGCGCATGACGAATGCGGACGTAGACGCGATGCTTGAATCCTTACGCAACATCAATACCGATCCGGCCAAATCGGCTTCGCGTGCATCAACTAACGCTCTTGGTCTGACGCCGCGGTCCCATCGGCGTGTGTCACGCCGCGTAACGCATTGAGCCGCGGACACCCAGCCGTGCTGGCGAGTCCCCGATTCTGAGTCCACCCGGTTCTTGAGTCGGGGTGGTGTGATCCAGTTTCAGTTGATGTTGCAGTCCATCGGGGTGTGGGTGCAGCTGCAGACGGCAGCGTACTCGGCCGGGGTGCGGTAGCCCAGGGCCGAGTGGCGGTGCCGGTAGTTGTGTTCGTGCTTGAAGTCGCCGATGACCACGCGGGCTTCGAGCAGGGTGTTCCAGTGGTTGCGGTTGAGGCACTCCTTGCGTAGTCGGTTGTTGAACGATTCGATGTGTCCGTTGTTCCATGGCGCTCCTGGCGGGATATACGACATACCAGTCCGACCGTCACAGAACTGCTGCAGCGCTTGGGAAATGAACTCCGGACCGTTGTCCATCCGCAGCACCTTCGGCGGCCCACCCGCTGCGGCGAACACGTTGGCGAGATCGGCGACGAGTCGGTCGGCGGTGATCGACCGCTCAACGATGTGCAGCAGTGAGACGCGGGTGTGCTCGTCGATCATCGAGGCGATCTTGATGGCCTTGCCGTCGACGGTGGAATCGAACTGGAAGTCGATCGCCCACACCACGTTCGGGGCATCGGCCTCGATCGATGGGATCGACGACACCCCGGCCCGCTTGCGCGGACTGTGCACCCGCACCTGCAGCCCTTCCTCGCGCCACAGCCGGTGGATCTTCTTCAAATTGACCTCACGGCGCTCGTCGTAGCGCAACGCCGCCCAGGCACGGCGGAACCCATGGCATGGGTTCTTCGTCGCGTACGTGCGCAGCCAGGCCCGCATCTCGGCATCGGGATCGGCGGGGGTCTGCGACAACGGCAGGCGACGGCAGGTGGAGCGGGGCAGCCCAACGGCTTTGCACGCCAACCGTTCCGACATGCCCATCATGGAGGTGAGCATGCCGACGGCGCGGCGCTTGGCAGCTGGGCCTAAAATTTTCCCTTTGCGACCTCCCGCAAGGCGTCTTTGACCAGCTCGGCCTCGGCCAGTAATCGCTTCAGTCGGGCGTTCTGTTCGCGCAATTCCTTGAGTTCCTTGGCGGCATCGGTGTCCATCCCGCCGTAGGCGCGACGCCAGTTGTACAACGTCGCCGCAGACACCTCGAGTTCGGCTGCGATTTCCTCGCCGGTCTTGCCTTCGGCGGCCAGTTCGTCCGCACGGCGCAGTTTGCGCACGATGTCTTCTGCGGAGTTCCGCTTCCGACCAGCCATACGTTCATCGTCCCTTCTCGCCCACCATCGGGCTACAGGACTCTAGAACTTGCT